>SWDS01000006.1:82934-407288 GCA_005116745.1 Nitrospira sp. | reverse complement strand
GCAACACCTTAGCCCAGCAGGGCTTGTAGTGTTGCACTTGGAGTTGGAACCTAAGCTGCTAAGATTCAGGTTAAACACCGACGCATCGTCATCCGCCCTTACAACCATATGAGCATTTGCCCTAACAAGCATCAAAATATCGGCAGAGAACCTATATAAGTAATGTCCATCTTTTAATGACTGTATGATCTCTCCCATTCCACTCACCTCCCAACGGTACTTTTTAGGCCGCTAACAGAACTGTGGGCTTATGGATGGCGGCTAGAAAGCGAGATATGAGGTCAGTTCTTGACCTTGCACCGCTCCGTCGGACACCTGCTCATAGAGCTGAGCGCTGATCCAGCTATTCTTGAGTATGGCAGCATGAGATCGTATTACGCGGCGCGGCGCTTCTTGCCGCGTCCACTAAGTCGCGCACTAAGCCGTGATGACTTTTCGATGAAGCGCCCAGCCACAAACTTATGCAAGACGCTAGCAATCAGCGTTTGATAAGGGATGCCTTCTTCTGCCGCACGCGCTTGGATTTCAGAAAGATCGGGTGTGGATAGCCTGATATTGACCCGCTTGTTCTTACTAAGAGTCGCACGCGCGTACTCGCGATACCGACGCAACGAGGCTTCGGAAGTCACCGTTGATTTCAATCTGCCAGATTCGAAAGCCGACAGAATCCTCTTCTCTTCACGATCAAGAGCTTTCATGGTTTTCCTCTCAGTCCATACTCTCGCATTGCCTTTCGACTGGGAATAATCGTTTTCAGAAATATGTACTCCGCTTCCTCGACATGCGGCACAAGATAGACATAGAAATTCATAGCCACCACAAAGACACCTTGACTTGGATAACGAGTGGAATTGGGATGTTCCACACTGTCCAATAATCCGCCAGTCTCAATGGCCAACACCACATCCTCGAAGGAAACGCCCCGACCTGCTTTCAATCGTTCGTTCTTTCGGGGATCCCATCGGAACGTTTTCACCCTGAAAGTATAGGCAAGTCGGTGCCGTTTGTCATCACACGGCGGCATGGAGAACTAACCAAGGCTTCCCCTCTTTCCAATGAGGGTCCTAATCCCCGTATGGCGTGATGGTCCTCGCTTCCTCGAATCCTTCTCTGAGTTAACCTAACCTCCCAACCCCTGACCTTTCCTCACAACTTTTTCACTGGAACACTCCAAATCGACTGGCACTCCCGATGCTCAATCACCAGTCCAACAGACCACGGGTGCTAAGACCCAAGCTGAGGTGGTTTAGAGATGGACCTGGGACGAGTTTCGGATTGCAGGTTTCATGATTTGTTAAAGACTGAGCTGTTCATTTAGCCAAGGAAGGAGGATTCTGTGACCGCCATTCTTCGCCCCTCACACGAAACTCCACCACCTGACAACCTACCCGACTGCGCGCGGGCTCCACACGACACACTGAAACCATTCGTCATGTTCTACACTTGAGTACTGCAGGTCGTCCTCCTGCTTGGTGCAGGCTACTGATCCCTACGACTTCCCCCACAGCGTTTCCAACCGCTGGGCTCGCCCACAGCCGTACTTGTAATACTTATACCGGAGCGGGTTTTTCTTGTAGTAATCCTGATGGTACTCTTCAGCCAGGTAGAAGGTTGAGGCTTGGACCAGCTGCGTCACGATGGCCTGGGGAAAGCGCTTCGACTCTTCGATCGCGCGTTTGGATTCTTCCACAAGCCGCTTTTCTTCATCGGTTGAATAGAAGACCGCCGCGCGGTACTGAGTCCCGTGGTCGCAGAATTGTGCGTTCGGCGTGACTGGATCGATGTTGTGCCAAAAAGCATCCAAGAGTTTCTGGTACGTGACTTTCGTGGGATCGTAGGTGACTTCAACCGCTTCTGCGTGACCCGTCCGCCCAGCCGAAACCTCTTCGTAGGTGGGATTGGCCACGGTGCCGCCCATGTAGCCCGAGACCGCAGCGAGGACTCCATCCACCTTTTCAAAGGCCTCTTCCATGCACCAGAAACAGCCGCCTGCAAAATACGCCTTGGCAGTGGTCGGCGCGCTCTGAACTCCGCTTGAAGGCCAGCCTGTGAGGGTCGCGCAGATTACGAGACTCATGGCGATAGATGTCAGACGCTGCAGGATTGTCATGATCGTCTCCTCCTTCTTCAGAGTCGTCGCCGTAGTCTTATTCTTACATCTTACTACGACACGTGCAGAGATGTGGATGTGGGGAGAGCTCGCGTGGCAGCAGACAGGGGCCGACATGAGAGTCCTTCACGCGTCAAACTGGCATATACCTATCGAGATCCCGTTCTTCACGACGCGCTCGTCGCTGACGCCCATCCATGAGTTTCATGATCAGTTCAATGGCCTCCTCCGGTGAGGCAGCGGCTTGGACCAATCGTTTGTCGAGTTTTCTGAAAAAATCGATATCGGCAGGAGACGCTTCAACGAGAATGACTGGCTTCCCAGCCTTCACGGCCAGCGCAACTTCCGACACTGTGCCCGAGCCACTCAATCCGCAGGCCACCACGACATGGCTGGTCAGCACATTGATGTTGTTCCTGCCACTGCCCATTTCCGTGATGATCGGCACGTCCACATGACGGGACACCTTATCCTTGGCCGTCGGCAAGACCCCAATGGTCAAGCTGCCCCCCACCCGCTTGGCTCCTTCGCACGCCGCGTCCATGACGCCCACGTTTCGACCACCAGTCAAGACAACCCAACCACGTCGGGCAATGAATTCTCCAAGGATCCTGGCATTGTCGAGGTCCTTCTTCGCAGCCTTGGCCGGCCCCATTACTCCCACTACAAATCGCATCGATCCTCCTCCAGTCCGCTTCTTCTTCCTCAAAATCGAGAGGCCGTGAGGGTCACATCCGCATGCTCCCAGGCCTGTTTCCATTGTTCTTCTGCGGTATCGGCTTCACGGCCTTTTCGCTGAGCGCGAAGACTCTGCATGAGTCCAAACTGGGCCCAGCC
The DNA here is from genome assembly GCA_005116745.1 of Nitrospira sp. Classification (NCBI taxonomy): domain Bacteria; kingdom Pseudomonadati; phylum Nitrospirota; class Nitrospiria; order Nitrospirales; family Nitrospiraceae; genus Nitrospira; species Nitrospira sp. The sequence continues at coordinate 404,341 of SWDS01000006.1, read as the reverse complement.
GTTCCGTGGATTTTTGGCCAAATCCGCTCGGTAGACCGCTTCCGCCTTACCCGGCTGACCGGCCTTCAACAAGACGGCGCCGAGATAGTGGCGAATGGGAATCGGCCAGAACGGCGGTTCGGTGTAAGGCAGCTCCTCCTCCAGCTTGACGGCATCCGTGAGGGATTTGATGGCCTCATCGTATTGACGACGATGCGTCGCGAGCTCACCGGCCAGCAACCGTTCCGCGATCTTCAGGAGGGACCGTTCTGTTTTCTTTTCCCGCGTCCGATCACGCCCGAGGCGCTTCGCCAGACCGGCCAACACCACGTGCTCACCCTCAGCCCCAGGCATACGACCGGACGCCGCAAGCGCCATTCCCCTTCCCAGTCGCCACATCCCCTGTTGTAAATGCAGCGTCTTTGGAGGAGGCGGTTCACGCAGCAGGTCATCCCATTGTCCAAACCTGATCATCGACCACAATGGAGTTGGAAGGTACAATTCCTTCCAGGCATCCTTCCGCACTTCCTCTTGGGAAATCGTGCCCGTCAGTTGACGAGCCACCTTCAATGCCTCGGTTCTTCGTCCCTCCATCGCTAAGGAAGCCCAGAGAAAATGCAGATTGTGGGTGTAATAGCCGTCGGCATAGTCGCCGTGTAACTGTCTCCTGGCCAGATACTTGCGATCGACCTCCGCCGCATGTGCATTCTGTTCAGCCGCCTCGTGATATCGACCCAGTCGCATGTAGATGTGGGCCGGCATGTGAACCACGTGAGCAGCACCCGGCATCAGCCCGGGTAATCGCTCCGCACAAGCGACGGCTCGGTCCGGGTTCGGAGAGGCTTCGACCGCGTGGATATAGTAGTGGCACGCTCCTGGATGATCCGGAAAACGTACCAAAATCGATTCCAATGTCGACACGATTTCTTGGGTGCCCGGTTTGGGTCGTCCGTCTGCCATCCATAAATCCCATGGCCGCAGGTCCATCAAGGCCTCGGCGAACAAGACTCCGGCATCCGGATCGTTCGGATACTGCCGCCAGACTACACGCATCGCGTCCGCATAGGCTTTATCCAGAGTCGGCCGTGCATGCGCTCTGGTCTCGTATCGCTTGCTGATTGCATCGATATAGGCCTGTTCGGCTGCGCTTGTGCGGGCACGATGTACGCGAGCCTTTTGTACGGCATCCCACGCCCGTCGTTCGGCAGCCTTATCCATGGCGGCATTGATGTTCGGACCCGATGCGAGCGCCACCCCCCAATAGGCCATGGCGGCAGAGGGGTCCAGTCGAGCGGCTTCTTCGAAGGCTAGGAGCGCCTCTTCATGGTTGAAGGCGTACACGAACCGCAAACCTTGATCAAAGTATTGTTGAGCCTCGTGTGAGCTCGTCGTGATGGGGTGATGGAGGGTACCGAGATTCTCAAAGAGGGGCACCTGAGCGGTAGAACGCTCAGAGGCCGTACTGAGATCAATCGTCAACAGGCCGAGCCACAGCACAGCCCACAAGAGGACACGAACGATGGTCATTGATGGCTTTTTAGCAGACGGGACCCGTACCTGGCTAGCAGGATGCTGAAAAAGTCTCTCAGCGGCGTTCTCGCCTCGCTCAGAGACTCAGCGTACCGAAGCGTACGCCTTGTCTCTTCGCTCACTGCGGCCTTGTTGGACAGCCTTTTTGAGCATCCTGAAGTAATGTCCAGTGTGAGCACCCTACAAGTTCCAGCCATATTGTGGGCATCAACCGAGTTTTTCCACAAGGTGCTAGAGGAGCAGATGCCCTATATCAGGGGATCATTGTCGGGCCAGTAGGATTCGCCATTTTCTAGCGGTGAAGAGATGGAGAAGTATTCAGCGTCAACGGCTAACCGAGCCGAGCTTACAGATGGAGTGACTGACCGTCACTTTCCTGAGGAGAAAACGGGCGTTCATGTTCCTGATGAGGATTGGGCGCCTCGCTGACCGTTGGTTTCTTCCGACCGATACGGGTTCGCCTCAGAGAGGCAGCCGCTGTGCTGGTGGACACTGGTGAAAATGTACCGGCTTCTAGCTCTTTTCCAAGATGAACGAGGACCTCCTGCTGAGAGGTTACCAAGGAGGTCAGCTCTTGAATGTGCGACGTCAGCCGGGCAATCTCATCTTGCTGCCCGATCATACAGGCCCGTATTTCGGCGACTTCTTCCGACTGAACATGAGCCGGCACCGGAGACGGCTGTTGTAGGATTGTGACTTTCGCGGCCACCGGGCTTTCTGCTTCCCGGATTGGCTCCTCCACTCCATTCGACCAGACGGGACCCTGCCCTTGAATCGTGGTACGCTCCACCGTTCGGTCTGGGAGCGCAAGGGGCTTACGAAGGCGCGGATGGATCTCATCCTCATAGCGCGTGACGTAGGCAAAGAGGTCAACCACCTTGCGCCAGCAGAGGGCGCTAGCATTGAGCAGGATCTGACCGTAGGGCCTGGCGACCGGCCGCGCTTCATCAATCTGCTTCTGTGATGGGATTCGGTGAATGAGGTTGATGGGTTCTTTATTGAATCGCGGGGCCATCTGGCAGATCCCCCCTTCAATCAGACCTAGTGAGATACCTTTATTGTACCTACTCCTCGCGCACAGAAGAGTCAACCCTTTTATTCTGCGGTCGATTAAATATGTTTGGAGTCCTCACGAGACAGCTAGAACCGTGTGACGCTTGAGAAACGAAAATTCGGGAGGGCCAAAGCTGGAACCAACATCTTCCCGGTCTCTGAGTTCACCGCCTCCATCGGCGTCGTCCAAGCCGTGAGGTGTCGAAAGGCCTGAAGCGGGCTTTCATGAAATCGGAAATTTTTCACAGCTGAGACGATCTCCCCCTTGTCGATCAGAAACGTTCCATCTCGTGTCATTCCGGTCAGCATGAGGTCCTGAGGATTCACAGGACGGATATACCAAAAATTCGTCACCAGAATCGCACGTTCCATGTTTTTCATGAGATCCTGAATCGAGGCCATCGGAAGGCCCTCAACCGACAAGACCGGAGCCTCCACGGTCGGAATAGGGTGTATGCCATCAGCCTTCGCCGCAAACCGATCGTAGGCCAGCTGTTTGAGGATTCCATGGTCGATCCACAGGGAGGCTGTACTCGGCAGACCGTCATGGGTAAATCCTTCTCCAAGCAGGTCGGCATGATCGGGGTGATTCTTGAGCGTCAGCCGTTCGTCCACGATGGCCTGGCCCAGCTTGCCGGCGAAGGGGCTCGTTCCCTTTGTGTACGACTTGGCGTCCAGAGACCAGAGCACCCACGCCCACAGTCCGGCCACGGCTGCCGGCTCAAGAATCACGGGATACTGCCCCGCCGGCATCTCACACACCTCCCGGCCTCGTTTGGCTTTGGCAATGGCCGCCAAGGTCCGCTCTTGAACCTTCAAATGATCGATCGACCGATGTGCCGCGGCACTCCAGCCCGTCGCGTCACCAGTTTGGACCGTGAGACTAAACCTCGCGTCTCCTCGTACCTCATAGCCGAATAGCCCATTGCTCGCCGCAATCCCGACCGCGGTCCCGGATGATGCCACGACGCCGGCCGCCATGAGGTTCTCCATCCGACAATGTCCGATGGCTTCGTTCGCATACTCCAGACGTTTGACTGGTCCTGCCGCCAGAGTTTCCGGTTTCGACGTCGCTCGCACAGGGAACAGGCACGGATCGGGAGCTGGAAGATATTCGGGGTCAACCGGTGAGACCCGAGCAATCCGCTCAGCACGCGCCAACGCATCCTGAATCCCGCCGGCGGTAAAATCCGTCGTGCTCGCGGTCCCCTGCTGACCCCCGAAGGCGACCGTCACTGCCAGTGAGCCCCGCCTCGCATCGACATTCTGGATGACTTGATTATTGGCGAACCTCGTCGTGCCGGCATGATGATCGCGAAGACGGACGATCGTCTGATCAGCGGACGAACGGGTCAGGACCAGATCGCTCAGAAAGCGAAACTCATCACGGCTCGTCAGCTTCGGCCAGGTGCCGCTTAGGACGGTCATGAGCTTCCTTCTCCGCAGATCACATGGATCTGGCGGAACCTCGCAGGAGAAGCGGCATGAGTCATCCAACCAGACTGGCCTGGCTGCCCCTTGCCACACGTGATGAAGCCGTATCGACGGCGAGCCGTTCGGTCGGCCACTCCGTCGCAGCTATTCCAGAATTCCGGCGTAATCCCATGGTAGATCACGTCTCGCAGCATGTGGATACGCCTGCCGTTCTCAATCAGCCAGAACGCATCCCCGCCGAACTGAAAATTGTAGCGGCGCTGATCAATGCTATAGGACCCATGGCCTTCGATGTAGATGCCGTGCTTCACGTCGGCAATCAGCTGATCGACAGTCGCTAAACCTGGCTCAAGTCCGATATTGGCGATGCGTACCATCGGAACGTGGCTCCACCCATCAGCCCGATTGGAGCCACGTGAACGAGATTCACCAATCTTCGACGCGACTTCACGGTTCGTGCAATACCCGACGAACACTCCGTTCCGAACAATGTCCCATTGCTGACACTGAACCCCGTCATCATCATACCCAGTGGCCGCTAATGTTTCCGATTCGGTGTTATCGGCAACCAAATTCACATGCCTCGAGCCATAGCGAAAGTTACCCAACTTTTCTGGCGTCAAGAAGCTGGTCCCTGCGTAATTGGCTTCGTACCCAAGCGCACGATCCAGTTCGCTTGGATGGCCGCAAGATTCATGGATCGTCAATGACAGATGTTCAGGATCGAGCACGAGGTCATACGGGCCCGCATCAACCGCCGGGGCCTTCACCTTTTCAATCGCCTGGGCAGCAACCCGTGTCGCTTCTCGCAGGAGGTCGGCTTCCTCGATCAGTTCATAGCCTCTCCGGAGATGCGGCGTATTGAAGCTGCGCGAGGCAAACCGACCTTCATGCAGCGCTGTCGCGGTACAGTCGCCTTGCCCGGCCAACAGATCGAATTCCAAATGCGACCCTTCCGTCGACACAAACAATTTTCGGTCTCGGCGCGCCCACAGACTTGCGCTGCTCCGTGCGATACCGGGTTGTCGATGGAGCGTTTCCATTGTATTCAGCAGTAAGTCAGTTTTCTTCTCAAGCGGGATAGTGAAGGGATCGATGCGATAGGGCGTGACGATGCGGTCACGATGAACTGGTTCCTGCGCCAGGCGCACTTTTTCCAGGGCCACCGATGCAGATCCTCTGGCGATCTCGACGGCCAGGTCCGCAACACGCGGTACTTCTTCCAGCGACAAGACTGAACTCGCGGCAAAACCCCAGGCTCCATGGTAGAGCACACGCACGCCGAAGCCGATATCCCGGATATCTCGAATCGACGCGATTCGGCGATCCTCACCTTCGATGTGTTCCGTGCTGCTGTCCTGAATGCGGATGTCGCCGTACTCCGCGCCTGACGCCGCAATGCGTTTCAGCGCCAGCTCGGCGAATTCGTCCCAGGTCGGAGAGTTCATGGCGATCACTCTCGAATTGAATGAAGGGATGGGTCAGTATAACAGGTGGCAAGCAAAACGGTGAGAGTATGGGGATCGAAGGAGTAGCTGGGTACGTCGTATTATGTGTCAGGACTCGAAGGGGTTGCGAGGGATGCCGCTCTGTCGGATGATGGACTGCAGTGTGTCGATTCTGATTTCGGCATGATCAGGAACTGGGACCGTTACGGTTCCACCATCGGTATGCTGCTGCATGACGATGTGACTGCCTCGTTGCTAAATTCAGTGGAGGCACAAATTACGTTACATTGACAAGCAATGAGTAGTCCTCGTACCTTTTCAGAGGATACATGCGCGGTCCCACGGGTTCGCCTACAGCGGAGGGTTCCTCATGCAACAGAATTATACGGCTGTGATCAAACAAGATGCCGGGTGGTGGATTGGCTGGATCGAGGAAATACCGGGTGTGAACTGTCAGGAGCAGAGCCGTGAGGCATTAGTAGAGACGCTCCGAGTCACTCTACGGGAAGCACTGGAACTCAATCGTCAGGAAGCGTTAGGCGCCGCCGGTGGAAATTTTGAGGAAGCCTCCATCGCAGTATGAAACGTGAGGAGCTGCTTCGGCATTTACGACAGCATGGATGCGAGTTGTTGCGCGAAGGAGCAAAACACTCTTGGTGGCATCACCCTTCTCTGAATACCCGCTCAGCTGTCCCTCGCCACACTGAAATTACCAATCATCTGGCAAGCAAGATCTGCAAGGATCTAAAAATACCCAAGCCTTAGTTCGTGAGCCTTCCCCCACCCCCACGTCCGTAGCGGAAGCCATGTACGGTGCCTCGGAGAACGTGCACGAGAGTCACCAGGTTACACGCATAGGCTTCCCCATCGTAAAGAAAGTAAATCTCGCCTGTCAGAACGTAGGACGCTTCGTCCCAACCGTGGCTATGCGGCGGAGGGTCAGTGCCTTCCGCGCCCTGCTGTACGGGTGATCCCGTAGCTCTGCGCCGCCGCGTGGGACGCCAACACCGTCATCTGCTGATCGGGTCTCAAGACAAAGGGTTGAACGCACATGACCACGCTGCCTCTTACAAAGAATCGTGATTATGTGCATCGCCGCCTAGCGTTGGAAATCAGCGGCAGCCGAAAGCTGTCCGGTGCATTGACTTGTTAGACCACTGGCTCTTGCTGCGTGGTGCAGTGGATGCCACCACCGCCAGCAGCAATGCCATCGATATATCTTTCTGCTGGCTCCGAAGGCCATCCATGTGCGCTGGTGCGAGTCACTTTCATCAGGCATGAACCACAACTTCCTGTCACTGCTCATTGACCACGCGCTCCTTGAACAACCCAACAGCACCCCGCCAATAAGAACACTCATGGATTGAATGAATTCCCGTCGGGTACTCATCTACGCGTTCTCCGTGGCCTAACGGCCCCGTGGCTCACACGAAAGCGTGGAGCACTCAGAGGTGGTACAGCGGCGGTCCGGTGCAACCGAACCAAACGAACGGATTAGAACAGTCCCGCAATCCCGGTGGAGATGTTTTCTTGCACGATCGGAGCAGCTTCGGGAATGTTCATAGTGGAAACAGCATCTTCACTTGGCCTAGGGGAGAAATCTCCACCTATTCATGAATACGAACCCGTTCAGGCTCGATAATCCACAGCCGTCTTTGTGGAGCCTCCTCCTCAAGAACAAGCAGTGCGGATCGTAATAAAGCCAATGTGTTCTCGATGCTTTGGGTGCGTGGGCGCAATACCCAAATGCCATGATGACCAGCTGGAGGATAAACGCGGATATCGGAGAAATCGAGATCGAACGTGACGAGCACCCTTTCCTCAGCCTGAGAGGCACCAAACACTCGTGGGTCGGGGTTCCCACCCAGCTGCTCGGTGAGCACAGTATGCACGTCGTGACCGGCCTGTTGAAGCAAGACCTCAGCATTACGAGGAAGATTCTCGTCGAGTTTGAATCGAGTCGGCATCCTTTGCGCTTAAGCGGGGATGGGAACGATACGCTCTCTTGCTAAGTCCGCCGCGTAGCCGATCGCCGCGGGAATATGCTCAGGCTGAAGCGAGGGGTATTGATCGAGAATGCGTTCAGGCGTTTCGCCTGCAGCGAGATTGTCCAGAACCACCGACACCGGAATTCGCGTACCTCGAAAGCACACAGCGCCATGCATGATATGCGGATCAGTTGAAATGTAGGATCTCCAGTCCATCCTGGCACCTCCAGATATGACCATCAATATAGCACTGTACGCTCGTCTTGTCTGAGCCTTAAGTATACTGTCGGCAGAGCTCCATTACCATTTCAAAGGACGTCATCCTTAGATTAACACATCTCAAAAAGGTTCCCGCCCCCTTAGCTTCACCTCAGTCGTGACTATGCGGCGGAAGACCTGCCTGCTTAGCCCTGCTGCAATGTGATCCCGGAGCTTTGCATCGCCGCGTTGGACACCAACACCATCACCTGTGTTCCGACCACATTCAATGCAGGCTCATGCTGATCTGGTCTCAAGCCAATGGGTTGAACCATCATGATTTTGCTGTCTCCTACAAAGATGGAGATTGTGTGCCGTGCTGGCCAACGCTTCGAGTGAGAGGCTCGCCATTCCAGGGCTCTTTCAACCTGATGGCTAAGCTTGTTGTGAATCAATAATCCGCTGAATGCTACGTTTCAGTTCCGGAAGTTTCTCGGACACCACATCCCATACCAGCTGATAATCCACTCCAAAGTAACTGTGGATCAGGCGATCGCGCATCTGAGCCATCGGACGCCACGCAACCTCGGAATGCGATACCCGGAACTCAGTGGGCAGGTTTTTCACTGCTTCGCCGATAATTTCCAAGCTGCGCACGAACGCACGGCGCAGCGTCTGATCGGCTACAAATCGCTCATAGGTGAGAGTCCGACTCTGATCGAGGAGGTACTCGACTTCCGCGAGAATATGCCGCAGATAGTCATGCGGCTCGAAGGACATCCGTTGCCTCGGCCAAGATGTGTGGCCCGATAAACGGTGAGAGTGACTCCGTGGTGATCACTTCCACCCGGTGCTGCAACGTGTCTTCAAGCAGATCCGCCAGCGCCATGAAGCGATCGAATGTCTTCTCATTCGGAGCGAACTCGACAAGCACATCAACATCACTGTCGGGGCGAGCCTCGTTACGAAGCACGGACCCGAAGAGCGCCAGCCGACGAACACCAAGGCCTCGAATCTTGGACTCAACGGTGTGAAGCCGTCGGATCGCCTCGTCACGGGTGAGGGAAATTATGCTCATGTGGAGAATATATACGAAATATCAGACTGATGCGAGGCGGAATTCCTAGCAACCGCGTTGGCCGGGGCGTGGAGAAGCGAAGCTGGTGGGGGGATCTTGAGTTTGCACACTCTCCCGCTTCATTCAAATTCGCGATCGCGGATTCAATGCTGTCCCCTTGGCTGGCGACGTCAAGTTCGGGGCAGAGCGCGATATACTCGGGCCCTTCCTTCTCAACGATCGCCAGCCGCTTAAGCCGCTGTGAGCCGGACTTTTCCGACCTTGCCAAGTTTCACATGCTGCTTGGCGTGCCAGAGATCATGGTTGTACTGCATGGCCAGCCAACTCTCTGGAGAACGGCCAAGCGCCTTGGACAGTCGTAGCGCCATTTCAGGGCTGATACGGCTCGTACCTGTCAGAATACGATTCAGCGTTGAGGCAGCTACACCGAGCTTTCCAGCCAGTTCGCGGCCGCTCAGATTGTTCGGCTCAAGATAGACCTGGATAATGAACTCGCCGGGATGGGGAGGATTGTGCATAGCCATTAGTAGTAGTCCTCATAATCCAAGACGTAGGCGTGTCCGTCTTTGAACGTGAAGGTTAAACGGCAGTTTCCATTTATCCATACAGACCATCGACCGCGCTCCGATCCCTTCAAGGGATGTAGTCGGAATCCTGGAACGTTCATGTCCTCGATGGACAGCGCCGTGTCCAAGGCTGCTAACAGCATGCGCAGGCGTTTGGAGTGGTGCGGTTGGATACCCGCCGCGCTCCCCGACTCAAAGAACCTCCTCAGCCCTTTGTGTCGGAATGATTGGATCACAAGCCAGATATAGCATGTTGCGCAGTACGCAACAAGGCCTAATGGTTCCAATCCTGGCGATGCAGCGGAGGGCCTGTTCTTTCTTCGCCCTACTGCAAGGTGATCCCGTAGCTGTACGTCGCCTCGTTGGATACCAACACCGTCACCTGCGTTCTGACGACATTCAATGCGGCCTCATGCTGATCCTGCCCCAAGACAAAGGGTTGAACGCTCATGATGTCACTGCCTACTACAAAGATGGAGATTGTGGGCCCTGCTGGCTAACCTTTGAGGCAACCGCCGCTGAAGCCCAAAGGGCGGAGGGAAGCCGTAAGCGAAGCTGTGGGCGATCCAGTTGACCAAGAGGTTAGGCATCAGCCAACACCGCTCGTGCAACGGTTAAACGATTTGAATGTACTCGAAGTAGCTCCGCATAGAGTTGAGCATATGCTTCGAGATAGCGCCGTGAATGTATCTTCTGAAGATGTGAGTAGATATCGAACATGCGTCGGAAGCGATCAAGTGCCGCTTCCGCGTCGACTACTTCTTGATGCGCTGCTGCACGCTTTTCGTTACTGGAAATTGTCAAAGCACGGAAATCGATTTCATTGTATCGCCATGGATTCTTCTGCATGTCGATCTTCCACAGATCAAAGTACCCGGTGCTCGCTATGTATTCCGTAAGTGGTTGGTCGATTTCGGGGCGTCGAAGAATCACGTCAACGATTTGCTCTTCGGTTTGGATATCTTCGCCAGATAGCCGTCGCGTCATGGTGGTAATGTCGTTTGTGATCTTCTGCTGGAGATCAATGGGACTGGGTGACTGTGCAAATTTAATCTCAGCGGCTGTCGCAATCCGCAGATAGTTTTCGACTGGGGCCACATAGTGGGCATTGTGAAGATCACCCGGATAGCAATAGTCCGGATTTGGCACCAGCGGAATTCCGGCGTATGCGTAGCTTTGTGCTACCAGCCGCGAGCAGAACTGTCGATTCGCTGTGGCTTTCTTCACGGACTGCCGTTTGGCAAGCGATTGCGCCGCCTCCACAACTGAGTACTGCTTGCCTACTTGAGTACGGGCGAAATCGCATACATATGGAAGCCGGGCACGGTAGTCTGGGTTTGATACACGAAGAACAAGAACATGGGTCTGGTTATCGTTATCAAGGAGCAACCGTTGCGTGTTCCCGGCATGTACTCCATTGCGATCCGAGTGTATATAGCTGCAATGCGCAACGTAAAGCAGAGCATGGGAGTAGTCTGACCTTGTATACGCTCGAATCTTTTGACTAACCTTCGCCTCTTGCGCAGTGAGCACAATGTCGCCAGGAAGTAGGCTAGCGGTATCGAGGACGAACATAGATGTCTAACAATGTTTAGGCTGATCCAGACAAGAGCCAGATCAGCCAATTTGACGCAGGATAACACACTGCCGCCAGTTGAACTCGATGGGATGGGGCTAGAACAGTCCGGCGATGCCGGTAGCGATCTTCTCTTGTACAATCGGCGTGGCTTCTGGAATATCCAAACTTTTTTGCCGCACGTGGCCGACCATTCTCATCAGTTGCACCTTTTCACCGGCCGATGACTGACCGCTGGTCGGTCGACCGATCGATTTGCCGATCTTGCGGTCAGTAATTTGAACATCGGCCACGCATAGGTACGTCACGCCATCTTCCTTGGGCGGTGGCTGCATGCCAGAGAACCCGGACATGCCACTGAATCCTCCTCCCCCACCGCTCATGCCCATGGCCTGCCTCATCATGGCGCTCATGTCCGGCATACCGGCCATGCCCATGCCAGACTCGTCACCCATGGAACCAGCCGAAGTCATCACGGTACCTCCACTGCTGATACCGGCGCCGGGCCCGGCTTTGGCCACCTGTTCCGGAGTCACCCCATCCGCCGCCTGGTGGCAGTAGATCATCTTGGCCTGTATCCAGTAGTTCGCTTGTACTGGGTCTTGAACCAGTTGGTACCCTTTTCCCGCAAGTTTCGTATTCACGTCAGTCAGCATTACTTGTTGGTTTTCAGACGCGTTTCTGAGCTGGGTGTAGACAGCTCTGTTCGTACTGGGATCCAGGAAGATGGTGTTACTGTTCATGAGGCCGGAACGGATGACGTTGGAACAGCCTGTGGCCAATACGAGGAGAACCAACAGGAGTGTAAAGGGTAAGGGGTGAGACGTGAGGCGTCTGAAAGAAGACGGCATCAGAAATTTCCTGCGACGGCGGCGCTCAGTTTTTGTTGCAACAGCGGTGTCGCCTCGGCCTCTTTCAGTTTCTTTTGGTGGACATCGGCGGCCAGTCTTGTCTGGTAGACGCCGGGCTCCTGCCCTGTTCCGGTTTTCATCCCGCTGGGAAGCTGGACGGTCTTTTGTTCCGTAATCTGGACGTCCGCGACACAGGCATAGTTCACGTCGTCCGGCATCTTAGGAGCAGATGATGAAGAGCTGAAGAGATCACCGATGCCTTGAATCGCGCTCAACCCCATTGAGGCCGCCGCACCGCCTATTGCGCCGTACGGCCCCGCCATGCTGGCCATGCTGGTGAGGCCTTGCATGGCGCCCAACGTTGAGTTGAATGCGGATCCATAGCCGCTCGACACCATCGCTTCGACCGGCATGTCGGGCTTCGTGATATTGCAGTAAACGATGTTGGCCAGCAGGACGTAATGTGCGCCGTCCGGATCATTCACAATCTGGTAACCTTTGGCGCTCAACCGAGCGCCCAGATCGTGAAGCGAGACTTCTTGGTTATCGGAGGAGTTCCGAGCCTGGATAAAGACGGTCTTCTGGGTACTCGGCGGCAGAAAGAAGTTGTTACTGCTAATGAGATCGGTGTCTTTGATATTGCCGGCGTAAGCGGAAAGCGGCAATAGGAGGAGAAGGGGAAACGCCAGGTATCGCATCGACACCTCACAAGAAAATCGACGGGATTGTACGCAAGAGCACGGTTGAATAGCAACGCCCATGCTGTCAGTAAATGGAAGGTATTCCCTCAGGCTTACTTGAAGAACCCAGACGCCTGGGCTAGCATGGCGGCCATTCCTTGCCTGAGAGGTGACGACATGGTACGGCTCACAAAGATGTCTTGCATCATCGTCTCCATCTTCCTGTTGACGGTTATCAGCGTCGTCTTTTTCACCGTGCGGCCACAAATGGCCCATGGCGCAAGGGATTCGTGCCCCCTGAGCGCCACGCAAAAAATTCGCGCGGTGAAGGCCTTCAAAGGACTCGCCCCGATCTTTCAGGAACCGCGCTGTCTCAACTGCCATGGAGCCGTCAATCCCTTTTCCAGAAACGGCGGACACGGGGGCGGGTACATCGATATTCAAGAAGAAACAAAGAAGTTTCTGCAACTGCCGGACTTCCAGAGCGCGTTGACCACCGGCAGTGATCCTACTGGTTCCATCACCGCAAAGACGATCGCCGGCTTGAAGGAGATAGCCGAGAGCCCAACCGAGATCAGCGACAACGATCTGATCAGGCTGAAAGCCTTCGATCCCATGCGGAAGGTCTGCAAGGAATGTCACATCTTCTCCTGGGTCATTCCCATACGGAACAACCATTTCGTCGGCAGGAGCGCAAAGCAGATGTGCGTGCACATGAAGACATCGTCGCTCACCAATCGGCCTGACCTCTTCCTCCGCCACATGCAGGACGACGAGTTGGTGCTGGAAGGCTTCAAGGGGCGCAAGGGGCTGCTGGAAGCCGGAGGCGCGGAACCTCCGCGGATGTCCCTTGCGACCTTGACGAAATATGCCAACGACTGGATTGACGCCATGGGGGGGGGGGGGAATTCCATGATCCTCCGGACTGCGGATGTACGGCCGAGGGGATCGTTCTGGAATTCAAATCGCACATCGTTCAGGAACCATTAAATCTTCCGAATCCGCCATTCGGTATGTTTATGAGTTCGAATGGGTTCGATGCCCATGTCGAGGCCACAGTCCCGCTCCGACTCAGGGAGGACGATGGCCAATGGGTTGGGGAAGGCGCACTGCAGTACGCAACTCGCACATTGACACAGCCGGCCTCGTGCGAAATCCGCATTCAGGGCACCGGCACAACCACCTTCCATGTGAACGGAGGCTCGATCAGCAGCGACCCTGAGCCATTTGCCGTGAACTTGATTATTCTGCCAGGACAATCAGGGGAAGTGGCAGAGACCCATTGTGTTGGTTCTAATGATCAAAAATTAAAGGAATTGATGGCGAAAGCGAACCCGGGTGTTCCACTTGCTAATGAGGCACGTGTCGTTTCAAAAGGTGGTGGATGGAGCGGGGCCTTCAATGTGACGCGCTTCACCAGATTCAACCGGGCGAAGGGTGGCTACGAGATCGGCGGCTGGACGCCGGGGCAAGATTCCGACGTCATCGCGAAGAAGACGATCAGGGTCAATTGCAGCCTGGGGCTACAGACCTGCCGGGAAGTCACAGAGTTGACCATAAAGCGAGCACCGTCATTGGATAAGGACCCATGAGCGATTCAATCGCCGCAACATGGTGAACCGCATAGATTGGCGGATGAGCCGGGCGCCACAGCATCTCCGCCTAGATAGTTAGGTCACATCCAGAGTTGCCAGAAGGCGGAGGTTGGGCTGGCCTCGATGCCACGAAGTGGTATCGAGGCAGTCACGTCCTTATATTCCACTGCCCATTGATCACCTACGACGGTCAACCCAGGTTGTCAGACCAGGAATGATGTTCTCGTGCACACCACTACATTTCCCCCTCAACCCAATAAGTTCCTACAGCTTACGCTGGTTTTCAATTGGGTAACAGGTTGGGCATCACACGTACGATGGCTAGATAGAGAACTGTAAACGGCGAAATAGCTGGAAGACTTAAAAACGTTATGGGCCAGTTAGTGGGTAGTGTTACCGGACAGTGCACCGATCAGGAATCATTGGTTTGTTACCGTTACTCCTCCTCCTGGATTCGGCGATGCCATAATCTGAGAGAGCGAACAGAGAGAGCAGCCAAACCAGTGCCAAATAGCAGCGGGAACGGGAACAGGTGTTAGTGATATCGCATCAAGTAGTATCCCACCATTGCCACCGGCTATCGCGATCGTATTATCAAAGGCTAACGTCACGGGATTCCCCGTTCCGGTGAAGACCCTATTAAAGGAAGCCCAGTTGTAGTTAAATGTTGACGACGCGTCATGTGTGATGCTCTCTGAAAATAGCGGACTCGCGCCATCGAGCAGAGATACAGAGGCGGATGCTGTGGTAGGGCCATTAAACGGATTGTTTGCATAAGCAAAACTGAGGGTATATTGAGTTCCCACTGTCGTCGTCGGAAGTAATAGAGATATTCCTCCGATGCTACCAGAACCTACGAGGTCCAGCATCTGGGCTCCATCGTATGCCGTGGCGGTGCTACCAGCAAAACCGTTCCTAACGATGTCCACATTCCCAGTGGTCACTGTCCAAGCAAACCCGGCTGGTTCAGTGCCAGCGTTGATGTTCATCACCGTTCCTGGACTCGTGTTAGGAAATTCAAAGCTTCCATTACTGACAAAAGCAGCTTGTGCGGGGATCGATGCAAAACAAGCAGCAGCGAGAATACCGCATGACAACATCCCCATCACTATTTTCGTATTCGTCGGATGGATTGCGTTCATGATTCGCCTCTCCATTTGTTAGAGTCACTACCGCTGGCTTACTAGAGGTTATTAACACGCCAGATGAGAACTACCTAGTTAATATTGGATTTTCGAACAGATGTCCTGGAACTGCCGCAAAGACCAAGCTGGTCGGGAAAGGTTGCGGTGAATGTTGCCCGGTCTGCTGGAGGAAATGAGAGTCAATAGGGAATATGTGTTACCACATCCGGCAGCCGGATGGTGACATCCAACCTGAGCCGGCGCACGATCCCACTCCCACTTCTAGGCTGATGGGTGTCAGACCACCGTCCCCATGCGAGTCTCATCGACGAACATCTCAGTGGCATCGTCGATCGCCCGGCCTTGGCGGCCTTTGGGTGGCAGGATAAAGAGTAGTTTCGGGTCGATCGTGTCTTTCTTCTCCGGCGGCATCGACATCTCATACTTCACTGGGCGACGGTGATCCGCCATTTGCAGCTCGGGATTGTAGACACTGTTGAACTTCCACAACATCTTGATGAAGTTGGTTTGTCCCCGCATTAAGTGCCCCGCCGCAATCTTGGCCGTGCCCTTAAGCGCAGCCCAGCCCAGATGCTTCTTGTTTAAGACTTGTTGAGTCTTGACCAGTTCCGCGTAAAACTCATGGAGCGGCATCTTGGTCGGCATCACGGCATGCTGAATGTCAAAGAGGCGGTAATCCCGCGTGTGGAGTTTGCGAGATTCCGTGAGCCAGCTCTCAGTTCCCGGGTACGGCGTATTGACGCTGATATTCACGATCTCTGGAATTTCCAAGCACCACTGCCGGATTACTTCGAACCGTTGACGATCCCAATCCGGATCGGCGATGAGATTGATGGCCACGGTAATCCCAAGAGACCTGGCAAATTCCAGCGCCTCGAAGTTTTTGCCCAACGAGATGCGCTTGCGGTGCATCTTGAGACCTTCGGCATCGATGGCTTCCACACCGAGGAACATGTACTGGAGCCCAAGCGTCTTCCAGAACTGGAAGACTTCCTTGTTACGCAAGAGGACGTCGCCGCGCGTTTCCATGTAGTACTGCTTCTTGATTCCACGCTGCGCGACCGCTTCGCCAATCTCCATGCCCTGCTTACCCTGGATGAACGCCACGTCATCGACCAGGAAAATACCTGGTTCTTGAACCTGCTCCAAATCTTCAACGGCTTTCTCCGGGCTGACCATCCGATAGCTGCGTCCATAGAATGTCCAGGCGCTGCAGAAGGAGCAATCCCACGGACAGCCTCGTGCAAACTCGACAGAAGCGCACGGATCCAGCACGCCGATGAAATACTTGTGCCGGTTCCGCAACAAATCACGCGCTGGACGAACATCGTCCAGATTCTCGATGAATTGCGGCGGAGGTCCTTCACCATCGAGCGTGACGACGCCAGGAACCTTCTTAATCGCCTTACGGTCTTGCTCCACAGCTTCCAACAGCTTGGGGGCTGTGACTTCACCTTCGCCCCTCAACACACAATCAATAGCGCCGTCGCCGTGCTTCAAAAAGTCCTGAGCCACAAAGGAAGCGCTGTGGCCTCCGACGAAGACGAAACAGTTGGGCAACTCTTTCTTCGTAAGTTTGGCCAAGTCCACGATCTCTGGCACGTTCGCCAAATAATTGCAGCCGAATGCCACCACGTCTGGTTTCCAGGTGGTGATGAGCGCGAGGTAATCCTTCCAGGTGTCAGCCTGGAGGTCGATGAGACGAACCTCATGCCCAGCTTGACGGACTGCCTGGGCCACCATCTCTAGCCCGAGCGGCTCCAGACGTAGATAGATCTTGGTGTACATGAGCGGACCTGGATGGACTGCGAGGAACTTCATGGCTCCAAACCTCCTGGTCTATAACACGCTGGCCAGATGCCAATTATTCCGAAGACAAACGAAAGGCCCGGCCAGTGAATTGATCATGATGTGGTAACTGATGCGGGAATGGATTGTGCCAGAATGGAGGCGTTGGTGCAACCTTTAAGTGCGCAAGACTTAAGACGATTCATGGAAGACCCTCCCCGACCATCTGGATTTTCCGTGCCCCAGTCCGTACCATACGGACATGTTGCCGCTCGAGCGGACCCTGCGTCAGCACATCATTGATCTCCTAACGGATACTCGGATGGCCACCGATCAATTGGCTCGCATGCTCGGGATTCCGGAACGCCAGGTGGAGGAGCACTTGGCTCATGTGGTAAAAACGGTGTCTCGGGACCGTTCACGACGGTTTGTCCTCGAGCCGTCCATCTGTTTGGATTGTAAATTTATGTTCCGTGATCGCACCAGATTGACGCGACCAAGCCGCTGTCCACAATGCCGAAGCGAAGGGATCTCCGCTCCACGCTACGGAATCGACTCTCTCGGATCAGGATTGACTCACGCGAACACGAAGGTGTCACAGCGGAGAGACGCCTGGAAAGGATGACGATGATAACCGCACGACTGGTACTCTGTGCTCTCTGCTTCCTGTTGCTCGGCTGTTCTGAACAGAAGGCGAGCGAGATGTTTGAAACGGCTGCCTTCGAAGAAAACCAAGGGAATGTCCCCCATGCCAAGGAGCTCTACCAGGAACTGGTGAAGCTCTACCCATCGACTAAAATGGCTGAAATCGCTCGGGCGCGGCTTGCCGATCTCGACAGCAAGAAATAGACGCTGTTGCGTTGCCAGCAAGTCGGTGGTGACACCTGAGAAAGGCTCTTTCGATACCTTAGGGTCAGCGGCCTTGCCTGTGGAGAGGCGCGTCTTGGCTCGCCTCGCTGAGTTTGGCGAAGCGGGCGCGCCTGGGTCGGGCGGATGAGAACAGCGGACTTTGTGCATATCCTGCATGGCTGTCCAGCGTCGTCTCAACCCTCGGTGCTCGTAATCGCTACAGGAGCAGTATGGTTGTTTCGCAGCCTACTCGGCAACGGTCAGCCTGACGACGTCATGAATGAACGGACGTCTCCGGCCCTTGTCTCGGGTGCCATGGAAAAAATGCGTTGGTCGTCGCCTGATAGGCTTTATACGCTTCCCCACGGCTTATAAGGGCTTGCTCTTCCGCCCGTGGAATACCAGTCACCTTGTACAGTAACAAGCCCATCCCGATCGGACCAATCCAGGTGAATAACCAGCCGGGTGCCCCCATCGTCATGACGACATACGAGCACCAGTGCAGCCAGTCGAAAAAGTAATTCGGGTGGCGGGAGTAGTGCCACAGCCCCTCTCTGCAGACGCGGCCCTCATTCTTCGGATCGGCGCGGAAATGAGCCAGCTGCCGGTCTGCCTTCGCTTCACCAGCGACGGCCACGCTCCAGATCAGCAATCCGACCATCTCGACCACTGAAGATGGAATACGGGTATTCCAGAGCACCACCAGAAACGGAAGGGAAAACACCGCCACGGACAGCGCCTTCCATTGAAAATACACAAACATATTCACCGACTCTGCATCGCCCCATTTTTGTCGCAGACGGCGGTAGCGAGCATCCTCTGATTGCCCGTCCACCCGTTGGAAATAGATATGGAGTCCTAGACGGCCGGCATAGAGCAGGACCAGCATCGCTGTGAGCAGGATGCGCTCGACTCCGGCGGGAGCCTGAGTCATGTACGACAACACCGCGGCGATTAGCCCCGCACACCACGCGACGTCGACGATCGAAGCATTTTTTGTCTTCTTCTGCACAGCCCACAGGAAACCCATGACGACCGCCATGACGACATAGGTGATCACAACAAGCTGCAACGGATCCGATACGTCTATTCCTTCTTCTGGTCCCATCATCCCTTCCCTTTACAACACACTCGGTTCATAGTCCCATACGTCGATACCTTGGCGCTTCCGATCCTTCAACCAACGGCAAAACCCTGGGATAGGAAACGACAAGAGCGCCTGGATTTTCTCACAGTTCAATGAAAGATCTGCAGGCCTGGGGGCACCAGCATGATCCCCAGCGGATCCTTCACCCAAATGGCCTTGCAGCTCTGGATACAACGGTAGCAGCGCCTCTCCGATCCCCCAGCGTGACAGCCGTTCTCGCCCACCCAGGTGGTAGAGACCGAGAGCGTCTTGATCGAGTAACTCCCATACCGAGCGGGTAATCACCCCAGCCGGCAACGGGCAGCGGAATTCATCGCCATAGAGCGTCACCTGCTTGCCATTCTTCACAGACCGACACATATCTTCCACGAAACTTCGATCGCCATACTGTGAGGCACCCGCCGTGAGGACAATCCGAACCGCCGTGTGTCGGGGATTCTCCAACACGCGCTGTTCCGCTTCAAGCTTGGTCTTGCCGTAGATATTGATCGGATGGGGCTCATCGGTCTCTTGGTACCAACCCGCCTTCCCGTCGAATACTTCGCCGCTCGACAAGAAGATAAAGGGAATGTCCCGAGAGAGTCGAGCCAGATACGCCGTGGTGTCTACATTCATACGACGGGCTACATGAGGATTTCGCTCGCACTCTGTCGTTCGACTTACAGCCGCGCAGTGGATGACTGCGTTGGGCTTGAGACGCTGCCACACCTGTTCGGTAGCGGCGTGATCCGTGAGGTCAAGGTCGGCGCGGCTGAGGCCACAGACCTCCCACCCAGGCGCCCATCGAGTAGCGGACTTCACGAAGTACTGTCCTATCAATCCTGCCGTTCCGGTGACGATGACACGTGGCTTCATAGTGCGTCAATGGGGAAAGCGCGCGTAATAAACACATCCGACAAGCCATCCAGAGCGCTGCCCGCTGTGTATGGTGCCCATCTATAACGATGCACCATCGATGCACATCGCTCTAAATGCGAGACCGCAGATTGTACGACTTCAGGTTGTTAGTTTGGAAGATGCGATACACGAGGGCTCGCCTCTGTCGAGGAGCCATCCCCTCCCAACTGTCGTCGATTCATATGGAGAGCGGTATATCGGTCGAGAAGGGAAGAAGAGACACAGCTGGTTACGCAGCTTTTGCGTCTGCCTTGGCCGGAACTTGTTCGAGGGGCAACCAGTGACTCAGGATCGCGGCGAGGGATTTGCTCGCCACCGGCTTGCTGAGAAAGTCATCCATCCCGACGGCCAGACATCGATCGCGATCCTCCTTCATGGCATTGGCGGTCATCGCAATGATCGGCAGGTGTGTCAGCTTACCACCGGTCTGCTGGATGCTCGCCTCCTGGTTTCTGATCACTCGTGTCGCTTCAAACCCATCCATTTCAGGCATCTGGCAGTCCATAAACACCAAGTCGTACGAAATCCGTGCGAGCGACTCGACGGCTTCTCTCCCGTTGGCGGCAACATTGACCCGATAGCCAAGTTTTTCAATCATCTTGACTGCGACCTTTTGATTGACCGGGTTGTCCTCTACCACCAAAATAAGCGGACGAGCCTTCATCATGGATTCCAATACCGTGTGCTGCGTAATAATCGAAGCCGCTGCGCAATCGGCTGACCTCCCAATACGAGGCATGTGTCCCAGGGCGGTGCCGAGACACTCGAACAGCAGCGACCGGCGAATCGGTCTCGTCAGGTACGCGTCGAGACCAGCCTCCTGCGCTGCTTGGGCATCTCCACGTTGACCACCCGATGTCAGAAGCACCAGCCGCGTGGCCCTGATCGCCTGATCTGACTTGATCTGCCGGGCTAATTCCAGCCCATTCATGCCAGGCATGTGCAAATCCACAATGGCTAAATCAAACGGCGTACGACGAGCAACCGCCTGACGCAGACAGTGCAAGGCCAGCGCCCCATTCTCGACACTTTGGCACGTGACCTCTGCTCCGGTGAGATAGCGCTCAAGAACCCTCCGATTCGTGGCATGATCGTCCACGATCAGAATGT
Organism: Nitrospira sp.; assembly: GCA_005116745.1. Lineage (NCBI taxonomy): Bacteria > Pseudomonadati > Nitrospirota > Nitrospiria > Nitrospirales > Nitrospiraceae > Nitrospira > Nitrospira sp. The sequence continues at coordinate 383,429 of SWDS01000006.1, read as the reverse complement.
TCCGGCCTTTAAGCGCCACTTGAGGCGGAGGAATCTGCTGGGCACCTTCTGGTTGAAGCTGGAAAGGCGCAGTCATCCAAAAAACACTGCCGACACCAACCGTGCTGTCTACACCGATTCGCCCGCCAAGCAATTCCACCAGCTTTTTGCAGATGGCCAGTCCGAGGCCGGTGCCGCCGTATTTCCTTGTGGTGGACCCGTCTGCTTGCATGAAGGATTGAAAGAGTTTGGCCTGTTGGTCTGGCGCGATACCGATTCCGGTGTCTGACACTTCAATTCGGAACCACTGACGCGGTGGAGTCACGATTGTCGATGTAGGGCGCTCTTGCTCTCCCGAAGTACTGATCGTCACAATGATTTCGCCCCGTTCAGTAAATTTAATGGCATTGCCGACCACATTCACCAGAATTTGGCGCAGACGACCAGGGTCACCTCGCAACAGTGTGGGCAGACCGGCTTGCACAAGAGAAGTGAGTTCCAGACTCTTGGCATTGGCCTGCTCGCCAAGGAGACCAAGGGTCTCCTCCACCGTCGTGTGAAGGTCGAAGTTGACGTGCTCCAGGTCCAGCTTCCCAGCTTCGATTTTCGAGAAATCAAGGATTTCGTTAATGATATCCAACAGGTGTTCGCCGGAGAGCCGAACAGTCTCCGCATATTCGCGCTGCTCCGGGGTTAACGTCGTGTCGAGCAGAAGCCCTGTCATGCCGATGACCCCGTTCATCGGGGTTCGAATCTCATGGCTCATCGTTGCGAGAAACTCTGCCTTGGTCTTCACAGCCTCCAACGCTTGATCTCTGGCCTCTTCGAGATCCTTGTTCTTTTGTTCCAAATCCTGGGCAGCCTGTGTCAGCTTGACCTCTGCCAACTTCTGGGCGGTGATATCGATCGCAAACTTCATGACCTTCGAGACCTTGCCGCTTGTATCAACGATCGGGCTGTAAGAGGCCTGGATCCAGACTTCTCTTCCCCCCTTGCCGATGCGCCGATACACCCCAGCATCAAACTCTCCCCGGTTCAACTTCTGCCAGAAAGCGCTATATGCCTGGCTACTCGCATAGACTGAGTCACAGAACATCCGGTGATGCTGCCACAAGACTTCATCAAGCCCATAACCCATCACGTGTAAGAAGTTGTCGTTGGCCATCAGGAGCGTTCCGTCGTGCGCGAACTCGGCGATCCCCTGTACTGCGTCGATGGCAAGGGAGACGCTTCTCAGCTCCGCCGTAGTCGCGGCAATTTCGGCCTGTGCGTGCTCACGAGCGCAGAACTGGCTCAGCTGGTCGGCGACAGCCTGGAATGTCGTCAGGAGCGAGCGATCTTCGGGCAGGATCTCGTGATGGAAAAATTCCAGCACCGCATAGACACGATCAGCCAGTCTGACGGGAAAGGCTGCCGCCGCATGGAAACCTGCCTGCTCAGCCAACGCCGCTCGAGGGAAATTTTGATCCTGAGTCACATCTGCAATCCATTCCGGTTTGGTACTCGCCCACACCCGACCGGGTAGCCCAACACCACACAGAAAGGTCAGCTCTCGGCTCGCCGTGCCGTAGCGTTCCGATGCGGTGCCCGATACAGTCCACATGGAGCGGCATCGAAGTCTCTGGGCCGACTCATCCACCACCCACAGTAACCCTTCATTCCACCCCAAGGCTTCACACACCGGTTGCAGAATCGCCGCCATCGTATTGTCCAGTCCGGAAGCGCACGCCAACACGTTGGCGACCTCGTGCTGGAGAGTCAGCCTCTGCTCAAGTTGCTTCTGCTTTGTAATATCCCTATGGGTGCCAAAGACACGGAGGGGTACACCATCCTGAGTTCGTGGAACAATCTTTCCTCGTGCATCAATCCATTTGTAGGACCCATCCTTGCACCGCATCCGATAATCAGCAGCACACCGGGGATTCCCCCCCTGGACCAATTGCTGAAGAGCAGCCCGAGCCTCCAACCGATCATCCGGATGGATAAGTGCGCACCATTCGTCGAAGCTGTTTCCGACGGCACCCTCTGCGTAGCCGAACAGAGCATTCCACTCGCTTGAACGCACCACACTGTTCGCGGTGACATCCCATTCCCACACACCAATACCACTGCCTTCGAGCGCGACCGTCCAGTACTGGTTGTTGAGATGGACCGTCCGTGCAGTCGCGTTTCCTGAGTCCCAGTGGGTCATGAGGACACCGGAGGTGGTAGGAAACGCTCACGATATTGTTGGCGGTCTTCCGAGGAGTGTTGAAACAGGCAGGAGCCGTGTCGATTCCGGAATGAGTCTGGGTTCATGCGCCGCTCCCTGGATCCTCTGCCTGGCGATGCTGAACCCTTGTGGCTCACACCGACCGGCAGAGACCTGAGCGGCACAGAATCGGCCAAACCTACCATCGCCTGTCTTTCAGACTCGATGGTGCTCTTCTCTGCTCCGTCGTTATATCGGTAGGCTACCGACAGATCTTGAGGAAATGTAGCGCGGAGAGTTCAGCAGCCCTCCCACAAAACACCCACCGTGCAGCAGTCTTGGCCAACGCCTCCATGCCATATGGTCACCTTCGCTCACACGAGCGATCGGTCGTATATCAGGTAGGACTTCCTAGCGGGTCAGTTTACGGTATCGAATCCGATGCGGTTGATCGGCATCTTTGCCCAAGCGCCTCTTCCGATCCGCTTCGTAATCGCTGTAATTGCCTTCGAACCAGACCACCTTACTGTCGCCTTCAAACGCCAGGATGTGGGTGGCGAGGCGGTCAAGGAACCAGCGGTCGTGGCTACTGATCACCGCGCAGCCGGCGAAATTTTCCAAGCCTTCTTCCAGCGCCCGCAAGGTATTCACGTCGAGATCGTTCGTCGGTTCGTCGAGGATGATGAGGTTCGCGCCCTCTTTCAGCATGCGCGCAAGATGCACCCGATTACGTTCGCCGCCTGAGAGCTCCTTCACTTTTTTCTGCTGATCCGTCCCGGCGAAGTTGAAGCGGGCGCAGTAGCCGCGGGCATTGACCTCCGCCTTCCCGAGCTTGATCGTGTCCTGACCATCCGAAATAATCTCGTACACGGTCTTGTTGCCGTCCAAGCTCCGATCTTGATCCACATAGCCGAGCTTGACCGTCTCGCCGATCTTGATCGATCCGGCATCCGGCTTTTCCTTGCCGATGATCATCTTGAACATCGTCGTCTTACCCGCGCCGTTCGGCCCGACCACGCCGACGATACCACCTTTCGGCAGGTTGAAATTCACGTTTTCATAGAGCACGTTGTCGCCGAAGGCTTTGCTGATCTCGCTAGCTTCAATGACGACATCGCCGAGCCGAGGTCCTGGTGGAATATAGATTTCCAGATCAGCGGCCACCTGGTCCTGCCTCTGATTCACCAGCTCCTCATAGCGGTTCAACCGTGCCTTACCCTTCGATTGCCGCGCCTTCGGCGACATCCGGATCCATTCCAACTCGTGTTCGAGCGTCTTCTTCCGCTTCGACTCCGCCTTTTCCTCTTTTTCTAGTCGATCCTTCTTCTGTTCCAACCACGAGCTGTAATTGCCTTGGAACGGAATCCCATGGCCTCTGTCTAACTCTAAAATCCATCCAGCCACATTGTCCAAAAAGTACCGGTCGTGCGTCACGGCGATGACCGTCCCCTTGTACTGTTGCAGATGTAGCTCAAGCCACTGCACCGATTCGGCATCGAGGTGGTTCGTCGGCTCATCAAGCAACAGAATATCCGGCTCTTGGATCATCAGACGACAGAGTGCCACCCGACGTTTTTCACCACCGGACAGGAGCCCCACCTTCTGATCGGCAGGCGGGCAACGCAACGCATCCATGGCAAGGTCGAGTTGATTTTCCAATTCCCAGCCATTCGCCGCTTCAATTTTCTCTTGCAACTGGGCTTGCTTGTCGATCAGCTTTTCCATCTCATCGGGGCCAACTTCACCGATCTTATTGCTGACGGCCTCATATTCGTGCATCAGGGCGACCAGTTCGGCTTTGCCCTCTTCGACCACTTCCTTGACCGTCTTGTTCGGGTCCAGCTGGGGTTCCTGCTCCAGCAGGCCGACGCTGTAGCCTTTCGACCGCGTAATTTCACCGGTATAGTTCGGATCGGCCCCTGCGATGATCTTGAGCAGCGAGCTCTTGCCTGAACCATTCAGACCCAGAACCCCGATCTTCGCGCCGTAGTAGAAGCCAAGGTAGATCTCCCGCAGCACCTGCCGCTTCGGCGGATAGACCTTCCCGACATTGACGAGTGAAAAAATAACCTGCTTATCGTTCGTTGCCATTCGTTCCCCTATCTAGCTAGTGATCTACGACTGAACTGAATTGCACGCTGCTCCAGCAATGAGTGCACGCGCCGACTAGCAGGCTGCGGAAAAAGTCGGTGTATACATAACATGCCGGTGAAGTCTTACATAATGGCACGGATGCATAATAATCACAGGATGCTCAAAAAGGCCATCCAGCAAGGCCACAGCGAGCGAAGAGGCGAGGCGTACGCTTCGATACGTTGAGCCTCTGAGCGATGCGAGACGCCGCTGGGGGACTTTTTCAGCATCCTGCTAGAGCGAATGCAGGACTGGGAGTCCGGCGTTCACCTGAGCGGCCAGGCCGGCCAAGCTGGCTCTGACTTCTGCTTCGGTGCGCACTGGACGGGCAAATGCCACACGCCCGCCCTGCATCCGGCCAGGAGTGGTCAACCGAAGATGAAACCCGAGCCGATCCAATGCGGTCACCGTCGCCTGCTGCGCCTCCACATCGCCTAATGCACGGGCCAGCGCCAACAACGTCTCCGCTTGCTCGGTATTGAGCTCGCGGATCAGATTCGAGGATGCATCAGCAAGCGGGTCTACGGCTGCCGCGATATAATCAGCCGGCATCACCCAGCCCATCGATCCAAACCCTCCGACAAAGTAGATCTCCGCGAGGGCCATGCGGAAGAAACCAAAATCTTGGTAGTCCACCCAGTAGGAGGCGTTGGCATGGCGGTCCAGATAGCAGGCGCGAACCTCGGCGTTCTCCTCCTTCGGCACCTTGGTCACAGAGCCCATCAACGTGACCCTGGCCGCCCCAAGGGGATCCGTCCTACTTTCCGGCGAAGTCACCAATAAGCTGGCGCGTGGATCGCCCAGGAGGTTCTGCGTATGCATCGCCATCGTGCTGATCAGAAAGACCGGTTGCCCCTGAGCATCCAATCCGTAAGGCATCACCGACCCGAAGGGCCAACCCGGCTGCTTGCGCGAGAGTGTCGAAAGACTGCCTGTGTGTTGTAAATACACCAGCGTCCTCGCCCGCTCAGCATGGGAGGGTTCAGGAACATCAGGACCCTCTGAATCCGGCCCGCTGTTATGTTGTCGTGATGAGGACATAGGCTGATTGTGTGCTGACACTCAATGAAATAAATAGGGTGACACATTACCTCGGATCTGCCGGACATTTCCACTGAGAGATCGGTCAGCGCGGAGAATTCTGGGCGAGACAAGCCACTGCTGAACAAGAAGGAAGGATGCCGGGGCGGTAAGCCCGCTTCGTCGTCAGTCTCTGCAGTCTGGGGGTGACTCAACGCAACATGTTCGCTTGTGCCAGAAATGTTTTGACAGCGGCGAGAAACTCTTCCGCGTCAGCGACGCGTTTCTGGACCCGATCGAGCTCGGGCTCGAAGAGCACATCATAATCGGCGAGGATTCGGTCGTCTTGTTCATCGGCCAAAACTTCAGCCAGAGATGCCGGCAACTTGCCTGCTTTGATCAAATGTTGGCCAAACAACCGGCGGACACCACGATGGGAGGTCACCGTGACGCCCTCAGCCAGCAATGCGGCACGAGCAGCGTGGAGAATGGCGTAGTAGGATCGGGAAAGAGCATCTTGAAGCAGGAGTTGCTGGAGAAGCAGTTGAGCAGCCCGAAGCGCCTGTTCTCCCCGTAGAAATTCTTTCTGGATTTCTTCGCGCGGAGGCGACGCCGTCATACCACGACGCCCTCTTGCTCCAAAACATGGAAAAACTGTGTCCCGCTGGTGCGAAGCCGTTCATAATGGTTCCGGCTGATCACTTGAATCGACAAGACGACTCCATGTTCCAATTCGAGTGCATAGCCCACGCTGCGAATTTCGTCGCCGAGCCGCCAGTTATCCGACTGAATCACCGCGAGAAGATCCACGTCCGATTCAGGTGTCGCCTCACCCCTGGCTTTTGATCCAAAGAGAACCAAACGGACCAGTTCCCCAGGGAACCGCGCTTCAACTCGTCGCTTGAATTCTTTGATGATTGGTTGTTCAGCGATAGGCTCCACAGCGGTCTCCTCCGACGTTGAGCGTAGAGCTTCACCTAAAGAGTGTCAAGCTGAGAGGACAATGACAACTATTAGAGTGAGAGGGAGTGCGCAGGAAAACCCCAACCCATCCAACAAGAGGCTATCCACCGCAACCCGCTGCCGTGAGCGGTCGTCTACTTTGCGGTATGGCAGCCTCAGTTTCCTACGTAGGATGCCGCAGATGCCGACTGTCTTCCTGAGCTATTCCCGCACGGATCTGCCGCTCATCGAGCAGCTGGAGGCACAGCTCAAGTCACATTCTGAGATTGCCATCTGGCGCGACCAAGAGAAGATTTACGGCGAGCAGAAGTGGCCGAAGGTGCTGGGCGAAGCCATTGCGGATTAAGACGTGCTAGGGAAATACTACGGGGAGGCTTTCCGAAAATTACAATACTTTGTTCGGTCCTTATTCTATGCCCGCACGAGCAATGATACGCGCCGCATGACGCAGCGCGCGCCGCCGTAAGATTCAGACCTACCCTTTTGGCAGGAACGAATGCACCCCATGCTCTCGTGCCGAGATTGCTTCGCAAGTTCACCCAAGATCGACTTTCGCTAAAAAGCAGATCCCTTTTCCAGGTTCTTCTCCTGGTTTTTCAAGAACGACTTGCAAAAAGAAGTGGCATCAGATTCTTCCTGAAACTTCGCCGCTGTATTCTCTGTGCTGGCTTTAGCGCTGACAAGATAATCCAGACATGTCTCACGAGAAAAATCTGACTTTATGACGGTATCAATTATCTTCGTGACTGCATCGGCAACAATTTGTGCTGTCTCCTTGTTCATTGGATGAGCCGAGTTGTTAACCACCTGCACAGTGCCTCCAGCGGAGGCGTGCGTGCTCACAGATCTTGCCGCATCTCTCAGCCCCTCAAGGTGCTTCAAATTGTCCTTCAAATCCTTCTCTCTCTTTTCAAGCTTCTGCGTGTCCGCATCAACTTGCCGCACTTTTTCTTGTTGAGAAGTTAAGCTCGCCTTCGCCTTATCAAGCTCAGGCTGTTTTGAAGGATCCGTTTTGACTTGAGCCTCCAGAGCTGCGACTTCCTTCGCAATAGTCGAAAGAGAGTTGGTTTCGTTTTCGGCGGTCTTCTTACTGACTGCAAGGTCACTTTTACTTGATTCCCATTCCGCCGAGCCTACATTGACAGCTTCCTGCGCCTGCAAGAGGTCTCTCGCTCCGCCTCCATTGGAAGTACCGTTCAGCACAACGGGATGCGGCGTAACAGTTCCAGTAAGCTGCTCAACCGCCAATAAGCCAAGCATCAGATTCTGATACCGTCGATGAATCTTCAAGAAGTCCGGACCTGATAGTGCACGACTCATATATCCTTCGCAAACACGGTACATGGCATCGCGAAGCAACTGAATGGTTTGCGTGCGCAGACCTATCGATGTGGCAGATTCAGCGCTCGATGCAGCAAGTTGCGCGGTAAGTCGCTCTGGTGTGATGACCGACGCGTTTAGTGAAGCACTCAGTGCAGACAGCGCATCTGGGCTAGGTTCAGCACAAACAATACCCCGTTCCCCATCAGTTATGATGACCCTTTGTTTCGCGTCAATGGAGACGCTCTTCTTGTCGGCTATGCTGAACGTATGAAAAATAGAGTTCCAGTTTGCGCATCCTGACAATAGACAGGTCGAAATGACCATAGCTGACACGAATAGATTGAACCTCATTCGCCCTCCTGATCGTTTGCCTATCAAGACCAGTGACAGTACTGGTGTACGTATCGGCGGCAATTGTACATTTACGTAATATTGTAAGACAAGTAGCTCTTCCGACAACCGCACCTCGGATTCGTCGAGGATTTCTTCCAGGCAGGAAAAGTAAGGGAAGGGAAAGTAATCGATTGGCATGGCTCAGACTTCGCCCACCGGCGATTCATCCAGGGCAGGAGCATGGAAACCGATTAGGTTATGTGTTATTCGCCATTAATCAGAAATATCGTCATCGGCACAAACTTCTATTCCAAGATCAGATCATCATCAGTCGCCTTTGGTTCCTGGCTCTGGTCCCGCTTTCGAAGCGTTGGAGTTATTGACAACACAACTGAGTCGTTGGTATTGTCTCCAACGTGAAGGCCGTCGTGCTGGTCCGTACGAGAATCGTCTACGCTGCAACGGCGTTTGCTGAGTTGGTGCTCTGGCAGGTGCCCAAACCGGTGGTGGGATGCACGCATCGATTCAAATACCGGCTTGCCTACGTGGTCGACGGTACATGCGTGCTTCGGTACGACAACGAGGCCGGCAAGGGTGACCATCGCCACTATGCCGGGAAGGAACGCGCCTATGGGTTCTCAGACCCGGATAAATTGATCGCTGACTTTCAAGCTGATATTGCGAGGTGGAACCATGAAAACCGTCATCCTTGATGTTCGCTCTCCCTCCGATGCAATCGCCGACTTTTCACACGCGTGGAAGTCCCGAAAAGCGCAACGCTCCGCGCGTATTAGCTTTGCCACTCCCGAGTTGCTGTGGCAAGTGCTCACGGCCAAGCGCTGGGAATTACTCAAAGCACTATGCGGAGTCGGGCCAATCTCTATTCGCGAGGCTGCCCGTCGAGTGCACCGAGATGTGAAAGCCGTCCATGGTGATATCACGGCCCTCCTCTCGGCCGGACTGCTGATCCGCGCACAAGGTGGTGGCGTGGAGTTTCCCTATGAGGCCGTCAAGGTCGAGTTTGTGCTCCAGGCTGCATGACGACAAATTCGAATTGGCCGCGGTCTAGATCCCCAGCTCTTCTGATAACCGCACTTCGGATTCGTCGAGGATCTCTTCCAGGCAGGTAAAACAGGAGAAGGGAAACCGGTCGATAGGGATGGCGCAGACTTCACCTACCGGCGATTCGTCCAAAGCGGGACTACCACATTCTTTGTGGATAAGAACAAGTATTATGTCTCCCTCATGACCGATCGGCGAAAAAACTCCAGATTCGCAGGGCTGCTCAGCCGCCCTTACCCCCAGTTCCGATTACTAGAAAGTCTAAGCGATCCATCATGCCCTTGCTGACCGACTCATGCAGCGCCGGCGGGAAATCCGTCGGCAATGTGTTCTCGACTTTCTGAAGCGCACGTTTCGCCGTCTCCGCCATTTCTTGGATTGTGGCCAGAACCACCGATTCCGCCAGGCTCGCCGCCTTTCCCGTCTGGACGAAATGTCGTCCCTGGATCTCACCGATCCGGTAGTGGCGGTTGGTACCGACCGACATGGCGAGCCTCATCTGCCTGCGGTCGATCTGCTTCTTCTCAAAGCTCGGTTGAGCGGTCAACACATCGTAGAGCGGTGTGAGATGAACGCTGCCGCCAGGCCCAAGAAAGATGCTGAAATTCTTCGCATGGCCATCCGTTGCGCCGATGAGCCAGAAGAACATTTGTGCTTTCAGCACGGTGATCCGATCGGCCGTCGGCTGATCGCTCCCTTTCAGCAGGTTCAGAATCTGGACGACTCCCGGCCCTCCCTCACTCTGATATTTCCTTGTCGGCGGAACGGACAACGCCTGGCAACAATCCTCCTGGGGTAGGCGCAGAAGGCGCTTGTCCTTCGTCCACCGCCGGTCAAACCGCTCGATAACCAGTGCCTTGGTGTCGCCGAATGTGTGCATCTCTGCCTTGGCGACCGGCAAGCCGAACGCTTCCGCCAGTCTGAGGCAGTAGAACTCATTCTCGACACTGTCCGAGAGGTCGAGGCCATTGGGCAGCTGTCCGATCTGTTTTTTGAAGATATGTGTCGTGGGCGTCGTACCCGTTGGTTTCCACCACCGACCTTTGTGTCGCAGTAATGCAGTTTTTTCCTGCGCCCCAGCTACAGAAATCCGGAATGTCTCGTCACGGCTTAACCCCAACGGGAATTGCGAAAGGCCACGGAGCAGTATTTCGATCGCTGCTCCGGTGATAGGGTCTCCCTTGATCGTGGTGGTATCCTCTTCATCGGCAATATCGACCGCCATGAATTGCATCGCCCCGATGCAATCCCGGCCAATGGCGGCGAGCAGACTATAGGCATCTGTTCCCGCTGCCCCCACTCTTTCGGCGACACGCCGCTTCAGCACGTCGGAGTCCGGCAAGAGATTCTCGAACACCGCCGCAACCACCTCTCCTCTATACGCATCCTCCCGCAATGGAAGTGACAACGAGACTGGCAGCGCGTGCTCCCACTCCAACCACTGTGGGTCATACTGAAACTCGATCGCGCCGGTGGATGCTTTGCTGAGTTGGCCGACTAGCCGGTTGTTCAGGAGCACGCGCAACGGCGCATGGGTACGACGGCGTGCCATCAGAAGATCTCCTCAATATCAGCCGCCCGGCCTTTGGAGCGCGAGACCATTCGAAATTCCAGATCGAGCGCAGCGAGAACACTCAGGATAGTTTCCACCGTTGTCGACGGATTCCCCGTCTCGATCAGGGAGATCGTCTCTTGTCGAAGACCAGCCTTTTCTCCCAATTGCGTTTGACTGAGTCCCTGCTTCTTCCTGATCCGCCTGATCAGGTTTCCGATCTGTCTTGGATCTCGTGCAAAATCGCCCATAACGAGTTCCTCCCTGATGCTCGCATTATGCGTTATTCACGATAACATGGCAATATCGTGATTAGCACATATTTCTGACTTATGCGCTAAAGGCAATAGGTGCAATCCTTTCGCATGATGATGCAGGAAGCCTGAGGGGGAGGCGGCTATGGGGCTTGGGGATTCGATCTAGATTCCAAGCTCTTCCGACAACCGCACTTCGGATTCATCGACGATCTCTTCCAGGCAGGTAAAACAGGAGAAGGGAAACCGGTCGATAGGGATGGCGCAGACTTCACCCACCGGCGATTCGTCTAAGGCGGGACTACCACATTCCTTGTGAATGAGAACAAGCATTATGTCTCCCTCATGACCAATCGGCGAAAGAGCTCCAGATGTTCAGGACTACTCAACCGATGGTCGCCTGGAATCAGTCTGAGATCAAGTGGAAAACTGGGATCGCGACGACGCAGTTCATCGGCAAACCGCCGGCTTCCATCCGGGGAAATGACAATATCCTGCTCTCCGTGAAGAATAGTCGTCTTGACGTGACGGGTGATATCACATGTCTTGGCCCAGTACTGTTCGCTTTGCTCCACCCACGTCCAGGACAAGGGCCAATCCCGATGTATAGGATCATCGTCCCACGGCATCCATCCGGCAGTATGCCAGTCGTGGAGCCGTTCCTGGGGGATGGTCTTGGCTCGCTCACCCATCATGTTAAATGCCGGCGCGATCAAGATGAGTTCTTCCACGCTGGGAAACTCCTTTGCGACCAGCCAGGCAATCCAACTGCCAAGTGAATTGCCTACGATGGTAACGGGTGGCCCAGCCTCGATCGACTTCACCACTGTCCGTGCATCGGCAATCCAATCCGAAAGGGTGTAGTCCGTGAACTGGCCTTCGGAATCGCCAAACCCTCGCACATCGTAACAACAAAACCCCCACCCCTTCTCCTGACACCATTGCGCCAGCGCCTTACTCTTATTGCCCCAGCGCTTGGACAGAAACCCCGTGATGAAGAGAATCTGCCGGGTTGCCCCATCAGCACGATCACCTTTGATCCGTTTCCCGTCTGCACCGATCAGCTCGAAAGGCTGCATGTTCATCCTCCGAATCTCTTTGTGATGAACGGCCCCAGTCGCCGCAACACCATCTCTGGAATCGCATGCCCACCTCGGAAGCTGTGCCACTCCACGGCGAGGCCCGCTTGCGTCAGCACATCACGAAGACGCTCGGCTCCGATGTTCGGAAGAACGTCGTCTTGCGTGCCGTGGCTTTGAAAGACCGGCAGACCCTTGCGCTTCCGCATCAACGGACCCCAGACCGCCTGAGCCAGCAAGTTCCCGGATAGCTGCACCAGCCCAGCGAATGGATAGTCGGTCTGCAAGACGGCATCACAGGTGAGCATCGCTCCCTGTGAAAAACCGCCGATCACGGTTTTCTTGTAATCGATCGGGAGCTGTTTTGGGAGTTCTTCGAGAAAGGCGAGAAACCGTTCACGTGCCAGAGCCAGGCCTTGGGGAACTTCAATGGATAAATCACGAATGCGACCAACTTCGCGATCGGCCTGGATGCGTGCAAAGTCGATGATCCACCAGGCGCGCGAATCGCCGAATCCCATGTTGAGCGAGAGCGGTGCTTCTGGGAAGAGCCAGCGGGTCTTGGCAGGAACATCGATCACCTCCGCCAGCGGTACCAAATCGTCCCCCGGTGCGCCAAACCCGTGGAGGAGCATGACGAGAGGACCACCACCACCTCCCTGCCCATCTACTCCGCCGGTGAGCCGGACCTTTAATCCACCTACTAACACGTGACGCATTCAGCCCCCTAACGGAGATACAGATATTGAAGCAGCGCCACCAAACCGTATAGTGACGATTCGACCACCGGCTGCTGATAGAGCGGCACAAAGGCACCCTGTTCGTTGTCTTCTACCTCGCTGATGACATGCTCAATCTGTTTCACTCGGACGTCGTGATCCTTCCCGATTCCCAAGGTCTGGACGATTTGCCGGTTGAGCCCGGCGAGCATCGCCGCTTTCGCCCGGCTTGCCGATTGATAGAGGAGAAACGCGCCGAGGAGCGCCACCAGCACATTCACCGACCAGGAGAGCAAGAGCAGCAGCGGGTAATTCCAGATGTCGAAATACTCGTTGCGCGCCGCGATCATGATCAAAAGCGCGATGAAGGGGTACCGGATCAGTCGATTGACCACCTCCGTCCGCTGCGCGATCAGGTCTACCACAGCGAGACACTGTAATTTCTCGAACTCTGATTTCTGCGCTTCACCCAACCCGTAGTTCCGCAGATACTCGTTCCGGATGTGGTCGGACCACCCTCCCGTCGAGTTGATAACCCATCCGATCCACCGGCGGCAGAGCATCACCGCATCGAATACCGCCAGATTCAGCAGCACCACAATGCCGACGCTGGCGAGCGTCATGACCGAGTCCACGTTGCAACTCAGGGCCCCACGGCAGGGATGGATATATTCCTCGTCCAACACAAAATAGCCGATGGCCCACATCGCTCCTGCATAGATGATGAACAACAGAAGTGTGCGAACAATCCCCTGGCTCAGCCGACTGGCTTCCCGATACCGGACCCAGGCCTGGTCCAGCTTCATCGGGGCGATGGTGGCGAGGGGATGGTAGACCCGCTGGAGATTCGTCCAGAAGGTCTGAAGAGAGAGGCGGTACCGTCCCGATGGCGCTTCGAACTGAAACTTCTCGCTGATCTGATCACCGTTTTTCCGAAGATCGCGGGCACCCTTCACGAACAAGAGGACGGTCAGAACCACCACGAAGAACCGCAACAGCTCGCTCGGCCAGATACTGACACCGGCCGTCCATGAGAACGGCTCCCCTTTGTCATGCCCGGCCAGCAAGGCCTCGGCCCCTCCGGCTAAGACAAACACCGCAAACAGCGCCACGAGAACCACTGCCGCGGTGCTCAGCGCACGCGGAGATCGTACGATGCCCGACCAGAGGCGCTGGTTGCTCCAGGCCACCGCCACCACGAGGACAAATCCCACCGCTGTCGCTGCGGCCACGGCGGCATTGTCAAATCCGACGCCTTGTCCCAGCTGGCCATATCCATCCGTATAGGCCAGATCGGGGCGCAAAGGGTGAATGGTGCGCACCGCTTCTTTCTTCACGATGCTCACATCTACCGCCCCGTTCCGACCCACCTCGAATAATCTGACATGAGATCCCGCATCGTAGAGACGGTCGTCGGGTGTCAATGCCGCATGGTAGGTGGTCGTACAGGGACCGCTCGGAGTTCCAACCTGCTCATCACGGCGGCACAGGACATGGCCGACCGCCTGTAACGCGGCGAAATAGGTGGAGGTCTGATAGCTGCTACGGAAGGGCGGGACATCTCGCTGCAGACCACCATCCAACTGCAACCCAAAGGGAGAGGCGATGACCATGTTGCGTGTCCATTTATACTCGCTCGGGTGCAGATGCCGGCCATCAAGGCCAACCGTAAAGAAAATGGCGTGCGGGAATGCAGGACGGAGGGCTTTGATGATCAAGAGCGAATCATAAGGATCCGTTCCAAAAATGCCGATGGCTCGAGCCCCCTCCCCCTCGTCATGGATTCGATCCACCAAGGCCCGTACATAATCGACCTGGCTCGTCCCTTCCGGACGATCCCGCTGGCCATCCTTGGCATTGTCGGCGCGAGCGATTTTCCCTTTGTCCTCCCCCGGAACTTCCCCATCAAGGCCGCTCAGGTAGCTATACCGATGGACGTTGAGACGTAGTGATTCATAATCAGCTTGCCGCCGAATCTGCAGATCGATGGCCTTGGGAATATCGAAACACCACTGTTTGATCGTCACCGGTACGTCGATCATTTCCAGATCCCGCTCGGAAAAGCTCCCGATTTTCTTGCAGGCAGCGGCCCGAAATTCAATAGGAAGGGCCCGCCCATAGAACGAATCCCATTCCCCAATCAGGATGACGGCATCCCAGCCGAGTCGCACCTGCCGGCGCTCCAGCTCCTCGACTAACGAGTCGAACAACTGATCGTCGGACCCGATATCATAGGCCAACCGGATATTCGCGTCCGACAACCGGCGAGCGAATTCCTCCTCGCAGGAGGCATACGTGGCACAGACCGCACTTTTCCCGCCACCCGTTGTGAGTCCGTAGGCCAGGAGCCCTTTCATCGCGCTGCTCCATGGGGAGTACAGCTCGATCCAGCCATCGGCATTCGGCCAGACCCCGACCCTTTCGTGGGGCTCGGCATACGATTCACTCGCCTCGACCAGGAGTGCCCGAAATGCCGAGGACGTACGAGGTCCCAGGATCTTGAAGGTGATAGCCTGTTGCAGATTCGGATTCAATCGAACGAGCCTGCGCCTATCGTCCGTGAGGAGGCACTCGCTTTTCTTCTCAGCTTCTCGGCAGACAAGCGCTTGAGAGAACGATGTCAGACTCGCGAGAAATCCCCGGCTCAGTGCCTCGTCCGGAAACCACACGACCAGCACGCGCTGAGAGCGCGTTGCGTCCTCGTCACAGACTCTGGTCTTTCTGAGTCGATACCATTCGTATGGCAGCGCCGGAATGGGACTCTGCGGATCCCACTCAACAAAAGACAGCTGGCCTTCTTGTTCCGGCACGTAACAGGCCACCCCCAGTGCAGTACCTACCGCATAGCGATCACGAACCCGCGACTCGGTACTTTCGACATAGGGTCCTCCGCTGGTCGTCACGAGAAGGACCGTGACGTGATGGCCATCCTTGACCCGATCTGCGATCGCTTGTCGGAGTGATCGGAGCCGCTGTGTGAGCGGCGGAACAGGGGTGGTGGAGGGCCGGCTCGTCTTGACTTCCCGTAGGCCCCGCTGAACTGCCGCGACGGGATCTTCCCACAAACGGGCACGCACTGTTTGCTCCTCGACGGTCGCTCTCATATCCAATCCCGTCCCGACTGGTCGGGAGCTGCGCAGCGGTTCTTTCACCAGCATGACGCCGGCCAGCGCCAGCACGAGCGTAAGGGCGCCTGCCACCGCTATCTTGGAATCGCTTTGTTTTTTTGCCATCTGGCTTCTCGGAGATGTGGTGCGTCAGAGAGACCTTCGTGCAGATGCCACGCGCGACACTCTACAACAGACCGTCCTGAGAGTGAAGCCGAGGGCCCTTACAACGCAATTGCAACAGTCACAGCCGACTAGGACGAGCAACTCACAGAGAGATGTTTCCCCCAGTTGGGTGGCGGAAGGGCGTAGGCGTCCATGCCAGGCTGGTCCTTGAAGGGCTCTTGCAGCAGCGTGAAGAGGCGGGCGATCTCGGAGAAGTCCTTGTGTTGTGCGTTCTCAATCGCGGTCTGAGCAAGATAGTTGCGCAGCACATACATGGGATTCACACGATTCATCCTCTCACGCCGGTCGTCGTCATGGCTGCGTTCACTCCGCAGGCGATCTCGATAGCGCGCGGCCCACTCGTGAAACCGATCACGGCTGAGGAAGTGTTCTCGCAGTCTGTCGTTCGTTGCGTCTTCCGCAGTGGAAAACGCGCTCAATTCCCTGAATACGATTGTGTAATCCGCATGGCTGCCCTGGAGCAAGCCCATGAAGTTGCGAATGAGTTCGTCGTCTTCCGGCTGCGCGTCGACCAATCCGAGTTTCGCCCGCATCTGCCTCTGATATTCCTGATCAAAGAGGGGCTGATAGGTCTCCAGGCCTGCTTTCAACACAGCTTTTTCCACCAATGGCACCAAGGCTTGTGCCAAGCAGCTCAGATTCCAGAGCCCGATGTAGGGCTGCTGATTGAAGGCATAGCGGCCGTTGTGGTCTGAGTGATTACAGATGAAGCCGGCGTCGTACTCATCCATGAAGCCGTACGGCCCATAGTCCAGCGTCAGGCCGAGGATCGACATATTGTCGGTATTCATGACCCCATGTGCCCAACCAACGGCCTGCCATTGAGCGATCAACCGTGCAGTGCGCTCAACAACATCGGTAAAGAACCAGGCGTACTTGTCGCCATCATCACGAAGATGTGGAAAGTGGTGCTCGATCACATAGTCGGCCAGCGTTTTCAGATGCTCATGTTGCTTTCGGTAGTAGAAGACCTCGAATGTACCGAAGCGGACATGTGACGGCGCCATGCGGACCACCATCGCGCCAGTCTCGATCTGTTCGCGATAGACCTTGTCGTCACTGCCGACGAGACAGAGTGCCTGCGTCGTCGGGATGCCGAGCCCCTGCATGGCCGCGCAGCAGAGATACTCACGGATCGTCGAGCGCAGCACCGCCCGGCCGTCTCCATCGCGTGAGAACGGTGTCATCCCCGCCCCTTTCAGGTGCAGATCCCACCGTTCTCCTCGTTCGTTCGTTGCCTCCCCAAGCAGGATCGCACGTCCGTCACCAAGTTGCGGAACATAGACACCGAACTGATGGCCGGAATACAGCATGGCCAACGGCTCCATGCCAGGCGCCAATGAACTCCCACCAAAGAGCGCTGAGAATTCTGGCCTCGTACATTGTTCTGGGTCGAGATCGATCAGCTCGGCGGCGGCTGAATTGGTGTGAATGAGATACGGTGGAGCATGAAAGGGAGTGGGGTTCACTCGCGAGTAAAAGGCTTGTGGCATCCGAGCATAGGTATTGTCGAAGGAGAGGGTTTCCACGGTGCGCTGCGTCATGGTTCTGTGTACCATGACGCCCTCGGATTTCGCCACTTACTCACGTTCGTCGATGACAGGAGGTCCGTTCTGATTAAAAGGCATACCCTAGGCAAGCCATCTGACATTCCTATCACAAGAATGAGGGTTGACAGCAAGGTGTCCAAACAGTTGTACTGCGGCAGTTTGATCCTATAAATTACTGCCGCCCTATATGGCGGCGCTCATGATGGATAAAAAGGAAACGCTCATCCGGTGGTGTAAACAATACATCACCCTTTAACTATCGCTCGTTGACCCAACTCGACAGCGTGACTGTCTTTGCAACTGCCATGATGATCAGAATTAAAAAGGGACTGGATGTGCCGATCAGTGGGAAGCCTGAGCAGCTGGTCCATGTCGCCAAACCTGTCCGCCACGTTGGCGTGCTCGGCGTGGATCATGTTGATCTTAAGCCCGCCATGCTCGTCGCCGAAGGGGACAAGGTGAAGCTCGGCCAAGCATTGTTCGAGCACAAGAAGTTACCCGGCGTGCGCATCACGGCCCCGGGTGCCGGCACAGTGCGTGCGATCCACCGTGGAGCGCAACGCCTGCTCCAGTCGGTCGTCATCCGGCTCGACGACACCGAAGACGAGGAGACCTTTGCATCCTACCCTGTCGACCAACTGGCCAGCCTGACCGACACGCAGGTGGTGGACAATCTCTTGGCATCAGGTCTGTGGGTGGCCTTACGTGCGCGTCCTTATAGCAAGATCGCCGACCCGACCACACGTCCGGCGGCCATCTTCGTGACGGCGATGGATAGCAACCCGCTGGCCGCCAATCCTGTTCCACTTATTACAGCGGAGGCCGAGTCCTTCGGCCATGGCCTGACAGTGATGTCGCGCCTGGGCACCATGCCGCTGTGGGTGTGCACGTCGCCGGCAGCTGAACTGCCGTTACCACAGGGGATAGGCCACATACGCCAGGCCAGTTTTGAAGGCCCTCACCCGGCCGGTCTGCCGGGGACGCATATTCACTTTCTCGAACCGGTCGACGTCAGCAAGGTGGTCTGGCACCTCAACTACCAAGAGGTGATCGCGATCGGCAAGCTGTTTACCAGCGGCCGCTTATCGACCACGCGCATCGTCGCGCTAGGCGGACCTCACGTGAAACAGCCGCGCCTGTTGCAGACCAGGCTCGGCGCCTGTATCGAGGAGTTGATCGAGGGTGAGGTTCAAGACGGTGAGAGCCGCGTCATCTCCGGCTCGATCTTGTCGGGGCGTCACGCAGCGAGCTGGTCGTCCTATCTGGGGCGCCATCACCTTCAGATATCCGTGATTCCGGAAGGGGTCGAACGAACGTTCATGGGCTGGTTCACACCTGGGCGGAACACATTCTCCCAGAGTAACGTCATGCTATCGAGTCTCTTCCGTTACCGACGGGAAGAGTTTGGGTTGACCACCGGGCTCAACGGAGGTCTACGCGCCATGGTGCCCTTCGGCAACTTCGAAGATATCATGCCGCTGGACATCCTCCCGACGCAGTTGCTGCGCTACCTCATGGTGGGCGACACTGACATGGCGCAACAGTTGGGCTGCATGGAACTGGATGAGGAAGACCTCGCATTATGCTCCTTTGTGTGTGTCGGCAAAAACGACTACGGCCCGGTGCTGCGGAACGTGTTGAGCCAGATTGAGAAAGAAGGCTGATGGCAGGTATGAAACGCTATCTCGATCGTCTCCGGCCCCTGTTTGCCAAGGGAGGCCAGTATGAAAAGTACTATCCCGTGTTCGAGATGGTCGATGGGTTCTTCTATTCCTCTCCCGAAACCACGCACCACGCGCCGCATGTGCGAGATGGCATCGATCTGAAACGATTGATGGTGTATGTGGTGGTGGCGCTGATTCCCTGCATCCTGTGGAGCTGGTTCAACACAGGCTATCAGGCGAATCTGGCCCTCGCCAAAATAGGGATGGCCAAGACAGGCTGGCGGTACGACCTGCTGGCAACGCTCCATATCGGGTTTGATGCCGGCAGTATTCTGGCCAATACGGTCCATGGCTTCTTGTACTTTTTGCCGATCTATCTGGTGACCTTGATCGTCGGCGGTATCTGGGAAACGGTCTTCTCCACGGTGCGCCAGAAAGAAATCAATGAAGGTTTCCTGGTCACCTCGATGCTCTTCACGCTGACACTGCCACCCAATATGCCTCTCTGGATGGTCGCCATCGGGATCAGCTTCGGCGTGGTCCTCGGCAAAGAAATCTTCGGCGGGACCGGCAAGAATTTTCTCAATCCCGCCCTAACCGCGCGGGCGTTTCTGTTTTTCGCCTATCCCGCCGAAATCTCCGGTGATCGGGTGTGGGTGGCGGTGGATGGCTATTCCGGTGCGACCGCGCTCAGCCTGGGGAAAGTGGGCGGCGTCGAGGAGATCATCCGCGGGGGCACGACCTGGTGGGATGCCTTTCTCGGCCTGATGCCCGGCTCTATGGGGGAAACCTCCACTCTGGCCTGTCTGCTCGGCGCAGCATTCCTGATCTATACAGGGGTCGCTTCCTGGCGCATTATCGTCGGGTGCTTTGTAGGAATGGTCGGAGCTTCGCTCCTGTTCAATATGATCGGCAGCGAGACCAATCCTATGGTGGCGATGCCCTGGTACTGGCACCTGGTGCTGGGCGGGTTTGCCTTCGGCGCGGTCTTCATGGCCACTGACCCCGTGTCGGCCGCCATGACGAGTGCCGGGCGCTGGGCCTTCGGTATTCTGATCGGGGCGATGACCGTGCTGATCCGCGTGGCGAATCCCGCGTTTCCTGAAGGCGTGATGCTCACGATTTTGTTTGCTAATGTATTCGCACCCCTGATTGATTATACGGTCATTCAGCTAAATATCCGACGGAGGCTACGCCGCCATGTCCGCGCCTGAATCCGATTCCGCCGTCTCCACTGCGCCAGTCGAAAGTGCGAGCAGGACACTGTTGGTGACGCTTGTCCTCTGTCTGGCCTGCTCGGTGGTAGTCGCTGGTGCGGCGGTGCTCCTTCGCCCCATTCAGGAATCGAATCAGAAGGCCGACCTCATACGGAATGTGCTTGCGGTCTCCGGCCTGCTCAAGGAAGGACTGACGGAAGAACAAGCGCTCAAACGAATCGACGCCCGCATGGTCGAACTGGCGACCGGTGACGAGGTGAAGGGGATCGATCCTGACACCTTTAATATCGTCAAGGCCGGAAAGGATCCTGCGATCTCTACCGAGCTCACTCGCCGAGAGGATGTGGCGGGGATCAGGCGCGAACCACGCTATTTGCCGATCTATCGGATTGTCAGCGCCAACGGCGAGTTCAAGAAACTGATCCTACCGGTGTATGGCTATGGACTGTGGTCCACGATGTACGGGTTTCTCGCGCTGGAGGAGGATCTGCGAACGGTTCAGGGCCTCCGCTTCTATCAGCATGCCGAGACTCCGGGACTCGGTGGAGAGATCGACAATCCCAAGTGGCGAGCACAATGGACAGGCAAAGTCCTCTTCGACGAGAACTGGAAGGTTCAGGTTGAAGTGACGAAGGTCGCAATTGACAGTTCCACCCCCGAGGCTCAACATCAGGTCGACGCACTCGCCGGGGCCACCATCACCTCGCGAGGTGTTGAGAATTTGCTGAAGTTCTGGCTGAGCGACAAGGGGTACGGGCCGTATCTATCCCGTTTGCGACAGGAAAGGAGCTAACGCTCATGTCATACCAACACAACAAAATAATCTTCGAACCGATCGTCGATAATAACCCGGTCATCCTCCAGGTTCTCGGAATTTGCTCGGCATTGGCCGTGACATCGAAGCTCTCCACCACGATCACCATGTGCCTCGCGCTAACCATCGTGACCGCCTGCTCCAATGCCGCCATTAGTCTGGTCCGCAATCATACCCCGAGCAGCATCCGCATCATTGTGCAGATGACGATTATTTCGTCGCTGGTCATCGTCACCGATCAGTTCATCAAAGCCTATGCATTCACCATCAGCAAAGACCTGTCGGTCTTCGTCGGGTTGATCATCACCAATTGTATCGTCATGGGACGCGCGGAAGCCTACGCGATGAAACATCCCCCACTCCCCAGCTTCCTTGATGGACTTGGCAACGGTCTCGGCTATAGCGCGCTCCTCATGGTCGTCGGGGTCATACGCGAATTGTTGGGGTCCGGTTCCCTGTTTGGGTATCCGATCCTTCCTCTTGATCGGGATGGTGGATGGTATGTGCCGAACGGCCTGCTGCTCCTGCCCCCGAGTGCGTTTTTCCTGATCGGCATGATCATTTGGGTGGTGCGTTCCTGGAAGCCGGCACAAGTCGAACAACCAGACTACCAGATCTATCACGCGCCTCGTCCGGAGGTGGCCTCATGATTGACCTGGTGAATTTATTTATCAAAGCGGTCTTCGTCGAGAATCTTGCACTGACGTTTTTTCTCGGCATGTGCACATTTCTGGCTGTCTCGAAAAAAATCGGTACGGCGCTCGGACTTGGCATCGCGGTGGTCGTCGTTCAAAGTCTGACCATCCCGATTAATAATCTGATCTACCAGTTTCTGATCCGTGATCGCGCGCTGGCCTGGGCAGGGCTCCCTGAGATCAGTCTGGATTTCTTGGGGCTCATCACCTACATCAGCGTCATTGCGGCGGTCGTCCAGGTCCTGGAAATGTTTCTTGATCGATACGTCCCCTCACTCTACAACTCGCTGGGGATCTTTTTGCCGCTGATTACGGTCAACTGCGCCATCCTCGGAGGCTGTCTGTTTATGGTCGAACGCGACTATAACTTTAGTGAGAGCGTCACCTATGGCGTGGGCTCCGGTGTCGGATGGGCGCTCGCGATCGTGGCGATGGCAGGGGTACGTGAGAAGCTCAAGTATTCCGACATACCAGAAGGCTTACAGGGACTGGGTGTCACCTTCATCACCGCTGGGTTAATGGCACTCGGGTTCATGGCCTTTTCTGGAATTCAACTCTGAGTCTGATGAGAGACCGCGTATGATCGAGATCCTCCTGGGAGTCGGTGTATTCACCGGGTTCGTCCTCATTCTCGTCGTCTTCATTCTGAGTGCGCGCTCCAAACTGGTGGCCAGCGGCAATATCACGATCACCATCAACGACAAGAAATCGATCGAGACCCCGATCGGAGGCAAGTTGCTCAATGCGCTTGGCGACGCCAAGATTTTTGTCAGTTCCGCCTGCGGCGGCGGTGGTACGTGTGGAGTGTGCCGGGTCAAAGTCTTCGAAGGGGGTGGAGTCATTCTGCCGACCGAAACCTCGCATATCAACAAGCGTGAAGCGCGCGAGGGCTACCGTCTCTCTTGCCAGGTGGCAGTCAAGCAGAACCTGAAGATCGAGGTTCCAGATGAAGTGTTTGGGGTCAAGAAATGGGAATGTACCGTCCGCTCCAACCACAATGTAGCCACCTTCATCAAGGAACTGGTCCTGGAGCTTCCTCAGGATGAATATGTCGATTTCCGTGCCGGAGGGTATATCCAGATTTTCTGTCCTCCGTATGAGCACACGTTTAAGGACTTTGATATCGAAGAACGGTTTCGCAGCGACTGGGACCGGCTGAAACTTTGGGAGCTTGTGTCCAAGGTCAACGAGCCCATCGAGCGCGCCTACTCCATGGCCAACTACCCAGAGGAGCGTGGCATCATTATGCTCAATATTCGCATTGCCACGCCCCCGCCGCGCACGCAAGATCTACCTCCGGGTAAAATGTCCTCCTACCTGTTTGGACTGAAACCGGGCGACAAGGTCACCATCTCTGGACCGTTCGGCGAGTTCTTTGCGCGTGACACCAACAACGAGATGGTATTCATCGGCGGTGGCGCAGGGATGGCGCCCATGCGTTCGCATATTTTCGATCAGCTGGGCCGCCTCAAGACCACACGCAAGATGTCCTTCTGGTACGGAGCTCGATCGAAGCGTGAGATGTTCTATGTCGACGATTTCGATAAGCTGGACGCCGCGCATGACAACTTCAAGTGGCATGTTGCCTTGTCCGACGCTCTCCCTGAGGACAACTGGGGCGGCTATACCGGCTTCATCCATAACGTGCTGTATAATGAGTATCTGAAGACCCATCCGGCGCCAGAAGATTGTGAGTACTATCTCTGCGGACCGCCGATGATGAATGCCGCTGTGATCAAGATGCTGTTGGATCTGGGAGTCGAGCGGGAAAACATCATGCTCGATGACTTCGGAGGATGACCGTCCATGCATCTCTCCATCCCGCGCCTGCGTACGCTGATTGCGTTGATCGCTCTGCTCGCTGCCGGTGCCGGCTTCAGCCTGCTGCGTCCTGAGCCGCCTATCGCAGAGCTGCACATGAGTGGTCCCACCATGGGAACCACCTATAACGTGAAATACCGCCCCACCCAGAATGCTCCGACACTGAAAGTGATGCAAACAGAAGTGGATGCCTTGCTGGCCGAGATCAATCACACCATGTCTACCTATGACCCGGAATCGGAGCTGTCGCGCTTGAACCGTCTGCGCACGACCGACTGGGTGCCCGCATCCGATTCGCTACGTACCGTGCTCAAAGCCGCGCTCGAGATCGGAGCCCAGAGCGAAGGGGCGTTTGACATCACAGTTGGTCCCCTGGTCAATCTCTGGGGCTTCGGCCCCGAGTTTCATCCGGACCGCATCCCGCTTGAAACCGACATTGCCGCCGCGCGCAAGCGCAGCGGTCTCGACAAAGTCACACTCAGTGAGGCTCAGCAGGCGGTGCGCAAGCACCGCCCTGATGTCTTTCTGGATCTTTCCGGAATCGCCAAGGGCTACGGGGTGGACCGAGTGGCTGAACTCATGACCGCGCACGGCATTGAACATTATATGGTGGAGATCGGGGGCGAGATACGGGTACGCGGGCTCAAGAATCAGGATACACCTTGGCGGATTGCGATCGAGAAACCGTTGTCAGGCGAACGTTCGGTGCAGACGATGCTGGCCCTCAGCGACATCGCGCTCGCCACCTCAGGCAATTATCGAAACTTTTTTGAAATCGCCGGGCGACGCTATTCCCATACCATCGATCCGACCACCGGCTGGCCGATCGATAATCATCTGGTGTCGGTGACGGTGCTGGCGGAGACCAGCATGCGAGCCGACGCCTGGGCCACCGCGTTCCAGGTGTTGGGACCTGAGCGTGGCATGGCCATCGCCGAACGACTCAATCTTCCCGTCCTCTTTGTCATCGAGCGGGATGGCCGGTTTGAGGAACGCGTCTGTTGCGCCTTCCAGCGGTACCGCAAACAGGAGGAGTTGTCATGACTATTTTCCTGGTGACCTTTCTTGTCATGGTAATAGCAATCCTGGCGATGGCGGTGGGTGTCCTGCTCGGTCGCCGTCCGATCGGCGGCAGTTGTGGCGGTCTTGAGCGTATCGGGCTGGAGTGCGATGCCGGCTGCGACAAGCCCTGCCCAGAACGTCTGGCCCGTCTGCAATCTCCGAGGAAAGAACTGCTGTAAGAGGGCCGAGACAACCACCCCCCCGGTGAATGTATGCACTGGCTACTTGAATCCGCGAGATATAGGGTGTATTGATTTTCTTTAATTGGTCGCCACTGGCTTGAAAGAGGCCGTTATGCCTAACACCATCTTGGTTCCGTTCGATGGCTCGGAGAGCGCAATGCGCGCACTACACCTTGCCATTGAGCGAGCACGTGAGAAGCCACAAGGTCGCGTGCATCTCGTGACTGTGCACCCCCCGCTACGCGTGTACGGCGAAATTCAGGTCTACGTGGGCGACAAGAAAGCAGCGGAAATGGCAGCACAGTATAATCGTGAGCTTCTCGAACCGGCGGAGCACGTGCTGCGCGCGTCGGGCGTGGCGTTCGCGAGCAGTACAGAGGAAGGCGATGCCGCCGAAAAGATTGTGGAGTGCGCCAAAGCAGTTGAGGCCGGCGAAATTGTTATGGGATCGCGTGGACTCGGGCGTATTGCTGGGCTCGTGATGGGCTCGGTCACCACCAAGGTCGTCCATCTGACCCAGATCCCCGTCACGCTGGTCAAATGACTCGGGTTTCGACGCAACATTTCAAACCACTCGCGCTCATTGAACGGAAAGCCGGGTGTTGGTGATGTCCCCCTTGCCTCACCGGTGAAACGCAGGCCGGAAATCTCACCGAGTTGTCTTCGATTCATGCTCCGTGGAAAGTTTGCCTTGATTTATACTCATCTGCCTGTGTAGCTTCTGGTTTCCTTTGAATTTCCGGTGTATCTGGATCGTCCGGTCGTCACTTCGAACCACGACCTCAGGAAATTCAACAAACTTCAGATCGACAGTCGCCTGATCGGGCGCTTGTACGAAGACCGCTTTGCGATAGTGGCGGACTCGCTGCTCGTATTGCGAGGAACAACGAGAAGCAGGGGAGCGTCATGCGTCTTGAAGAGCAGAAGATTCCATCGTCGCAGGCGGGCATCGGTCCGCGGCTGGTCATCGCCGGAGCCGCGTTCGCATTATGGCTCGCCCCCTCGCTTGCTATCGCGGCGACTGACCCACCCACCGCTTTTGGCATCCCGTTCGATTTCATCTTGTTCGCCCTCACACTGCTCGGCGTGGCGCTGTTCCACCACCATACGCTGCAGGTGGCGCTCACTGGACTCGGAACGATCGCGTTGTACAAATTGGCGTTCACCGGGTTCAAGACCGGCGATGGCCTGCCAGGCTTGGTCGGCCACCTGGCCCATGAGTGGGTCATTCTTTCCAATCTGCTGTGCCTGTTGCTGGGCTTTGCATTGCTGTCCAAGCACTTCGAGGAAAGCCATGTTCCCGCAGTGCTCCCAAAGTACCTGCCGGGACAAGCGAAGGGTGCGTTCGCGCTGCTCGCGATGGTGTTCGTGCTGTCCTCGTTTCTCGACAACATCGCTGCAGCGATGATTGGGGGCGCCATGGCACAGACCGTCTTTCGCGGCAAGGTTCACATTGGATACCTCGCCGCGATTGTCGCCGCCTCCAATGCGGGCGGTTCGGGCAGCGTGGTGGGCGACACCACGACCACGATGATGTGGATCGACGGGGTGAGCCCGATTGACGTATTCCACGCGTATGTCGCCGCGGTGGTCGCACTAGTCCTGTTTGGCATCCCGGCCGCGCTACAGCAAAACAAACATTCGCCGTTGATGGCCTATGAGCCCGGTGGCACACATGTGGACTGGGGTCGCGTCGGTATTGTGGGCTTCATTTTGGTGGCGGCGATTTCCACCAACGTGTACATCAACCTAGTACACCCCGAGATTGCTGATCATTTCCCCTTCATCGGCGTAGCCGTGGCCCTGGCGATCCTAGTCTCGGCGCCAGTACGCAAGCCGGATTGGAGTCTGTTACCCGGTGCGACCAAAGGGACGATTTTTCTACTGTCACTGGTCACCTGCGCCTCCATGATGCCGGTGGAAAAATTGCCGGTCGCCTCCTGGCCATCGGCCATGGGGCTCGGGTTCGTCTCCGCGGTGTTCGACAACATCCCACTCACCGCGCTCGCGCTGAAACAAGGCGGCTATGACTGGGGCATGCTCGCCTACACGGTGGGGTTCGGCGGCTCGATGATCTGGTTCGGCTCGTCGGCCGGCGTGGCCTTGTCCAACATGTATCCGGATGCGAAAAACGTCGGTCGATGGGTGTATCACGGCTGGCATGTCGTGGTCGCGTATGTCATCAGCTTCTGTGTGCTGCTCGCGGTCATGGGCTGGCACCCCACTCCCAAACGCGGCGATCCGCCAGTCACAACCTCTTCTGTTGCCCAACCGGCCGAGGCGCCGGTGCACTAGAACTTCTCATCCTTCTCGACGATGTCGCTGTCGGCTCGGTATACTACGTTGTCTCGATAGGACCCCTTTCCCAGACAGAGGCCGCGCGTGAAGAACCGCACAACGCATTCTTCTCCTGCTAAAAATCCGGTTCAATCCAAACCCGAAGTCGCCGCTGCCGAAGTGTTGGCCTGGGTGAGCGATTGTCTGGAAGGCGGACTCTGTCTCACCGCCAAAGGACTCCTGATTTTTGAGAACGCGCAGTTCGGCGAACTGGTCGAAGCGACTGCCGTGCCGCGTGACCGACCCACACGGAATGAGACGAGTATACGTGCGCACCTGTTTGCCGATTCGATGGTCTGGAATAAGGAAACCTTGGGATCTAGGGGCAGTCAAACCTATCGGCTCGCTGACCGCGAAGGCCAAACGCTTATTTATGAGTGCCGCTACAGCGTCGTCCCGTACCATGGGGAGACCGGAGTCCTCTTGGTTCTCCGAAACGTGACAGAACATACGGAGCTGGTACAGGAAGCATCACAAATCGCTCGATTTCAATCGGTGCTGGCCCGGATCGGCACCTTGGCCGTCAGTGATGCCCCGGCGCAGGAACTGATGAGCGAAGCCGTGAAGCATACCGCTGAGGCCCTCGAACTCGAGATGTGCAAGATTCTTGTTCCGCGAGAATCAGACGATCACTTGGCTGTGGTGGCAGGAATCGGTCTTGAACCGGAATTGATCGGCAAGCTGACGATCGAAGGAGGGACACATTCCCAGGCCGGATACGCCATCCGGGAACGGCTGCCGGTTGTCATGCGGGATTTGCGAAAGGAAACGCGGTTCACGCCCTCAAAGCTTCTGACCGAGCATGGCGGCATCGCGGGCATGTGTGTGCCGATGCTGGTTGAGGACCGGGTGTACGGAGCCATGACGGCCCATTCCAAGATGGTTCGTGACTTCACCGTCAAGGAACTCGAGTTTCTCTGTACGGTTGCGAATACCGTGGCAACGGTCCTGGAACGACGTCGCCGTGCCGATACACAGCGAGATCTCTATCATCGATTGTTCATGTCGGCGCAGGATGGGATCATGCTGACCGACACCAAAGGGTACATTCTGGAGTGGAACCCGGCCATCGAGCGTATGACGGGTTGGACACGTGGCGAGGCACTCGGCCAGCGGCCATCACTTTTGAAGTCAGGCAAGCATCCACCGGAGTTCTATGAACGACTCTGGCAAGCGATCCACTCTGGACTGGCGTTCGTGGATCGTTTCGTCAATCGCCGGAAGGACGGATCGGAGTTCCTGGTCTGGGAAAGCGTGAGCCCCGTCAAAGATCGTGACGGGA
Source organism: Nitrospira sp. (assembly GCA_005116745.1). Classification (NCBI taxonomy): domain Bacteria; kingdom Pseudomonadati; phylum Nitrospirota; class Nitrospiria; order Nitrospirales; family Nitrospiraceae; genus Nitrospira; species Nitrospira sp. The sequence continues at coordinate 354,904 of SWDS01000006.1, read as the reverse complement.
CTACGCAATTCTATTTGGCGATTTTAACGGATCTCAGCGAGCGGGAACAGATGCTGGAAGCCCTGCGCCACGCTGAACAGGTGAAATTGATCGGACAGCTGGCCGGCGGCATCTTGCATGAAGTCCGCAATCCGCTAATCGGGCTCGGAAGTCTGGCGACGCATCTCGCAGAACAGGACCAATTGCCGCGGGCCGCGAGAGACCGCTGCGCGCTCATCGCGCGCGAAGCAGCTCGTATCGACGAGCTACTGGAATCCCATCTAGGCCAATTGCGGCCACGCCCGTTTGATCTCCAGCCCTGCGATCTCCCATCCCTGATCGACGACATGCTGACACTGCTGCAGCCCAATCTCAGCAAGCAGCGGATCCGTGTAAAAAAAATCATCCCGGAGGGTCCTGTGGTGGATGCCTCCCGTGCCCACCTGCAACAAGCCTTTCTGAATATCTCAATGAATGCGATTGACGCCATGGCGAACGGAGGAGAATTGACGATCCGAATCGCCTTGAACGCAAAACAAGGTCCGGGGATTTCGGTGACGTTCTCCGATACGGGGAAAGGCATCGAGCCCGAGGATCTACAGCGAATCTTCGAACCGTTCTTTACGAATGGGAAAGCGAAAGGGGTCGGCCTGGGCTTGACGATCACCCACGACATCGTCGAGCGACACGGCGGGCAATTGGCGATTAGCAGCCCTCCCGGAAGTGGAGCAATCGTCGAGGTGTGGCTGCCCCTGAAGCGAGAGACCTAATATGACCTGGCAACTCCTATTGGTGGAAGACGAAGCCTCGGTCCGCGAAGCGTTCGCCCTGCGCCTTGCCGATCAAGGCTACGCCGTGCAGACGGCAGGATCTGGAGAAGAATGTTTGACCCTGCTGAAGACCTTTGAGCCGGATATTCTGGTGCTAGACCTTGTGATGCCGAATCTATCCGGCTTGGACGTACTCGAGCGTGTCAAGCAGACCTCCCCCAACTTGCTCGTCATTCTGCTAACCGCCAGGGGTACGGTGAAGGATGCGGTTGAAGCGACGAGGCGCGGCGCGTTCGACTTTGTCGCCAAGTCCATCGATATGGAAGACCTGCAGCACGCCTTGGCCAGGGCGACTCAACTGCTCACGCTGCAGCGCCAGGTTCATTTGCAGAGTGGGCAAGATGTAGAGCGCTATGCGCTCAGCCGCGTTATTGCTAAGAGCCCGGCAACGCAGTCCTTCATGAGCCAGGTCCGTGAACTCGCCAAGAACGACCGTGTGACCGTATTGCTCCAAGGAGAAACCGGCACCGGGAAGCAATACATCAGCCGCGTGATCCACTCGAACGGCGCCAGGGCCCAGAAGCCCTGTATCGAGGTGGACTGTCCATCGATTCCACGGGAACTCTTTGAAAGCGAACTGTTCGGGCACGAAAAAGGCTCGTTCACTGGCGCGACTGGCCGCAAAACCGGATTGATCGAATTGGCAGAGGGAGGGACGGTCCTTTTTGATGAGATCGGGGACCTCCCCCTCCCCTTGCAAGCGAAGTTGTTACGCGTGATCGAGGAACGTACGTTCCGGCGCGTGGGCGGGTCAGCCAACATCCCCGTGGATGTTCGCTTCATGGCCGCAACGAATCGGAATTTGAAAGAGGCGGTCACCAAAGGTGAGTTTCGTGAAGACCTCTACTTCAGACTGAATGTCGTGACTCTTATGATCCCCCCCCTGCGGGAGCGGCAGGATGACATCATGCCATTAGCCGAGCAATTCTTGACCCGATCGGCTCTTTCTCTGAGAAAACCGGTTCGTCATTTCGGAGACAGCGCACAAGCCATTCTGTTGCAATACTATTTCCCCGGCAATGTGCGCGAGTTGAGCAATCTCATCGAACGTGCGGTGCTTTTCTGTCCGACGGATACGCTCGAATCAGTTCATTTTCCATCCGACATGGAAGGATATCCCACACAGCCAGCGATGGATATGGCTCAGCCTACATCCACTTTTTCTGACACGGCGGATCCCGATCAGGTCCACGTGACCTTCCGCCTCGGTGAGTCCCTGTCTGATCTCGAGGACCGTATCATCACCGAAGTCTTGAGCCGTTCCAACGGAAATAAATCCCTTGCCGCCAAACATCTCGGCATTACCCGTTGGATGCTCGATCGCCGTCGAAAGCCCGATTCCTAAGATGGTTTGGGGTAGCCGTCTGCTCTACTGGAACTTCTATCCTACGTTATAGCTTTCCCGATCCGTGCATAGACGCACGGGCATGTGCACCTGCACTCAGTCTCTTGGAGTTCTGGTCGTCGTGATCTGAGTCTAGCCTGAGCCTCTCATCATTTTTCCTTTAACTATGCCGACTTGAGTCACAGGGCCACAGCCAGGATGTACGGCCCCCTTCTTGCTGTCTCTATGTAGTAACCAGATGAATGTGTTGAGCGCGACCGAGTGCCAGCAAGTCCAATTGAATCGGCCCCAACAATATTGAGACACCGCCTATGACAACGTATGAAGCAGAAAGAAATGTAGAGTCAGCCGAAGATGAACTTCATGATACCGGGAGTGATCAACCTGTCCTGACAGAACCGGTTGCCATACCTGGATCAGCCGCTTTCCAAGCACAATACGCAGGGCGTGATATGGCCGCAGGACTGATCGCGGGATCGATGGCCATCCCATTGACGGTCGGCATCGCCATGATGTCCGAGTATCCTATTAAGGTGGGGCTGGCAACCGTGGCGTTTGCCTGCTTGATCGGCTGGGTCAATGCCTGGTTCAAGCCAGGCAACTACATCGGCTGCCCAGGAATCGCAGCAGGTCTGGCGCCAGTCCTGGCGGTCGGCGTGGCCACCTTTGGCATGGAGAATATGGCCTTCGCGATTTTCCTGACGGCGACCATCCAAGGCCTCATATGGAGATTCAACTGGCAGCGCTATATTTTGGTGGCGGTGCCGGTCTACCTCGTCGAAGGGCTGTTGGCAGGCGTCGGTCTGAAGATCGCGCTCAAGTTTCTTACCTTCACCTATGAGCTCCCCCCAGACATGGAAGCTGCTGATTCGTTCTTGAACGGCGCGCGTATCCAGATGATCCTGATCTCCATGGTTGGTTATGGCGTCTTTGTCGCGCTCTTTTTGAAGTTCAAGAGTACGCAACCGGCAATTCCCTACTTTGTCATCATCGCCGCGGGGACCATTCTCGCCCAGTTCATCTCGGTGCCTATGCTGTCCATGGATGACACGGAGCTCACGCTCGCGCTGCCGATTCCGCACTTTGAGCGTCCCCTCACAGTTCTCGCCATGGTAGGGTTTGCAGTGATGCTCGCCATGATTGACGTCATCGAACAGGTCATGAGCAACGCCGCCATTGAAAAAATTGACCCCCTTAAGAGGAAATGCAACAGCAACAACAGCTTGCTGGCCATCTGGATTGCAAATATGGGATCGAGCTTTTTCGGCGGCATGACCAATCTGGACGGGTTAGCCAAGAGCACGACTAATCGCTTGGCTGGCGCCTATACGAAATTCTCCGTCCTCATCATTGGCTGTGTCGTGACCTTTTTTACCTTCAACACCTACGCCCTGGCCTATCTCCCAAAGTTTGCGCTGGCGATCATCATGATCTTCTCTGGCTGGAAGATGATCGAGGGACTTGTGCATGTGACCCACCATGGTCCCTATGCCATGATCCTTGCCATTTTATGCGGCGTCCTGGTCTTTAAGGTGGGTATTTTTGAAGGATTGTTGATTGCGATGGCCGTGCACGGGATCGTACACTATATGGTGTATGTCAATATTGAAAAAATGCCAGGAAGTGTGATTATCAAACGATACATTGATGATCTTAAGAAGAATGGTGGTGACGTCAGCTAGAAAATCTACTCCACATTGATCACAGGGTGAAGAGCCACGAGGATGGGGAGACGACTAGTAGCCTCCTTCACTCACCTATCAACGACCAATTAGGACGCCGCTCCATGTTCATCAAAATTCTGGCAGCGATCGACGGGAAAGACAGTTCCATCAAAGCATTGATGGAAGCGAAGCGCATGGCTGTCTCCAACCATGGAACGCTCCGCATTGTCTATGTTGCCACCGAGGATACCGACCCAAAAGCCAGTCTCAGGCTGTTGGCGCAGGCCAAATCCGCCGTTGGCGACGGAGTGACCGTAGACACCCGTGTCCTACACACTGAGGCCATGTACGGCGTGACTGGAATCGTCGACTCCCTCGCCAACGGTGCACGAGAATGGGGCGCTGATCTTGTGGTGGTGGGAAGTTCATATCGCGGAGCGCTGGAACGGTGGGTCATCGGTTCAGTCGCTGAACAGTTGATCGACAAGATTGATGCCTCGGTTCTCTTGGTTCGTTCGCATTAAAGCAAGAATCGGCCTGGATAAGCCAACCTTCTGTGCCGCACTCCCTGCAACCCCAATAGTCGTCAACATTGTAGCCGAGCATCGATGCACAGGTCTCGTGCGGCTCGTGCGCTGATGCACGGGCAATTTCCCACGCTGAGAGGCCCACTACTTCGGTGAAATTCGTGAGCCGCTATTTTTGAGGCATTTGTGTGAATCGTTTTGTTGCATACGAGCCGTGCAGACTTCAAACGGTCTGGACTCTGATTTGCATTTACCATCAATTGCCTGAGCGGATGGTCCGATAGCCCTTTCAGAGGTTGTGAGCCTATGCCGGAGAGCCCGGATTCAACAAAGCCTATTGATAGACGGGACAGTCCGGTGGGCGCGAAGGCGCCCACCGAGTGACGCGTGCAGTCCCACCCCTAAGAGACGCACGATGAAGTCCTTAACGACAGCAGAAATGGCTATCACGTCAGAGGACATGACCTCACCCCACGACATGGATAGGATCTGCTCGTCCAGAGACTTGGGTGCTGGCACACCCTGTCTTTCGTCTGAACATGAAGCGTTTCTTCGCGAGCACTACAGCACAAAACTCGAAGATCCACGAACCGGACGTTGGATTCGCTCGTGGCGCACGGAGGGGTAGACCATGGCGAGTGCGTTGACCAATAAGGCTGAAATAGAGTATGCGATCACGTTGGCCGTACTGGACTTTCACACGGAGTTCATGAAGGCCCGTTATTCCAGCGTCCACGTGCATGTGTGTGATGAACTCATCGAAGTGGCGTTGGCGAGAACCACCTCTGTTCCAGCCGAAAACCAGCTGGCAAGGTCGACTGAAGGGCGTGCGCTTCTTCGCCAGTTTCACCGAGCCATGTTCGACTCGTGTCAGAGCCTTTTGTGTACGCGAATTGAGGACGCGATCGGGGCGAAGGTGCAGCGCCTCATCGCAGATGTCGATCCGTCAGCCGGAAGAACCACGCTCATCATCCGGCTGCAAGAATCTCTTACCACTTCCACTGCATGTCGATCGAACGGTTAGACGAATTGGCTATCCCTCAAATTCGGATCGTTGTGGTTTTCATCCCTTGAACCTTGCAACGAGAGAACGCTGTCATTGTGACCACGCCGATGCAAGTCACACCGAACGAGCACTAGATCACGTTCTTCTGAGTTCGTCGTTCTGACCAGTGGGCTTTTCAGAACACCTGGCGCGTATCCCGCAATTGCCGACCTCCTGAATGAGAGAATCTCGGACCGTCACCGTCATTTTTGCCCGTTCTCGGGTAGATACGAGCCAAACGTGAGGCCGAAACCATCCATCATGAGGTCCAAAGCCGCCCTTGCGCATCCCAGCATCTATTTCGAGATGGGTCCTTGCCCACGTATCTATGTATCCATGAACCGAGTGATTGTTTACTTGTTGTTTACATGCTGGTTACATAATGGATATGAGAATGCGTTACATAACAGGTTCAGATTTGTCGCATACGTATGCGCCTGAAGGTCAACGCCATCGTCTGCCTGCAGGGAGAGAGCTGAGTCCACTTCAATCATAGGAAAGGGGTTGGCATGAACTACATACGTCGGTCCATGGCACTATTGGTCTTCATCATGGTCGGCATTGGGGGTTGCGCGCACGAGTGGTCCTCGATGTCAGAGCCACATCCCGTCACTGCGGCGGATATGCAAGCCGTCTTGCGTGATGAATGGTCTCGACACCTCTTCTGGATTCGCAACGTTGTCTTGGACAACGCGAAAAGTGATCTGAGGTCGCGAGACTTTGCGGAGAAGGCCGTGGCGACCAACACAAGAGATATGGCGAAAACATTTGCTCCGTTCTACGGGGATGCGGTCGCTGAACGGTTCCGCAATTTGCTGACGAAGCACTATGGCGTGATTAAAGCCTACTCCGAGGCCACTGGGGCCGGGAATAAGCGCCGCCAGGATGCAGCCATGGTCGAATTTTCCTCGATCACCGACGAAATGGCCACCTTTTTTAGTGGGATCAATCCTCACCTTTCCAAAGAGACGGTCCGAAATCTATTTGCCACGAATGTTGACCATCATGTGGCTCAAATCAACAAGTTCCAAGACAAAGATTACGCCGGCGAGGAAGAAACCTGGCCGGTCATGGAACATCATGTCTATGTTATTGCCGATGCCCTCACGGCCGCCTTGGTGAAACAGTTTCCAAAGAAGTTCATGTAACTCGTGCGCCATGGAAGCCGATGCGGTGGGTACGGCATCGTCATGGACGATTGAGTACTTGCCAGCCTGAACCTGATGAATGTCGATTCGGGTGACAGTTTCGACGTTCATGCGCGGCCCACTTCGGCCGCACGAAGAATCTGATGCCCGCTTGCCCATGCAATGGTATTCGGCTGCACCCTGATCGTTCGTGGCTCCGGCGTATCAGCGGAGACCCAATCCAATCCGTGGCATGCTCGTGCGGCCACGAACCGGTCCGGCTTACTTTTTTCAGCAGATCGAGCGGCTGCCTTCTGTCCGACAGGTTGGCTACGGCGTCGACGATGCCGAGAAAGCGGCGAAAGAGATGAAGAGAGAAGCCTCTTTGTCAGAACTTATGAAAGGGCGTTGGCTTGGAACCCATGCGAACTACGCCGGGCATGATTTCTGAATCGTCTTTGCCGCCGGTTTTCACAAGAGTCAGCGGCGCACTCGTTATCTCCCATGCTGAAGCTCTCGATCCATCGTAAAGACGAAGACCCGCTCTCCGAGTTGCACATCGATATCCGTGAAGAGCCCCAGAATTTTGGCTCCCGTGATCTCGCTGACTTGCTCACAGAGCTTGTCACGACCTTGTGCGATCAAATTCTGCCGAAGTCGCTTCACCATCTCGACGCCTTCTGTGGTTTTCGCCAGCTGCCGTTCGGCTGGGGTCAACACACCCTTGAGCCGAGCCACAACCAAATCCCGCACGACAAAGGCTCGGACCTCATCGGGCCCTCGCCCAAGAAACTCCTGCTCAAACTTGATAATCGCGTTGCGTATCGCGTTTTCCATACGTTCTTCCCGGTCGATTATAGTGTCGCATAATGAGCCGAACAAGGGTTGTCTTGGCACTTTCTTCTTCATCGCCGGCTGATAGTTGGGTTTTGAGGACCCAGGCTTCTGATGGTTGAGAGACCCAATGCTTGAGATGAACCTTGACGTTGTCCTCCGAACCGTATTATTCATGGTGCCGCATTTACTAATACGGCAATGCTGTCCATCCTCACAATTTCTTGTGGATAGGCAGAACGCCTGGTTCTTCCCTCATTGGGCCGTAGGGCGACAGGCAGTTCGCATGAGAGGCCGGTCGCAGTACAAGCCAACCGTCTGGGACGATTTTGCATCGTCCTACTGCGGTTGGCTTTTTTATTCTAAGAGGCGATCGTGTGTTGACCTGGGTGTTCCTGCTTGTCCCCTTTCTCCCGCTTGTAGCCGCACTGGTCGTGCTCTGTGCCGAGGACGCGACTCGTTATGCTCACGCGAAGATTGCCGCTTGGCTGATAGGGATAGCCTGTATCGGGTCAGCTACCACGCTTTACTTCGTCACAACCTCCGGCCCGATATCCATCCGGTTCTATAACCCGGCTACGGCCGCTTCATTGACCATTCCCGTTGGCTTCTATATCGACCGGCTGAGCGGGGTCATGATGACGCTGATTTCAGCCGTGAGCCTGATCATCTATTCCTATTCCACGAACTACATGTATCAGGACCCCCACTACCGCCGATATCTGGCGTTGATCTGTTTCACGGACTTTGTGCTGATCTGCATGGTGTCGAGCTCGAATCTCATGATGCTGTTTTTATTTTGGCAGTTACTGAGCTATCTGCTTTACCTCCTGGCCCATAATCATAGCCACACCCCGACCCTTGAGGGCGCGTATAAGACGTTTACTGTCCTGCGCCTTGCCGACATGGCCTTGCTGATGGGAATCATCCTCGCCTACCAAGTGTACGGTACACTCGAGCTGCCGGACTTGTTTGCACGCGCGACCGCCTCGCGCACGACGGTTGCGCTCTGGCCCGGCATGGACATCGATGCCGCCACGGCCATTACGTTACTGATGTTCGTGGGGGCCATGGGCAAGTCCGTCCAGTTCCCGCTCCACTTGTGGTTACCAAGTTCGCTATTTGCCCCGACCCCCGTACATGGCCTCCTGCATGCCGGCATCATCAATGCGGGCGGGTTCTTGATTAATCGGTTGGCGCCGCTCTTCGGCATGAGTTCCACCACCCTGCATGTGGCCTTTGTGATCGGTACCGCGACGGCGGTCATCGGCGCCTCCATGATGCTGGTGCAGAATGACATCAAAAAGACGCTCGGGCTTTCGACGATCGGCCAAATGGGCTACATGATCATGGAGTGCGGATTGGGCGCCTTCTCACTGGCTGTGTTCCATCTGATCGCTCACGGTCTCTTCAAGGCCACGGTGTTCTTGAATTGTGGAAACGTCATTCAGAAAGCCCGTTTGGAGCCGCACTTTCCCCACACGAAACACGACCAGGTGCATCATGAGGAGGGACAACTTTCCAGACTCACCTGGTCAACCGGGTTCGCGACGACGCTGGTCATCCCGCTGCTCATTCTGCTGGTGACACATGGCGTCCTGCATATTCCGCTCTTGGAATCACAGGGGACTGTCATCATCCTCTTCTTCATCTGGATCACGTCGTCGCAAGCGATTTTGACGCTCACACGACTGCGGGCGGTCGCATCCTGGAAAGTCTCGTCGACCATGTTGGTGACTTTGCTGTTCGTCATCTTCATCTATCTGTTTGCCGTCGAGTCGTTCACGGCCTTCCTCTATCCGAACCCCGCGGAAGTGGCGTCTTATTTTAAAGCGGCGGACCTTCCCGACTGGTTGTTCGACCTCATCCTCGTCGGTTCCACCGGGCTGACGATGCTCGGCTGGTGTTACCTCTATATGAAAGCCCATGGGCGACGTGTGTGGATGCCGACCTGGATCGATCGTATTCGCAATCGACTCTACGTGGCTCTCATGAACCGACTCTATGTAGACGAATTGTACGCTCGCGCCGGACGCGCCATTATGCGAGTGGTCCATTGGATCGATAAGCAGGAACAGGGGTGGTCGCGATGACGGGCCACGACCTTTTCCCCTGGCTCTCGACTGCTGTGCCACTGATGGGCGCACTGGCCGGTCGAATATTCTGTCGAGACCCACACCAACTCAAGACATCCTGCCTGCTCTGGTCCGTCCTCAGCTTAGCCCCGATTGCGGCGTCGGGTGTGGCCGTGCCGGAAGGTCCCTTGCTGCTGTATCTCCTCCCGATAGCTGCCGCCATCTCACTACTAGGACAACCAGTTCATCGGGACCACCGTCTGTCCTGGCTGATGACTTTGGTTTGCCTAGGACTTGGAATCGGTGTCATCGTCCATCACGGTGTGGTCGCTCATTTCTTCTTGTTGGCCCTATTGGCGACCACGATCAGCTTGCTCGTCCGCCATCACACGACGCTGTGGCCGATTTCCTGGTGGGGCATTGGCCTCTTCGGCCTCGCCAGCTTGGGCGTGATCATGACCGCGTTCACCGATCCCCCGATAGCATCCTCAGCCGCCTTCCTGACCTGTGTGGTCCTCATCCCACTCCTGCCGTTCCATACCGGGTATCTGACGGCGCTCACGCGCCTGCCGGGCAACCTCCCGTCTTTTGCTGCGGTTCTTCTCCCTTCCGTGGGCCTGCACTTCATGGTCGCGATACTTCCGACCATACCTATCACCATCACCGGTCTCGTCAGCCTCTTTGCCTTGGCCGGCGCCCTCTATGGGGCAGTTAAGGCGCTGGCACAAACACGCGTTCGACTGATGTTATCCTACGGCAGTCTCTCCTTCTTCTCGGTGCTCTGGTGGTTTGCCGCTATGTCGCACATGGCGACCTCACGCGCAGCCGTACTCGTTGCAGCAATCAGTCTCGCCACGTGCGGATTGCTCATCGCCTGGCAAATCATCCGGACACGATACGGGGATGATGTGGATCCACTCTCAATCAGCGGGTTGGCTTCGTCCATGCCGAGCTATGGCGTCCTGCTGTCGCTGCTCGCGCTGGCGGCCATGGGCCTTCCACCCTTCGGGGTGTTCGCAGGCTTGATGGGGTTGCTGCTCCATTCACCGATCCCTTCACTGCTCGGTCTCCTCATCATTCTTTCGGCCTGGCTGGCCGCCTCCTGGTACATCATGAGCGCCGTCCAACGGCTGTTATTCGGCGTGAGACGGAGTGACATACGGCATCACGACGTCGTCCCGGGCGAATGGGGAGCACTCGTCGCCACGATTTTGGTATTGGCGCTGCTCGGACTGGCCCCGAACGACTGGTTTGCATCCACCATGGCAACACAACCGACCGACTCGTTCTCTCGAGGCATCATATGGCAACGGTGAACGATGTGATGGACCTTGAATCGAGACGAATGGAATTGCGCGGCGTGGTTCGACTCGCCGGCGAAGTCATCGCGCAGTACTGGCCGATGCGGACCTTCGTTCACCACAATCCACTCCACAGCCTGGAATACCTTCCCTTTGAGGAGACCGTCCGACGCGGCAAGCAGTTTCTGAACGGCGACGGCTATCTCCCGAGCGACCTGTATCGAGCCTACGTGACCTCCGGTCGAGTCCGCCCCGAGCATATGGATGCCGCCCTGCAGCCGCTAACGGGGGATCAGCAGATCGCTCTCGGCTTGCGAACGGTCACGCATGGTGACGTGTTGCGAGCCTGTCTGACAGAAGGACTCTGTTCGCCGGCACGCGAGCCGCTCGATGATCAGCTGGAAGATCCCGACAGGGATGTAATTGAGCGCATTGCGCGCCAATTGGAACGCGTCCTTGAGACTTCTTCTCTGGACGAGCGAATCCGAAAAGTCGTGACTGACAATCAGTCCTCGCTTTGTCGGTGGCTGACATTGTCTCACTGGTGTGACGACACCCTCGGCACCACGATCGTGCAGAGCATCAATGACCAAATGATCAAGTGGTGCTCAGCCTTTCTCGACGAGGGACATGCCGCCTGGGCCATGCCCGATCGTGAGGGAGGTCTCTACCAGGCCTGGAAGCGCCTGGCGAGTCAAGAATGGTCGCTGCTCGGTATTGCCGACAGTCGGCGCAAGATCGCCGCGCTGCCCGATTATCCAGAAGACGTGCTGCTGGAGAGCTTAGAGATGTTGGGCATTCCGGTTGAACTGCGGCAAGATTATTTGTCGCTGCAATTGACCGCCCTGCCTGGCTGGGCTGGCTTTATTAAATGGCGCGGTGAGGAACGAGACTATCCGTGGCAGCAAGCCCACCCCGTGGGTCTGGTGAAATTCCTGGCCATCCGCTTGTGGTATGCGCGAGAGCTCGTGCAGGCGGCCTGTCGAGACTATCTGGACATTCAGGGACGATTCGAAGACATCACCGCGTACATGCGCGACTATTCGGAAGAATACTATCTGCGGCGACAGCGGATCGCCGGCCACTTGCCTGCCCTGTACGCCGAAGAAGTTGATCGGTTGGCTCATCGGAAGGGGCAAAGCTGGAGCACGGTGCTTGCCCGCTACCGCACCGACGTTGTTCCCCGACAGCAGGCTGCGAGTCGGCGTGGTGCCGCACGTCGGCTCCTCACGCTGGGCCGATCACTGGGCATTGAAGGTGAGCAGCTGGCGGAGAGCCCGGCTTATGAACTCAAACAAGCCATGGAATGGATCGACGCCTTTCCGGAGTCTGACCATGGACCAATCTGGCTGAAGGCCTTTGAGGCTGGCTATCATGACCCTCTGATCGGACAACTCATCGACGCCTCCCGACTTCGGGCAGGAAGGATGGATACAGCCGCTCCTATTCGCCCCTACTCTCAATCGGTCTACTGCATCGATGTGCGGTCGGAACCGTTTCGTCGCTACCTCGAAACAGTCGGGCCACATGAGACCTTCGGCTTTGCCGGTTTCTTCGCCGCCTTCATCCGCTACCGAGCGTGGGGAACGGAACATGACACCGAACAGTTCCCGGTCATCATGCGCGCAAAAAATGAAGTTCGTGAAATACCTCGCAGCTACCTCGATCACCAGGTGTCAAAGCACCAGGCCTGGGCCAAGTGGGTCCATGCCGGGCACACACTGCTGCATGACCTGAAAGAAAACGTCATCACACCGTACGTGATGGTCGAATCGGTTGGTTGGTTTTACAGCCTTCCGATCTTCGGGAAGACGCTCCTTCCATCTCTCTACCGGCAGATTGCGAATTGGTTTCGGCAACAGTTCGTGCCCTTACTCCCGACGACGCTCACCGTCGACAAGCTGTCACCCAGCGAGACTGGAGAGATGCTCAAGGTCGAACAACAGGAACTAATTCGGAGGGCGCTTCAGGAACGCCTCGGATTGCGCAGTGCCAGGATGACGCCGTCGCTCATTGAAGGACTCCGACAGCGGGCCCTTCAAGAGACCCATCCACAGGACGCGTTGTTCCTCGCAGAAGCCGAGAGCGTGGGCGTGAAGACAGAGGCACTCGACGCCTTCGTCATGGCCTTGCAGCGAGAGTACGACCTGAATCCACGGGCTTCGTCGCGATACAAGGAACGCCTAACGAGAACCGGGTTTACGCTGGAGGAACAGACGCTGACTGTCGACACTGCGCTGCGGATGATGGGGCTGACCAAGAACTTTGCCCGCCTGGTCCTGTTCTGCGCCCACGGCAGCACGTCGGAGAATAATCCCTATGAGTCGGCCCTCGATTGCGGAGCCTGTGGAGGCAATGAAGGCAAACCCAATGCGCGTGTGCTGGCCATGATGGCCAACAATCATCTTGTCCGAGATCGGCTGAGGAAGACCGGCGTTGACATTCCATCCGACACGCATTTCCTTGCGGGACAGATGGATACGACGACCGACGCCGTACAACTTTTTGACCTCGAAGATGTGCCCCCCACCCATCGCGCCGACTTAGCGAGACTGCAGGAAGATTTGAAAGAAGCCGCGCAGCTAGCCAGCCGAGAGCGGTGCGGCCGATTCCCTGAACTCCTACCGGCCCTCACTGACTCGCAAGCTTCAGCCCATGTATGCCAGCGAAGTGTCGACTGGAGTCAGGTCCGTCCAGAGTGGGGGCTCTCAAGCAACACCACCTTCTTGGTGGCTCGCCGTGGGTTGACAAAAGGCCTAGATCTCAAGGGACGTGTGTTCATGCATTCGTATGACTATCAAGAAGATCCCAGCCATCGCTTCCTCGAGGTGCTGCTTACCGCGCCCCAGGTTGTGGCGCAATGGATCAACATGGAACATTATTTCTCCACCGTCGATAACGAGGTGTATGGCAGTAGCAGCAAGATCTACCATAACGTGGTGGGCCGGTTCGGCATTATGTCCGGCCCTTGGGGCGATCTCCGGCTTGGATTGGCCAGACAGACGGTCATGAACGGCGAGATGCCGTACCACGAGCCGATGCGTTTATTGACGATGGTTGAAGCCCCACGGAAGGGAATTGAGAAATTGATTGCCCGACACGAAGTGCTTCAGCACTATTATCACAACGAGTGGGTCCATCTCATCGTGCTCGATCCAGAGGACAGGACCTGGTATCGATATCGACCCAGTGGAGAATGGACTCGCATCTTACAAGACGCATCAAACGTGGCATCACTGATTTCGTGACCGGAAGAACCGGGCACCGGAAAGGAGAGTCTTGATGGGCAGGGCAAGTTTGCATCCAATGAAAGAAGTTCGTGTGATCCTCGCGGGTGAGCATCGTGCATTCGTGACCGAGCTGTTGGACCGAGTCCAGGCCTCCGGATACACGATCATCGGCAATATTTCTGGAAAGGGACATCATGGTGTGCGGGAGGCGCATTTCATGTTCAGCGAGCAAGAAAGCCTCGAGATGATCCTCACGGTCGTTCCGGAAGAAAAGGTCGAGCCGATTCTTGCCGGCCTTCGCCCCCTCTTCGAACGGCATTCCGGTTTCATGTATGTCGCCGATGTCGCCGTCGGCCGACAGGAATACTTCGGAAAGAAGGGCGCGAAACCCTGACTCCTGGCTCTCTATCAGCCGTGAGGGCATCATTGACCCGTCGGTTCGTTTTGTACATGAGCCATAAATATCCCTTGCAAATTGAATAAGGCTAACTGTACAGTTGCCGAAATTTTAGCGCCTGAGGTGGACTCGTCAGGGAGAAGACGGCTGATTCGCGATCAGGCGATACTGTTTGGGGTACAACGGTAGGTGGGCGTTCAAGGTAATTTAGGTAGCCCTGCCAGGTCCTCACCAGTAAGCTGATTTAGCTCGAACTTTATTTAACAATGTCACATTTCTTATCGCCCATTTTTTCCGGGTTCCGAAATCGCTTATTTTTCGTAAAGCTAATGGTAGCGGGCCTTTTGCTGCTGAGCGCGCCATCCCTCGTCTTGGCCGAATGGTCCGCGACCGGAGGCGGGTCGTTGTTCTACACCGACAATGCCACTCTCTTTTCAGCCACACGCCGATCAAGCCTCGATGGCGATCCATCGCAACCGGTTTTGGATACTTCGGCCTTCGGACATGGCAAAGACATGGTGTTCGAACCCAACCTCCGCGTGATGAAGTTTATCCCCAATTCCTGGGGCCAGACGGCGTTCACTATCAAAGCCAGAGGATTTGTCTACGCCGTCAATCCTGAATTCAGTCAGACCGGTATTTATTTAGAAGGGGCTCATGCCTTCAACCCCGGCACCGCCATCCGGTTGCGGTTTTTTACGGCCCCCGATCAGTTGCTGGGACAGACCGAGGTGGAGCGTGAGGGTCTTACTGGGTTACAAGATGCGCGGGTCACCTCGCATATCGGAGCGGTCAGATTTGACAAACGTCTTTCCGAACATTTTGAAGTCCAATTATATGGACGCGCCGGAATTCGGCGTTTCAACGAGCCTTTTGCTGAACGAGACACGTTCTTGTGGGCGATCGGACCACGCTTGGTTTGGCATATGACGCACCATGCGCGAGTGGTGGTCGGCTATCAGTACGAGCGGGGGTTGGCGGAGGGTCGACATAATCCAGAGCTTCATGACGATGGTTCCTACGTCCAACATTTCGCGTCGGTCGCCCTCGAAGCTGATTTGACGGAGCATCTGGAATTGGAGTTGGACTTTCATTATGAACGCAACAACTTTACCAGCGGGATACCCGAGGACCATCATCATTTTCTGGGAGGCGAGAACATCTTCCTGGGAAGCGGGCGTCTTTTGTATCAACTCACGGACAATACGGCTCTGACGCTCACGGTCCAGCGGGCGAACCGCAACCTGCACACCGATCATGAGCGTGCGCAGCACCACAATACGAACGTGGGTCTTGGCGTTCTCTACCGGTTCTGAGTCCTGCCCAGGCTTGATCGGTGGTGGCCTTAATCTGGCGATTGGGTGTAAAGTCTAGGAAAATAGTTCATCCAGGGGACAACCCATGATCAGAATAGTTCCTATCTTGATTTTGTGCGGTCTTCTCGCCGCTTGCCAGAGTACCCCTGGCGTACCTCCTCCGGTCGTACATGACCTTACCCGCTTGGCTTCCGTCAAATCTATCTACATCGAGGACCTTGGGAAGGAAAAGGACGCTGATCTTATCGAGGGCTCCGACATTGTCAGTGACGAGATTAGTGCAGGATTGGCTAAATCAGGCCGTTTTTCCGTCGTCGACTCTCCACAACAGGCCGATGCTGTCCTGACAGGATTAGCTGGGTTCGAGAAATGGTACCATGGCATGGAGGGATTCTACGGGTTGGAGGGTGACCTGGATACACATTACTTAGGAGTCGGACATTTTCAATTGCTTGAGTCAAAGACGAAGCAGCCTATCTGGACACACGAGTATGAAAAAGGTTTCTTCAAGCTGCACCAAACCGTGACAAGTCGTGTCGCCCAGCAAACGGTCGACAAGTTACTTCAAGACGCCATGCTTGCTGATGGTAAGAAGGAATGGGCTCCGTAAGCTTCTACAGACCCCACCGATCCCATCCCATCATTCACCACATCAGCCAGGTAAAGAACTGCCTCTATTTTTCTCGTCTCCCCTAGTGAAACCGTGCGACTAGTCGGTGCTTCGTCTTCATCGAATAGATCTGACCTATTACTAGGGCCATTTGGGTTTATTGCGAGCGCTGCTCACGGGAGACTATAGTCCCGCTCGCATTTCTTGCTTCATTTCCAACCGACCCGTTTCCCATATCTTTCGCTTCAGGTGTCTCCATATTGTGTGTGGGTGATCAGTCCTAACATAAGGGGGAATCGTTCATGAAGGCATTCTCATTGCTTGTTGCTTTTCTCGCTGTCTCCATAATGAGCTGCGCGGAGAAACCCAAAGTCGACACGCTTCATAAATTTAACCACGCGGTTCCAAAGCACTCCGAAGTATGTGTGGCGGCCACTGAAGAAGATATTGCGGCCTTGTTTCATCGCTGGAATGCATCCCTCCAGACCGGCGAAGCTCACAAGGTTTCTGCCAACTACGCGCC
The DNA here is from genome assembly GCA_005116745.1 of Nitrospira sp. NCBI lineage: Bacteria > Pseudomonadati > Nitrospirota > Nitrospiria > Nitrospirales > Nitrospiraceae > Nitrospira > Nitrospira sp. The sequence continues at coordinate 338,101 of SWDS01000006.1, read as the reverse complement.
AAAGTCCGTCTTGCTGCCGACGGTGTCGAGCCGCCCTCGACTCACGGCCTACGACAAAGAGGACTATTTTCATCATTTTCTGGAGAACCAACCAGTAGGACACATCGACTCTCAGGACTCGCGCGAGATCGAGATCGATTATAATTCAGCCATTGACACAGGGCTCTACACCTTCACCTTTCAGAAAACAGGCGCCGCTGTGAAGGCCCGGTACACGTTCACCTACAAGTGGGATGGCAAGCAGTGGCTAATCACCAGCCACCATTCGTCTGCGCTGCCCACGGTGGACGCGCCTCCGACTCACATCCATCAGGTTGTTGCGCAACACGCGGAGGAGTGTGTGGAAGCGAGCGAGGAACAGATCGCCGCCTTATTCGACCGCTGGAATGGCGCACTCCAAACCGGGAATGTTCACAAGGTCGCATCTAATTATGCCCCAACGTCCCTCTTGTTGCCGACCGTCTCGAGCCGACCGCGATTCACGGCCGTCGACAAAGAGGACTACTTCCACCATTTTCTCGAGAACCGCCCAGTGGGGAGCATTGACTCGCGTGACATCGAGATCGATTGCAACACGGCGATCGACACGGGACTCTACACCTTCAGGTTTCAGAAAACCGGTGCGGCGGTGAGAGCCCGCTACACCTTTACGTACAAGTGGGACGGTAAACAATGGTTGATCACCAGCCATCATTCATCGGCGGTTCCACCGAAGGAGTAGCCTGAATAGGCCAGGGGTTTTTACGGAAAGAAACGCGAGGACGGAAATGACCGATCTATTGATGGGTGATTCTTCCTAACCTTCTGACCCTCTGCTAGCCCTCTATCCCAGTGCCGCATCACTGGCGTCAGGTGGACCTACCACTTGAAGCCGGTGACGGCGGTGTAGATACCATTAGAACAGTTTCCCCCACAGCTACTCATGTGATCGTGCTTCAGCGTACACCCACTGCACCATCACACGATGGCCTGGCCCTACAATAAATTGAGAAGGAGGCTCTGAGGTCATGAGAATGAGGCCACACCCCTACATTTGAGGCATTGTGGAAGCCCGGTCGTCTCAGCGATAAGTGACAGGCATTGGTCACGACCAGCCTCTACTATGTCGCAATTCTTAAATTTGAGCCAGCATGCCAGCGATGAGGAAGTTCACTACCTGACGTCCCTGCTTGTCTATTATCTCGTTGATCGATGTGGAGGGGAATTGCAATTCACTCCGGAGGATATGCGACAGATCCGAGAGAAGCTCGCCAGCAAGATGGTGCAGATCCGACTCGGGAACGACTTGCGACTTCGCATCATCGACCGCCTGCCGGAGCTCCAGTAAGCGGCCTACTCGTCGAGGGTAGAGAGCCACGAAAGCCAGCATCCTGGTTCTCTCACTCCCCCACCCATCCCCATTGTGTTGAAAGTCATAGCCAGAGCGATCTGTGCCGTGCTCTCTTACAGATTGATAAACAACTGCAGCAGAACCATATGGTTCATCTGGTTGGCCAGGTCGGGAATCGACCGGCTGTTGAGGAGCTGATTTTGGTAGCCCACGTCCAGATTGACATACTTCGAAAACGTCCGGTTGATCCCGACAAAGACCCGGTTTTGGTCGAAGCCGGCCTGGGGTCCTCGCGCGCCGACTGTGTTCAGGTTGACAAAGATTTCCTCATATCCGACAAGAGCCCATTCTGGGGCCATGGGTAGTGGATACTGCCCCCGCAACATCGTGCGGAACCGGACGGCAGTGCCGTCCACGTGCTCAATCCAACGTTCCTCAAGGCGCGTACGACTGGTGATCGTGAAGGAGTCGAACTTTCGTTTATAGAGCACTTGCTGATAGATGCGACTTTCATCGAAGAACGGCGACTGTGGAGGCGTATGCCTCTGATTAAAGTTGCCGACCCAGGCATAGCCCTGCCAGATCGAGAGATTCTCCGTCAGTTGATAGCCGAGCGCGGGGCGAAGGATCAGCTGATCGATATGGCCGGCCTCATCCAGATCGGCGAAGCGTGGGTTGACTTCCATATAGGCAAGAAAGGATGACGGCAGCTTCACCGTCATAAATACGGGTGACCATAGGCGGAAGTCCTGGCTGAATGTCGAGGTAGACTGGGCGAAGGTTTCTGCCCCCACCAGCAGACTCCACGCAAAGGCCACGATTGCAATCCCTTGCCCCCACTGACGTGCTTGTTGATTGGCTGCTGGACACTGCATGATTCCCCCTCCAAGCTGGCATAGGTTCGATATTCTCGAGAACACCCCACATCCTATTCTCAAGGAACACGATCTCCATTTCTGCTTTTCTCACCTCATCACAACCCTTGGTCAAGGCAGACAAGTCTGTACGTCGCTTTCGGCAGACCTTGTACCTTTTCTAGACGGAGAAACGCTAGTCAAAAATGTGATTAGTGCGAGGCCTCTGGCGCCATGGATTGCGCCCGTAGCGCGTTTGTGCTAGCTACTCCTCATGCTGCCCATTTCTGCATCCGTTTCTATTCCCGATCAGGACATCGAGATTCATGCTATCCGCTCGCAAGGCGCTGGTGGGCAAAATGTCAACAAAGTCTCGACGGCCATACATTTACAATTCGATATTCGCGCCTCTTCCCTGCCGCCGTTCTACAAAGAAGAATTGTTGAAGTTGCGAGATCACCGCATATCAGCCGACGGCGTCATCACGATCAAGGCGCAGCAACATCGGACACAGGAGCGAAATCGTGAGGACGCGCTGGAGCGGCTCCGCCTTTTGATTCAGAGCGTTGCCATCCCGCGCAAGAAGCGACGAGCCACAAAGCCAACGAAGGGGTCACAGAATCGGCGGATTGAGGGAAAGAAACGGCAGGGGCGCTTGAAGACGTTACGGAAATCACTCGATGAGTCTTGATGACGATCCGATCAAGTGGCAGCAGGATTTTAGAATTGAGTTTTGTCGGTCGCTTTGGTGGCGTTGGCCTGGAGCTGCTCAAGCACTGCTCGCGCCTCAGGGATAAAGTCGGGTCGGTTGTGTTGTTGGGCGAGGGCTAAGGCATCAGTCGCCAATGTCACGGCTTCCTGATGTCGGCCATGCTCGCATCGCACCTTGGCAAGAGATAAGCGAGCATTGACGGCTTTCGGCGCTCGGCTCACAACCTGCTCCAAAAGCGCCTCTCCTTTTTCAGCATCGCCCCCCAATAGGCTCGGCAGTTTCACCAGTAATGTTCCTTTGGCCGAAAGCGCATCGATGTGAGCTGGATCGAGTTCAAGAACTCGGTTGAGCTCATTCATCATGCGGCGGAGCCCAAAGAGCGAGGTGAGGGATTCTCCGTCGACACGGAGCAATTCTCCGAGATTGCAGAATAGCGCAAAGTGGGCATCGGCGCTTCCCTCAGCTACGGCTACCGCGCGCTCCCCCATGATCTGCCCCTGTTGAAAATGGGCTAGGCGCGTCGCACGATCCACGGCCAGTCTCCCGCGATGACATGCTTCAAGAGCTTGTTCCGTAAGATGCTCGCCCGACCCTTGCGCTGAAGATGGCATCGGCAGAAAGAACAGGCCGCTTGTAAGGGTACCTGCCAGTGCGAGAGTTTTCATCCGCATCATTCAACCATTCAACTGGAGAAGGTCAAGCGCTCGCCTGTTCACCGGGAGCCATCATGCCCAGAATATTGAATCCGCCATCCACGTAGATCACCTCACCGGTAATGCCCCGTCCCAACGAGCTAACGAGGAACAAGGCCGTGTCGCCGACCTCACCCTGTTCGGTTGGACGACGGAGCGGCGCAAATTCCCTATGCAGATCGACCATTTTAGAAATGCCCGAGACCCCGCGTGCGGCAAGGGTCTTAATGGGCCCTGCGGAGATGGCATTCACCCGGATATTCTGTGGACCGAGGTCATACGCCAAGTAGCGGACCGTAGCTTCAAGCGCGGCTTTGGCAACACCCATGACGTTATAGTGAGGCACGACGCGCTCGCTCCCCAGATAGGTAAGCGTGACAATCGAGCCCCCGGCGGTCATCAACGGCATAGCGGCTCTGGTGACGGCCACAAGCGAATAGGCGCTGATGTCGAGCGCCATTGCAAACCCCTGTCGACTCGTATTCACAAATTGACCCGCGAGTTCTTCGCGCGGAGCGAATGCCAAGGAGTGGACAAGGAAATCGATCTGGCCGACTTCCTTCTGAACCTGCTGCATGAGCGACGTAATCTCTCCGTCGTGGCTCACATCGCATGGAAATGCTTTCGCGCCGGGTAAGGTGGCAGCCAGCTCCTCTACGTTTTGCTTCAGCCGTTCGTTTTGATAGTTGAAAAGGAGCTGAGCTCCCTGGCCAGCGACCGATTGGGCAATGGCCCAGGCGATGCTGTGTTTGTTGGCGACACCGATGATGAGTCCTTTTTTACCAGTGAGTAACATCGGCCCTGATCTCCTTGTTTAGAGGGTATTCATGAGCAGTACAAGGCCTGACTTTTCGCTTATATTCATCGAAGCACCGACAACTCCCATGGCTTCGAGAAAGGCTACACAAGCGAGGAGAGCCGTACTGCCAGTGGGCACGGAAGATAGCATGATTTAATGTCACTGTGAATTGACGAGATTGCGTTGTGAATGCCTCAGCGTCTTTTCTGAGGCAGTTTAGTAGAAAGTCACACTATTCCGCCACAAGAAGAATACGGAGCGCTCTCGTCCAGCATTGTCCTTACCGCGCATAAGATGCTGATTAGTTGATACAAAGTTGAACCGACGCAAACAAGAGAGTCCGGCACCAAGTTTGCTCAGTACATCTCGTGAGTGTGCCAATGGTCGGCACACACTTTTTCAACTTCAAGGAGGTAACAAGTTATGAAGCGTTTATTGATGGCAATCATGGCAGTCGCAGTGGCAGTGACCTTCAGCGCTCCTTCTTTCGCCGGTGAGAAGAAAGAAGAGAAAAAGGGCGGCCACGTCGTGGTGTCTGCTGAGGAAAAGAAGAAGGATGCCGGCAAAGCTGAGGACACCTTCGGCGACAAGAAGGAAGAGAAGAAGGGCGGCCATGCCGACACCTTCGGCGAAGAGAAGAAAGATAAGGGCGGAAAGTAAGACTCCGTCTAGTGAGGTTTGGCTTGAGGGCATTTCCACTTCTTTTTGTGGAGTGCCCTCAGGTTGCTTTTAGCCCTCTGATATACACCGCCTGTAATCCAACAATCGTTTTGCTATCTCGAATCGTCCCATCTACGATTCTTTCCATCGCAGCGGTCAGCGGCATCTCGACAATCTCCAAGACTTCGTCGTGATCCAGTTGCTGCCTGCCTTGTATCAATCCGGTCGCCTTGTAGACGTGGATCACTTCATCCGCGAATCCCGGTGCGGTAAAGATGCTGGAGAGCAGTTCAAACGAAGACGCGCGATAGCCGACTTCTTCTTCCAGCTCGCGTGCCGCACAATGCAATGGGTCTTCACCAGGAGAAAGTTTTCCCGCTGGAATTTCATAAATGAATCCCCCGGCCGCATGACGGAACTGCCGAACCAACACCACCGTGCCATCGTCTTTCATGGGCACAACTGCAGCGGCCCCTGGATGGCGGATGGTCTCGAGATCAATCGTCACGCCATTCGGTAATTTCACGGTGTCGACATTCAGCGTCACAACTTTGCCGGTATAGATGTTTCTCGTCACAGAAGACCACTCTCCTTCGCTTCTCACCCCTTACCCTTCACGCCTCACCGATTTTTTATAGAATGCCGCCTTCACCACCTTGGCTGGAACCGCTTTTCCTCGAATGTCGATACAGAGGTCCGTTCCAACGTCACTATACTTCGTGGACACATAACCCAAACCGATCCCTTTCTGAAGAAGGGGAGAAAGATTGCCGCTGGTCACTTCTCCAATGGGCGACTGCGGCGACGAAGACGAGAGGATGGTGAACCCATGGCGCGGAACAGCTTTTTCGAGTAACTCAAAGCGCACGAATCGGCGAGACACACCCGCTTGCTTCTGTGTCAGCAACACAGGCTTGCCGATAAAGTCTCCCTTCTCGAAGCGCACAGCCCATTCCGCGCTGGCCTCGATCGGTGTCGTGCGTTCATCGATATCGTTGCCGTAGAGCAGATAGCCCATCTCCAGACGCAGGAGATCCCGTGCCCCGAGTCCCGCCGGTTTCAACCCGAACGACTGGCCCGTGTCCAACAGCTTGTCCCAGACGGGGCCGGCTGGTCCGTAGACATAGAACTCGTAGCCGAATTCTCCGGTATAGCCCGTTCGTGCAATCAGGCACTCCACATCCGCGACTCGCGCCATTATGGATTCTCTAAGCTTGAGCTGCTCCAACTGTGGCAATCCAACCGCTGCGACGATCGCTCGCGCCGCTTGTCCCTGCAGGGCGATTTGCGCGATCTCCGCTGAACGGTCGGAGACCTGACAGTCAGAATCCTCCCGGCTGTGCTCCGTCAGCCACGAGACAATCTTCTCTCGATTGGACGCATTCACACACAACAGAAATTCCCCGGCCCTCGCTAACCGATAGACGAAGATATCGTCCTTGATGCCGCCCTGCTCGTTACAGACCATCGAGTACTGCGCCTGCATAGGCCGCAACGCTGCGAGATCATTGGTCGTCATGCGCTGGATGAACGACTCCGCGCCGGAGCCGGTGACGACAATGCGTCCCATGTGGCTGACATCGAAGAGGCCGGCCTTGCTCCGAACCGTGTGATACTCATCCAACACGCCACTGTACTGGATGGGCATTTCCCAGCCGGCAAAGTCGACCAGCTTGGCCCCGGCGGCGCGATGTTGTGCGATGAGCGGTGTCTGCTGCATGATCGGGCTATCGCACCCCGAGCAATTCGACGTCGAAAATCAGCGTGGCATTCGGTGGGATGACACCACCGGCACCTTGTGGTCCATAGCCTAAATTGGATGGGATGGTAAGTTTGCGCTTGCCTCCCACCTTCATCCCCTGCACCCCTTCGTCCCAGCCCTTAATGACACGCCCAGCGCCGAGAGGAAATGAAAATGGCTGTCCACGATCGACGGAGCTATCGAACTTCTTACCGTTTTCCAGCCACCCCGTATAGTGGACGCTCACCGTCTTGCCAGACACGGCCACGTCTCCGGATCCGACCACCTGATCCACGTAGTTGAGCCCGGACGATGTCGTAATGTCCTGCGCGTTTGACCCCTTTTCGCTCGCTGCCATAATGCGTTCTCCTCCTAATATCGATGTCAGAACTAACAACATGACCATTGATGAGATTGATAGAAATTTCATAGCGCGTCTCCTTCGTCTTATCTGTATGGCATGGGAGAGATTGTTCGGTCAACTGGAGTTTGGCTACGAATCTCGTTCGGCAAAGAGCGCCAGACTGGCCGTGTAGCCATGCAAGAAGTTGCGGTTTCCAATAGGACCGATCTCACCTTGTGCGAAGAACCCCGCGATCGGAATCGGTCCCAGTCGGTCGGTCGCGGCGGCGGCATCGTGATGAGGTCTGCCGAACAGCCCCCGACCTCGGCCACAACAGCTGAACATGAGCGCGCCAAGAGCAGGATGCCGATGACCGGCTCGATCGGTCGCCAACAGGACGTTCAAGTCTTCCGTGGCTGATTCCGCGTCGCGCAGATGAAACTGCACCGTTTGTCCTTCTTGCACCACCTCTCCAACCGCAATCGCCCCACTCGTTTGGTCGGCCCCCAAGAGGTTTCGAATGAGAAAATCGCCGCGCTCGAATCGGTTCCGATGCTCATCGATCACGATGCCGAGATGGAGGGCTCGATGGGCCCGGCCCCGGTCTTCCTCCTTCAACGTTTCGAACACGGTTTGTAAGCGTTCGAGTGCTGGTGTCCCCCCAAGCTCATGGATGAGATTGCCATCCGACTTCGTGACCACAAACCGTTCGCCGACTAGACGACATCCCTGGGAGATGATGGGGCGAACGTCAATCGGTCCAGACAGGCGGACACCGACCAACCCACCATCGAGAACCTGCTCATGGAGAATCAGTCGATTCATGCCGGCCTCGTGTCCACCCCCAGCGAGTCCTCCAATGACTTTGGCTCCAGGGTATCGCTCATCGATGAGGCCAAGGACTTCTTGAACGGGAGTCGTGAAGGGATCGGCGAATAACAGAATGGGCGTATCCCCCGCCCCTGGCGGAGGCCATCCGGAGAGTTGGAACTGGTCCTGCGTGGGTGAAAATGCTGACTGAAAGGCGTCCAGCCCAACGCCTGGAAGCACCGCCGCCCATACGGTCACGGCCGGAGCCGTTTCCAATTCCTCGGCTCCTGAAATCACACCCTCTCCACTGCACCCGATGAGCAATCGAGGACACAGCTGCTCGGTCAGCATACTCGCCAACACCTCAGCTCGCGCCGCATGATGGGCTGAAAAGAATACACAGACGAGATCAATCGGCGTACCACCAAGCTGCGTCTGAATCGCATCGGCAAGATCCCGGGCAGCGGCTTCCGTATCGCCCGTTTGTGCCAGGGCGTTGGCAAAACGGAAGGCCGTGTTCTGTGGGGCAGATGACGATAAACCAGGCATGCGTAGGCGTGAGTAAACGGCTAGCGATCAGACTCCCGGATCCATGCGCTGGGATCGGGTCTGCGCGAGCTTTTTATAATATCGCCAGAGATACGAGTGGTAGTCGTCGACTTGTGCCAGGAGGTAGTGCAGTTCGGTCGGGTCCTCGGTTTCCAACGCGTGCACCATCCGCTCCTTGAGGAACTCGGCAAAGGCTTCTGTTTTTTGTACCGCCGTCAGCAGCTGGAGTCCGCCGCCGATCTGATAGTCGGCCATACCATTCCTCCGGGTTAACTCTGGCAGGATAGCGAGGGAGTCGCCACATTTGCAAGCTTGGTTCACCTCACAACACACGCTCAGAAATTTAGTGGATCAGTTTCATCGCGAACCGGACAGGAGTGTGTGGAGGCGGCCCAGGTCGATGGCCTCAATCCGATGCCCATCACGGCCTGTGACGGTGGTGGCCATGGTGAGGGCATTGAGGATCGCTTCTTCGGTGGCCTCCACTGTCGCTGAGATGAGCGGATTCAGATGGGTGTCGGCGAGATGGGTCAGCTGGTATGTGGATTCTGCTGGATAGTGAGGAATGACGTTCGCCGTTGAAAAGGCGAGCATGAAGTCGCCGCTACTGTGCCGGGCGGTGGAACCGGTGCGGGCAAGGCCCAGCGCGGCGCGCTTCGCGAGTCGTGTGAGTTGTCGACTGTCGAGTGGCGCATCGGTGGCGATGATGACGATGATGGAGCCTTCGCTCTGGCCCGGAGAGAGGACATCAGACATCTGTGGCGGCGGCTCATAGAGTTTGCCCACCGGCACACCCGCGATGAGGAGTTCCGGCCTGCGGCCATGGTTCGCATTGACCAAGACACCGATCGTATAGCCGCCTTCTTTCTCGGACAGTTTTCTTGACGAGGTGCCGATGCCGCCCTTGAATCCATAGGACACCATCCCGGTGCCGGCCCCGACGGTGCCCTCTTGCACCGGACCGCCGCTGGCCCCGTCGAGCGCAGCGATGACATCCTGCTCGGACACATGGCGGCCCTGGATATCGTTCAATCGTCCATCGTCACATTCGGCAACCACCGGCGTGAGCGTGTCGTCTTCGATGCCGATCGCCGGATATTGTTTGATCATCCAGCTCATGACACCGTTGGCCACGCGCGGGATGTTGAGCGTATTCGTGAGTGCAATGGGATACTCCAGAAAGCCCGACTCCGCCACCCAGGAGAGGCCGGTCATTTCACCCGTGCCGTTGAGGACGAAGGAACCGGCAGCCACCTTCTTGTGCCACACATCGTCGCGTGGAATCACGACCGTCACGCCGGTACGGACTGGACCCTGACCTGGCTTGAGCGGCCCGTCGCCTTGGATGAGGGTCGTGTGACCGACTTTCACGCCGGCCACGTCGGTAATGGCATTCAGAGGGCCTGGCTGATAAGACCCGATGCCGATGCCAAGATCTCGAAGACGATGACGGCTCTGATCCGATTCGGCAGCCGCCGTGGAAAGGCAACCAGAAATTAAGATGGCAATGCAGGACAGTAGAAGCAACTGAGTCAGTCGCTCGCCGCCGACTGATCTCACCAGCAAAGACTTATACCTCATGTGTGCTGTTCTGATGAGGAATTCGCACATCGATCTTTGGATGTTCCGCCTGGATCGCAGCACCCAATGAGAGTGCTTGTTTTTCCTCTCCGTGCACGATGAAGACGGTGCTGGGTCGTGGGGTGATTGCTCGCACATAGGCCAACAGATCATTGCGATCGGCATGGGCCGACAGGCCGTTGAACTTGACGATCTGAGCGCGTCGCTTCGTCGGCACCCCAAAGATTGGCACGACATCCCAGCCCTCGACGAGTTTGCGCCCAAGTGTATGTTCGGCTTGAAAGCCGACGAACACGATCACGTTCGCTTCATCCTGAATGGCATGTTTCAGATGGTGAATGACCCGGCCGCCCTCGCACATCCCCGACGAAGAGATGATGACACAGGGGCCCCGCATAGCATTGAGCCGCTTGCTGTCCTCGGATGATGACACGAAGTGGATGTAGCGCGAGGCGAAGACGTCGTTATTTGAAGAAAAGGTCTTCAGCGTTTCCTCGTCATAACATTCCGGGTGACGCTTGAAGACGTCTGTTGCCTTACCAGCCAAGGGCGAATCGATATAGATGGGAATGGGGTCGACGCGCCCTTCACCCACCAGCTCCTTAATCCGCATTACCAGCTCTTGGGTGCGGCCCACCGCGAAGGCAGGCACGATGATCTTGCTTTTGTGTAGCCGCGCGTGGGCGATTAGGTCCTGGGCTTTCTTTTTCATCTCCTCGCCGGCCTGTTCGTGCAAACGGTCGCCGTAGGTGGATTCCAGAATGAGAATATCGCAGGCGGGCGGCGGCTCCGGATCACGCAGGATCGGCATGTGAGACCGCCCTAGGTCGCCACTAAACAAGACGGTGGTGCTGTTCCCGCGCGCCGTATACTTCACGCGGACGGCTGCCGATCCCAGGATATGCCCGGCATCATGAAACGACGCTACCACGCGCGGGGCAATCTTCAGCTGATCCCCGTATCGTGCCCCTTCAAACTGCTTGACTACTTTCCTGACGTCGTTGCCGTCATATAAGGGCTGAATGCAGGTTCTCCCGCGCCGCTTCTCTTGTTTATTCACGTACCGGCAGTCGTTTTCTTGCACGCGGGCGGAATCTTCGAGCATGATGCCCGCGAGATCGGCTGATGCTCGGGTAAGGTAGACTTTCCCGGAGAAGCCCTGTCGCGGCAACACCGGCAGCGCGCCCGAATGGTCGATATGCGCGTGTGACAGCAGGACGGCGCTGAGCGATTTTGGGTCGAAGCCCAGTTCTCGGTTTTTCCGTACCGCCTCATCTCGTCGGCCTTGAAACATTCCGCAATCCAACAACATTCGAAAGCCTGGCACTTCCACTAGATGTCTGCTTCCGGTGACAGAACGGGCAGCGCCATGGAATGAGAGTTTCATATCGTAGGTACTCCATTGTGACGTGAGATGAGGTCCCAGGCTTCCTGGGCCGTTTCAGCGTAGTGAAACAGTCCCAGATCTGCCTGTACAATTAATCCGCAATCAACCAGGAATTGCCAGTTGATGAGCCGCTCCCAAAAGGCCCGTCCGACCAACACGACGATGACGCTCTGGGTTTTCCCGGTCTGGAGCAAGGTGAGCGTTTCGAACAACTCATCGAGTGTGCCGAACCCTCCGGGAAACGCGACAAGTGCCTTGGCTCGGATGAGGAAATGCATTTTTCTGATCGCGAAATAGCGGAACTGAAAACTCAGCCTTGGCGTGATATAGGGATTCGGGTACTGCTCGTGCGGTAGGGTAATATTTAACCCGATCGATTTAGCGTTCACATCCGCCGCGCCACGATTGGCTGCTTCCATGATGCCGGGACCCCCGCCTGTCACGATCACGTAATCACAGTGGCCATCAATTTGGCAGGTCGATGAGACGAGGCGGCTAAATTCTCGGGCCACATCATAATACTTAGCGAGATCAAGCTGCCGTTTGGCAATCGAGACTTTGCGTTGGCAGCCAAGGTCGTTCGGCGCCTGATCTGCTTCTTCCTCCGCCTTCTTCAGTGCCTGCCTCGCAGCAGTTGGCTCCTGCAATCTTGCACTGCCAAAGACGACGATGGTGGATTGGATCTGTTCTTCCTTTTGAATGAGTTCTGGCTTGAGCAGTTCGAGACCGATGCGAATGGGCCGAAGCTCATCCCGCTGGAGAAACTCTGTATCTTTATCAGCTGGGATATAGGACGAGGATACGCGGTCACTGTCGAGTTGCGGTGGATGGTCCGTGGTTTTCTGATCCATAATTTATCATTATAGCCGCCGGAGGAGAACAGCGGCAATTCGTTGTGGAGTGGTGGATTCTGTGTGGTTAAAACGGATAGGGATGGAACGGAGGTCTGGTGACACTACGTTGAAAACCTTGCTGCACTACAACCCAGTTAGGACTACAGAACACTTGGAACTCATCGAGACCAAGTCCAGTCCGTGAAAAGATGAAATCTGGATCCACGGGCGTCCACGGTTTCGCTAACCACCCAAAATTAACCCGCGAGTATTTCACGTCGAGAAACCGGTATGTGGCAACAAGCCCTGAATCAGCATCTGTGATGGTATCTGGTGCGCCGAGCCTGGTGACAACGTCGGTCAACGTCGTCTTTCCCGGAACGATAAATGCGACGCTCTCTGGAGTGAGAGTGGTATTGAGGGTCACGCGAGCCACATTACACCCCATGAATGGCAGACTCACCATCACCGCCACCAGTAAGGAAATGGCCCTTTCCCCTACATTCTTCATGTCACTCCCCGAATGGCCAAAATCGAAAGCTCAAGTTATCTGTGCGTTTCGATGAAATGACCTCTTCGACGATCCCGTCACGATTCACGATGATAAACACGTCATCACTCTTCACTGAAAGACGCGTGAAGTTGAGGAGAATTAGGAGCAGGCTTCCCGCCTTCGCATCATAGCGATAATAGTGAAAGACATCCCGTCCGTTGAGTTGAAGCAGCCGATCTGGTGCGCCCAGCAGGTTGACCACTTCTGTTTTCGTGGTCGTCCCTTTCTGAATCGCCACGACGATCTCGGTTTTGACGTCATCTCCGACCGTCCCTCGACTGAAGGCACAGCCTTGAAACAACAATGCAGCCATAACGAAACCGAGCACACAGCGACCAACTTTCATGTGAACTCCTTGTCTATTTCTGGATCGCCTCAGGCCCCAGAATGAAATCCTGTTCGAATACCGTGTAGACGGACGGCGCGAGCCCCACACGCTGATACACGGTTTGAGCGCTGCGGTTCTCTCGCTCCACGTACAGCCTAATCCCGCAGACTTTTGGATCGGTTTTCGCCTTGGCCAAGATATGCTTGTACATAGCTCGAAATACCCCCCTGCCACGCCGTTCTGGAGCGACATAGACGCTCTGAATCCACCAAAAGACCCCGTTTCGCCAGTCACTCCATTCGTACGTCATCATCAGTTGGCCGATCGGCTTGCGGCTCTTGTCTTCTGAAAGTTCAGCCACGATATACGATCCATAGCCAGGGCTTTCTAAGAATGCTCGAATGCCCTGGCGCAATGTTGGGAGATCGAGCCGGCGATTCTCTGTTTCGAGTGCCATCGCCCTATTGAACTCGACGATGGTGTCTGTATCGTCCCTGGTCGCCGGTCTGATCTGGATGCTCTCACTCGCCATAGATCATGTGAGACGCGATGGTGACGCGTCGAGCCAGCCGTTTGGTGGTCTATAGAACCCAGCGGAAAACTCCATTTTCATCGCGTCTTCGACCGGAAGATTGATCGCCCGTAGTGCATGTTCCGGGATGAAGGCCAGGAAGCCGGTAAAGGGATGAATCGCGGTGGGAACGAAAACCATGAAGAGGGTGTGGGCAGGCTCGACTTGAACGGCTGGAGGCGCCGTGCCCATCACAAATCCCAACGCCCAACAGCCGTCGCGCGGAAACGGAAAGGCAACCACTTTGCTGCGCCCGAAGCGAGAGCGAAAATTCAGTACGTCGGTCATTCCCTTTAATGTCAGATAGATGCTCTGTACCAGAGGGATCTTTTCAATGCGTTGTTCAAGCCGCGCCAGCAAGCCTTGCCCGATGACATGATCAGCGATGAGACCGACAACAATAAGAAGGACGATCAAGAGGAGCAGTCCGAGGCCGGGGAGAGGATCTGATATGTACTGTCCAACCAAGCTGTCGAGTGTCGTAAAAAGTGTCCTGAGAATCAAGAACGTTGCCCAGGCGGGGACCAGCACGATGAGGCCCGCCATGCATGTCTTCGAGAAGGCTTTGATCATCACGACATTTCCTTGAGGAAGGTCCGCTCAGTGTAGCAGATATGCCAGAGGATGAGGAGTTCGTTCTGGCAGCTTGCGCTTGATGTGGCTATCGATTATTCTACCTTCCATCACACAGCGGGAGGTTGACGGTCATGAGTATTGATAAAGAACTCTTGGCAATCCTCTGTTGCCCGGAAACGAAACAAGCAGTGAGTCTGGCCGAAGAGTCTCTCATTCAGAAACTCAATGCTACAATTGCGCGCGGCGAATTGAAGAATGCAGGGAAGCGCCCCGTGTCTGGCGAGCTTGACGGTGGTTTGATTCGCTCTGATCGGAAGATTCTCTACCCCATCCGCGACCACATTCCGGTGATGCTGATTGAGGAAGGCATTCCACTTGACCAAATTGATTGACCCAGGCGCTCCGTTATTTCTCTCTCCTTCTCGCATTGGCATATTGGGTCTGGGTTGCTGTCTTTGACCGCCGTCCATCTCTTCTGTAGGTCCTCAGACATACCGTTTTTTGGCTTTCTACCTTCAGGCGCTTAGACTTCTGTGCGATCAGCATCGTCAGGTGTATGGATTTCAGATCACGATCTTCGTTGCCCATACGAGTAGGCTGGACGAGATTCTGCAACCGTTGATGTGTGAAAGGGCTAGGGAGCGACGATCTGAGGGGTCTTGGCGGGATTGTCTGTCTTCGACCCCGTAGAGGTTCCGCAGTGGCTGCAGAGATATTCATACAGATTGCCGGTTGGCAGAACGAGAAGAAGTCGTTCTCTTGTCGGAGTAGCCACACGGCACCGAGGGCAGAACAATAGAGAGGCATTGAGTGAGCCGAATTGCTCTTGTGGAGTGTCTGCAGAGGGACGTGGCCTGCTTCTGGGGGTGCGATGAGGGCCAGGAATCCACTGGCTGCCTGGCTTGCGAGAAGGTGGAAACATAGTGTTATCTTAGTGAGAATGAGAAGTCTTGGTCAAGGGTTACTACTTTTCGATCTGGATCATACTGATGATCTGCCCGCTTGGCTAATAAAAGCCATCCTCGGCTGAGACGATCGATCCAAGAACTCGCGGACTGTAGCTTGAAGAGTTACCGCTTAAGGACGTGCGCTCGCACCTGCGAGTTGAAATTAGACTGAATGAGTGTGCTCCTGGTCAGACAAAACGGTAGGCTAGCGTGGTCCTGTCTCATGGGACAATACAGCAATCTCGTGGATGGTGAGTAACTCTTCTGAGGCCGAGAGATTGGCGGAGAAGGGGGGGCGTGCCTCTGCCGCGTGAGGAGAGGCAGGCCCCCTGTTGCTTGAAAAGACCCTGTTAGACGGTGGTTTTAGCAGACTCGATTTCGGTTGCTGTGATGAGGCTTGAAAGATAATCCGCAACGAAATTGAGAGCTTCCTCCCGTCCATCGGCACGCCGTCCTTTTTCTCTTCGCTGGACGGATAGCTCATGTTCCAAATCTGATTTGACTTCCCCCAGGATACGCTGGAGGGACGTTGGCGTCAGGTTGGTGTCCATGTCTTCTAGTTCCTGACAGCGGTCGAGGACCCAATTAAGGCCTTCAATACGTCCGGCGTAATGCTCCTGCTCCGCAGTATCGATTCGTGCCATTGCGGTGGCAAACGCCTGGGCTTCGTAAATCAAATTGTAGAAGCTGGTGACGGCCCTTTGTAACGATGGAAGCATAATACTCCTTCTCCTTTGGATGAGCTGCAATTATACATGAGATTGGAGTGCCGACAAGGAGTATTTTTTGTTTGTGTAGCTAGCACATCATCTGTCCGGGTTTTGTAGCACGTGAAGTGTCCGGTTTAGGGTGCGCCCTCAAGGAGGGCCACCATGACACGGGCAACCGTCCTACAGGAGGTGCGACAGATGCGATTTGAGGAGTTGTATGCGCGACGACAGCGGCGAGATCTGACGATGGCGGAGGCAGCGGAGATGCTGGGCGTGACGGAACGCACGTTTCGGCGGTGGAGCACCCGCTATGAAGCGGAGGGCATTGAGGGGCTGGAGGATCGTCGGCTGGGCCGAGCGTCGGCCCGGGCGGTCCCCGTCGATGAGGCCCTCCAGATGGTGACGCTGTATGAGAGCCAGTACACAGGCTGGAGGGTGAAACACTTCTACGAGCGCTGGCAGGCGGAGCATGGGGGGCAGCGGTCCTACACGTGGACCAAGAACCGGCTGCAGATCGCTGGACATGTGGTCCGCGCGCCTCGACGCGGGGCGCATCGGAAGAAGCGTCCCCGCAAACCGTTGCCGGGCATGATGCTGCACCAAGACGGCTCGACCCATGAATGGGTGCCCGGCTGTCAGTGGGATCTCATTGTGACGATGGATGATGCCACGAGTGACCTCTATTCGGCCTTCTTCGTGGAGGAGGAAGGGACCATGAGCAGCTTCCAGGGGCTGCGAGAGGTCATTGAGACACAGGGCCTCTTCAGTTCCCTCTATACCGATCGCGGCTCGCATTATTGGGTGACGGAGGAGGCCGGAGGCAAGGTGGACAAGACCCGGCTGACGCAGGTGCATCGGGCCTTACAGCAACTGGGCATCACGCGCATTCCCGCGTACTCGCCGGAAGCCCGCGGCCGATCGGAGCGCGTCTTCCGCACCCTCCAAGATCGGTTGTCCAAAGAGCTGGCCCTGGCCGAGATCACCACGATGGCAGCGGCCAACCGGTATCTCGCCGAGCAATTGCTTCCGGCCTACAACCGACGCTTTGCGGTAGCGGCGGCGGAACCCGGCACTGCCTTCATCCCGTGGGTCGGAACGTCCCTCGCCGAGATCCTCTGCGTGCAGGAGAACCGCGTCGTCGCCAAGGACAATACGGTGCGGTATCAGGGCCGGCATCTGCAGATCCCGCCAGATCGCCACCGCTTCCATTACGTGAAGGTCACCATACGGGTCCACGAGTATCCCGACAGCACCTTGGCGGTGTTTCATGGCCCGCGATGCTTGGTGCGGTATCAGCCGGATGGGCGGGTGATCGAGTCCGAAGGCGCCCCGCCCCGCCGTCGCGGGCCGATCCAGAGATCGGGCGACGGACCGATCGTGGCTCCTAGGCCACCTGTGAGGAAAGAAATTTTGGCCTCGGGCTGAAATGATCGAGAGAAAAACCCGGACAGATCATGTGCTCCATACACCGGACAACTTAACTTGCTATCTACAGGGGGATTTTTTGTTGAGGTTTAGGTGAAGAGGAGCGAGTGGAACTCATTCATGAAGCCATAGTAGAGAGATGCAAAATCCTTTAAGCAGTCCGGGCTGGTTTCTTTCAACCGTTTGAAGAAAAAGACCTGTGTGCGTGGATCAAGCTGCTCCAGAAGTTGGCTCAGCTGAGACATGGAATAACTGCCGGCTGGAACACTGAGGATATAATGAACAAGGCGCTCAACGAACTGTTGAGCGACATATTCGCTATTCAGATAGCCATCTGGGAGTTTACCGGAAGCGAGAAACTCATCAAATGGAATGGACTGGGCAGCAAAGGGAACTGCTTGCTGCTGATGTGATGTCACGCCGGGAGTACTCCCCAATACAATAGCAAAGACACCATACTCCAAAACTGTACTGGACACAGTCTGTCTCGTCAAGCGTGCAGAAGAAGCAGTGCAGGTGAGCCAAAAGACTGATAGAGGGAGATAGTTTGGCTCTAGTTTTGTTGAGAGCCGTATGTAGGTGTTGGGCTGGTCACTGGCCAGGACGGTGACATGAGTGAAGAGGTGCCTGGAAAATGTCGATACACGGATGTGCTTGAAAAATTATCACGAAGTGATTGTCCAGATAAATGCTGGAACGCTGCCGCTCTGAACCAAGCAGGGGCGGAGCCCAAGAAGGACTCCGCCCCCCATTCGAACACAGTGACTGTGTCAGATCATAGCCAGGTTACGCGCTCAGCTGGCCGGATATAGATCGGCTCTTCGACCTGAATCCTGGCCACTTCCTTCCCCGACTTATTGAAGCCCAAGACGGTGTCGTTGTACATCTCGAACCGCTTCCCGTGGATCTGGGTTTCAAATACTTTTGGCCCAGGGATGACATCGTAGCGGAACACAATCTGCTGACTGGCTCGCCAAAGCTGGAGCACTGCCAACAGTTCGCGGCTGGGGACCAAGTATTTTTCAATGGCATTGTCCACGCCGGGACCAAACATCTGCCGGGCATAGCCCCGTGGGGAATGCCGCGGTGGGATATAGAACCCATTGGGCTCAGTTCCCCATTGCGGATACAACGGCAACGCCACTTGCTCCACCCGGATCGCATAGTACAGCGGATGCCACCGATCTTCCGCCCACAGCCCGTCCTCTCCGATCCTCATCAAGCTCTGCATGCGAATCTTTCCGACACAAGCTGCCATACAGCGCGTCTCCATCGGCTCGCCGCCTGTCAGAGGGTCTTTCCCTTCGATACGCGGATAACAAGCAATACACTTCTCACTGACGCGGGTCGTCCCCCGATACATGGGCTTCTTATAGGGGCATTGCTCGACACACTTCTTGTAACCCCGGCACCGGTTCTGATCGATGAGGACGATGCCATCCTCTGGCCGCTTGTAAATCGCCTTCCGAGGGCAGGCCGCCAAGCAGCCGGGATAGGTGCAATGATTACAAATACGCTGGAGATAGAAGAAGAAGGTCTCGTGTTCCGGGAGGCTGCTCCCGGTCATTTTCCAGGGTTCATCCCGCGAGAAGCCGGTCTTGTCAATGCCTTCGACTAAGGCGCGCATTGAAGTGGCAGTGTCTTCATAGATATTGACGAAGCGCCATTCCTGGTCCGTTGGAATATAGCCGATGGCGGCCTGGCCCACTTTGGCTCCCGCATCGAAAATGGTCATCCCTTCAAAGACGCCGTAGGGGGCATGATGTTTCCGCCCCACGCGGACGTTCCAGACTTGGCCACCCGGATTGACCTGCTCAATCAGCTGCGTGATTTTCACGTCATAGAACTGTGGATACCCGCCATACGGCTTGGTTTCCACGTTGTTCCACCACATATATTCCTGGCCTTTCGAGAAGAGCCAGGTCGACTTATCGGCCATGCTGCAGGTCTGACAGGCCAAACACCTATTGATGTTGAAGACAAAGGCAAACTGCCACTTCGGATGTCGTTCCTCGTAGGGATACAACATCTTACGTCCCAGCTGCCAATTATAGACTTCAGGCATTGCGTCCTCCGTTCTATGTTCGACGTTCTCCGCATGAGGCCCTGCACATTCACGGTTGAGCCTCACACGCTCTATCGTGCGTCCTGGTTTACACCTTAATCTTAATATGTTCGCCCTTGAGCCATTTGATCATGAACTCGTTCTCTTGACCTGGCGTGAACCCGGTCCGAACTGGTTCCCACGGACCACGGGCGCCGATTCCGCCGTCTTCGGCCTTAGTGATGCGGATGAGACATTCCTTGGGCACCGTATTGATCGCATGGTGATCGACTTGATACCCCCATTTGAATTTCCAGGCAATCGCGTGTTTGCCCGGCAACGAATCGGTCTGGTGCATGGGCATCAACCAATTCCTGGTAAACGACTGTTGGGCACCGTACCGGAAATTAGATTGATATCCGGTATCAATCGCGATCGCCCGTCCATCCGGCCTAGTCTCATGGCCCTTGACGGACTTCGCGGTGGAAACATATGGCGCATGCTTGGCCATGGTCACGTGGTACGGATAGGCCGGGTTATATTTGGCGCGAATCATCAGCCGTGCCACCTTGTAGTAAGGATCGCTCGGCTTCCATCCGCGGTAGGGGCGGTCTACCGGGTTCCCATCGACATACACATAGTCACCATCGTTGATCCCACGATCTTTGGCGGCTTGAGGGTTGATATGAATCTGGTGTTCGCCGACCCCTGGCGTCCGCTTATCCATACGATAAGGATCACCGAAGTTGGACTCGTAGATCTGTACCCAGTCGTTCACGGACCATTGACTGTGGACTCGGTGGCGGGTTTTTGGAGTCACGCAGTAGAACTGATACCCTTTTTCCCACAGAGGATTCGAATGACGCATGATTTCATGCCACGACAACTTGATATTCCGGACCGTTTTGTCATCGTGGTGTTGTGCCGTAATTGGAATGCCATAGTCGTCAGGCCGAACATATGGGTTCGTCGTGAAGATAGCATTCGGGAGATACGGTGTGGCCTCCGGACCTTCTCGATGGGAGATAAAGTTTTCTCCGTACTCAATGGCCTCGGGTTCGACACGGTAGTTTTCGTATCGTCCGCTACGGGTCCACATCGGTTTCGACTCATTCGTTTCTTCCCAGAAAGGATGCCGTGGGTACGTGCGGACCATGACCATCCAACCTTTTTCCGACTTCAGCATGACGTCGGCTGAATACCCGTAGAATGTGCTCGATGCATCCAGCATGCGCTGGGCATAGACGTCGACTCGGTTCGCGTAGACCATGGCGAAATAGTCCTTCATGCGCTTGTCGCCAGTCATGTCCGATAGCTTGGCGGCAACACCCGCAAAGGTATCCAAGTCGTTACGGGTATCGTACAGCGGCCTGATGCCGCCCTTCCAAATCTGAACCCATGGATTGGACACCGTAATCGTCATTTCCGGATAGGTGAACTCCATCCAGGAGTTACAGGCAAAGGCGATATCGTTGTGATTGACATCAGACGTCATTTCGATGTCTTGCGTAATCAGACATTCGATATTCGGGTCAACGTTACGCACCATGTCGTAATGGTGCTTGGCATTGTTCAGCACGTTGACATTGACTACCCAACGGAATTTGCTCGGTGTCGGCATATGGGTCTTACCGGTAAACACCTTTCGCCCATACTTTGGCGTATTGACGATCAACGCCGTGTCCCCATGGTTCCAATAACCAACTTCTTCGCCGTAATAGTATGATTTAGTCTTAATTTCCTTTCCGTGGGCATTCGGATCCAACGTAATATTGAAGGGATCCTCACCCGTGTGTACGGCTAATCCGGCACCCGACCATGGCGTTGCCGTCCACGCTCCCGCTTTGTAGTTGCCAGCCCAGGTATGCTGCCCGGTGCCAAACTTGCCGACATTGCCGGTGATGATGAGCACCATGGCAGCCGCGCGCCCGTTCGCCGTCATATGGAAATAGTGACAGACACCTTCACCGTTGTGGATTGCAGCGGGTTTAATGGTGCCCGAGTCACGAGCCCACCGCACAAGGAGATCCTTCGGTGTGCGGCAGATCTGATGGACTGTGTCCAGATCATAGTCCTGGAAATGCACCATGTACATCTGCCATACCGGCATAGCATCAATTTCTCGGCCATTGAGCAGCTTGACTCGATAGGTGCCGGTAAGCGCGGCATCGATACCACTGTTCGTATAGTGCCATCCCACTTGCTCCCGATGGAGCGGCACGGCTTGCTTCTTCGTATGGTCCCACACCATCATTCCACCGAGCCGTTCAACCTGCTCAGGTTTCAAGGATTGGATGCGGCCAGAGTAGCTCTTGGAAAAATCGGGGAACTTGTAATCCGCCACAACATCGCGCGGATCCAGGTATTGCAACGTATCCGTACGCACCAATATTGGAGCATCGGTAAATTGCTTCAAGAAATCGACGTCATGCATGTTTTCGTCGACGATGATTTTCATGGCGCCCAAGAAAATTGCACCGTCCGACTGTGGGCGTAGAGGCATCCAATAATCGGCACGGTAGGCAGTAGGATTGTATTCTGGCGTGATGACAACCACACGGGCGCCGCGCTCAATACACTCTAACTTCCAGTGCGCTTCCGGCATTTTGTTCTCGACGAAGTTCTTCCCCCAACTTGTATTCAGCTTCGAGAAGCGCATATCTGCAAGGTCAATGTCCGAACCCTGCACGCCGGACCAGAACGGCTGGGAAGGATTTTGATCTCCGTGCCAGGTGTAATTCGACCAATAGCGACCGCCCTGTGCCTGCTCAGGACTCACCTTACGGATCCAGGTATCCAACAAGGCATTGATTCCACCGTTCATCCGAGTATTGCCCATCTTCCCGATAATACCGAGGACCGGCATTCCGGCACGATGCTTAAAGCATCTGGTACCAGCGCCCTTCATCATCTCGATCATTTCCGGGGCATACCCCTGCTCGCGAAGACGTCGCGCTCCAGCTTCACCGCTGTACCGAGTGGCAATGATGATCATCGCCTTCGCCGCATAGGTAAACGCCGTATCCCAGGAGACACGAAGCATATCGTCGAGGAAGCGACTGTCGAACTTGTACTTGCGCTTGGTTTCTGGAGTCAGCTCGGGAGAACCGTCATCCATCCACTGCTTCCAACCCTTCCGCATCAAAGGCCCTTTCAAACGATACGGGCCATACACACGTCGATGGAAAGTAAACCCTTTTAGGCACATCCGTGGGTTGTGGGCAAACGTTCCACGATTGCCGTATAAGTCTTCATAGGTTTGGTGGTCATAATTCTGCTCCACACGCATGACCACTCCGTTGCGAACGAAGGCGCGCACACGACAGGCATGCGTATCATTGGGGGAGCAGACCCATGTGAAGGATGAATCGTAGCGATACTGATCATGATAGACCCGTTCCCAGGATCGATCCGGATAGTCTCCCAGCGGGTTGCCAACTTCGATCACCGGCTGGAGAGCCGTCAATGCCAGGACTTTGTCCGCCACGGCTGCGGCAGCAACAGTGCCAGCAGAGACTTTCAAAAATTGTCGACGTGACAAGAACATTGTGGATACCTCCTCAACGTTTATGAACTTGAACGAGCCCAGTTTCCTTGTTTGTTTTCATACCAGCTGGATGTATGTGAACCAGCATTCATTTGTTTTCTGTTATGCGTTGTACGCATGAAACTCATATACTCAGCACTAGCATGTTGAAAGAAAGCAGTGAAGCATATATCACCGCATACCATTCCTTGCAACCGTAAAATTCAGCAATATTCGAGCCATACGCTGTCTGCTTAGAAACTGCTTCATTCCACTTCACATAAGTATATGTAAAACAATTTCGTTTCAAGTTTTTCACTTACACATATCGTGGTTCGATCATTTATAGCTTATGAGTAGTATGAGTAGCAGTTTTCATTTAATATTTATGTGATTAGAGGCTGCGTCTTGCGCTGTTTATGATTTTAATTTCTTTTTAAATCATATTGTTTCGTTACAACCACCTTGGCAATATCTGCATTCGTTACGAATATGTAACGTTCCAATATTTGTAACTGATAATTTTCTGTGAATCCAACAGAGTCCTGGCTTGACAGTACCCTGAGAGGTCAGTACACTCCACACCTCAAACCTCGCGAGCGGGAATAGCTCAGTGGTAGAGCATCGCCTTGCCAAGGCGAGGGTCGAGGGTTCAAATCCCTTTTCCCGCTCCATCGAGATTATCTTTAACTTCACACTGATTCTTCGTACATCTATTCTCCTGGACGCTTTCACGATCTGTACGAAGGAGTGCCGCTTCCTGATTCTGCTACGGTTTCTCGAGTGTCATCAGGTCGCGAAGATGGTCTTCAGCGAGTGACAGTTCTTCTCTGGTGGGGGAGATTTGACCGAATCGGGCTCGGCAATAAAGATCGGTAATAGACGCAACCGCTGAACCGGCATTGCTCCACCGCTCCTGAGTGAGGCGGACGAACTCAAGGGGCGGCATCGCAGTGAGTTTAGCAATGCCCTTCCGAGCGAGATGTCCGATCATTCGTCCGTAGAGTTGCATAATAACCTGCTCGTCGCGAGTCGTTTTCTTAGAGATCATCCCCTTGACCCATGGCCGCCTGATCCCTAGCCAAAGAAGCACGGCAAGGCCAATCAGTGTGGGGATAAGCAGCTCAGCCAACGACTGTATCGTTCCTTTAGACGCATAGCCCGCCATCCCGCCAAACATGGCCATGAACGGGCTGAAGAGCGTGCTTATAGAATCAAATGCCTTGTTTCTGGCCGATGTACTCCCCGCCTTCAATTCCCGCACAACAGCGAGCTGATCAGCCGCGCTGTACTGCACAAAAAATCGACCCCACTGAAGTCTGATGGTATCCAACATTCGTCCCAACGCATGCCATGCGGGAGACCCGCTGCCGATACTTTCGATCGAAGGAGGAGTTGGGTCCATCGTAATCCACCCGGAATGCGGTAGGTGCACCTCCACCCATGCATGAGCGTCTTGCTGTCTGACCACATAGTAGTTGCCGTATTCGTTCCACTCAGTGGCGAGAAATCCCGTGACGAGACGCGCCGGGATTCCGATCGTCCGAAGCATGATCACCATGGCGGTGGCGTAGTGTTCGCAATACCCGGTCTTGCGGGTAAAGAGAAACTCTTCCAGTGGCTGGTCCTGCTCTGCCAGAGGCGCATCAAGGCTATACCGAAAGTTGTGCGTCAGGAATGAGTGGATGGCGGTGGCTTTGTCATAGATGGTGCGCTGCGTGTGCGTGATTTCCTTTGCTAGGACGGCAATCCGCTCGGGTTGACTAGGAATCTGCAGGAAATGTCGGATAACCGATTCAGGGTAGACACCGGGCTCCGCGCCGAGATCCTCCGGTAGCACCGAGTTGGATCTGGAGAGGACGGAATATTCGATCCGTGACGAACTAGGGAACGGGAGATACACCGAACCGGTGAGGTCAGACTGGACGCCCGGGAACTTTCCACTGATTCTTTCGATAAACGGAGCAGCAAAGAGAACCGGAGTGTCGAGCGGCTCCAACAGAATGTTCTGTCGTATGGTGTCGCCAAGGCGGGGGGTTGTCAGAGATCGGCTACTACGAAGAACAAAGGTCCCGGCCGCGTCTTCGCTCATCGCCCGCCTGTAGTTCAGCCGATTCATCCAGGCCTTGCCATCGTATTGATCGAAGGCCACTCCACGTAAATACAGGCGACCTGCTTGCTGTGGGAGGCTATCGGATAGCTCAACCCGCATGACGACGCTGGGATCTCGCTTGATAGGCCCAATCTCTCCTAAGTTCACCGTTTCGGAGAATCCCGACGTGCGAATGTTCTCCCCAAAGCCCTTTTGGTAGAACCCGGCGCCGACCCGAGGAATCGTGAAGAAGATCACCAACGTCAGCCCAAAGGTTGCCAGTGCAAGCCCGTTGGCCAGCCAAAAGAATTGTGGCGTGACCTGGCTAACCGATGCCAGAGGAGGTTGTGGTCGCATAGCGACCGACATCGTGAGGATGCGGGGTTCCTCTGAATGTTTCGTCAGCTGAAACAGCAACAGCGTCCACACGCCAACTACAAGATAGAGCAAGAAAATCGGGAGATACCACAGATCCGTCGTGAGAGACCCGGAAGCCAGAATCGCGACGAGACTGATGGCGTAGAGATGCAAATAGTCACGACGAAGCTTGAGATTGAACAGCTTGATGATCATGAGGATCATGAGGAAGTGAACTCCGGCCGGAAGGAGTTCGCCCGAGACCCACAACATATCCACCCAGAATCCAAGAAATCCGACGATTACCAGAAGATTCCATCCGGTGGTTGACATGAGCGTATAGGTGGCGAGTCGCCCCACAGACCTGCCCCCTGCGTTCCGTAAGAGAGCAAGGATCAGTGCGGCCCCGGTTAACGCAGCCAGCCATTCCGGAAGACCGGCTCCGAGCGTCAACCCGATGAAAGACGTAGACGCCAGCCAAATCGACGCGAACCGAAGGGCCTGATCAAACGGCATGTGATGCTCCGGCGATGAGGTGTCCGTTAATCAAAATATCAGGCTGTTCGGGCTTGATGTCCCCCGGTCCCCGCCATGGCTGCACGACAATCACCGCCCCCTCGTCGACTTCCAAAGGGTCACCAGACAATTCTGTCAGTACGGCAGACCCTTCAAGGGGTGAGCACCGTTCGCAAAGAGCCAGCATTCGAAGAAGTTCCAAGCGGTGACGGTCTCCTTGACCGAATGATGACCGAGACGACCCCACAAGCAATTGGAGCACGTACCCGCGTTGTGCCAAGTGCTGAATGATGGAAGCGGTGATGGACACCGCCTGTTCAAATACGGCATCGTGACTCACCGGAGCGACGGTCGGTAGATAAATGGTCGCTCGGCGTTGGTCTTCGGCCTCGGTTTCTCGAACCGTCAATTGAGACGTCCGTGCTGTCGTCGGCCAATGAATGCTTCGAGAGTCATCCCCGGCGTGATACAAACGCAGGTTGTATAAATCATTGCCAGGCCCCCGCTGCGGGATGCTCTGTTCCGCTCCAACTGTGAGAAGCCCCTGGAACAGCCGCTCGTCGATCGGCTTGAGTTCCGGGCAGACAATGACCGTTTCATCGATCGGGTAAAACGTGTGCTTCATGAAGAGCCCGAACGGAAACTCCGTCCCGACACAGACACCGTCCAGTTGCAACCGACCACGCCGCGTGGCGACGAGCGGATATGACATCAGCTGGCTGGCGCCTGGAGGGAGTTGGTGAATCTCCAGACCTCGATCCAGCTTCCGGCCGTCACTGACATCGAACAGCTTCAATGAAAAGCTGGGGAGCTGTGACTTCCGGTTCTTCACGACCAGTGTGGCGGTGGTTGGTTCATTCACGATGAGATGATCGGGAAGGTGACGATGGAATTCCAGCCGTCGCAAGCAGTATTCCGCTGCAACTCCTGAGATCAACACGAGACTCAGCATCATCGCGAGCAAAAGATAGAACAGATTATTGCCGGTATTGATGGCGGCGATACCGATCGCCATAGTAAAGAGCAGGAATTGAACCCCCTCTGAAGTCACGCTTGTCGAACGGTGGCGAAACATTCGATGAAGAAAGGAAGGAGATTGACGCAGCATGTACCACCAGCTCCACGCCGGGACACAGATGTAGGGAAAGACCTAGACGGGAACAGGAATCGAGTCGACCAAATCCTGGATGATCCGCTCAGCGTGCTCACCACTTCGCTGACGCAACCCCTGCGCGCGGGCCACCATAATGCGGTGAGACAACACGATGGGGGCCAGTTCCTTAATATCATCCGGCAGACAATAGGTCCGCCCGCGGACGAGCGCCAAGGCCTTGGCAGCCCGACTCAACGCCAACGCTCCTCTGGTACTGACCCCCAATGACAAGAGGTCAGACTGCCTGGTGCGTTGGACGATGGCCAAGAGATAGTCCGTAATGCTTTCCTCCATGAGTACGCGATCGACCTGCTCCTGGAGTAGCAGGACATCCTGCGTCGGCAGCAATGGTTGGAGCTCTTCGGCCGGATGGAGTGATTGTGGTCGGTCAAGGACCTTTTTTTCTTCCTCCGGCGAGGGATAGCCGATGCGAAGCCGCATCAAGAACCGATCCAGCTGCGACTCCGGAAGAGGAAACGTGCCATGGTATTCGGCGGGATTCTGGGTTGCTATGACCATGAAGGGCTGATTCAAGGGATAAGTTTTATTATCGAAAGAAATCTGCGCTTCGCTCATCGCTTCCAACAGACTACTTTGTGTCTTCGGTGTCGTTCGATTGATTTCATCCGCCAATACGATATTGGCGAAAATCGGACCCGGCATAAATTCAAAGGCTTGTTTCTGGCGATTGAATATTGAGACGCCCACGATATCAGATGGAAGCAGATCGCTTGTGAACTGAATGCGCTTGAAGGAGCAATCGAGCGATCTCGCAAGACTATGCGCGAGCGTCGTTTTTCCAACCCCTGGGACATCCTCGAGAAGGAGATGCCCGCGAGCCAAAAGCGCGACAATGCTCATTTCGATCACCTGCGGCTTACCTTTGATCACCCGCGCAATATTGTCCTGGATGGCTTGAATGATTCCCGTTGGATTCATGATGGTCTAGGGCGTGAACTGGCGTTGGAGGATTGGCTGGTGATCGGACACGATCGAAGTCTAACAAAGGGGCTGGAGACGGTCAATTTATTCAAGATTTTTGCGCCCCTACGATCAGGCATCATGGCACGAGGCTTAGACCAGTCGCTCACGCAGGAACCAGTGTAATGAACCACGGCGGAACTTCTTCGGTCATGGACGAGAACTTCCGTGCGGTGCTGCTCGCAGGAATGCCCGGGAAGGTGGCACCTCGGCTGATGCGGACATATCGAAAATGACCGGCACCGCCATCCATGGCAGAAGAGGAGCCTGACCCAAGATAGTGACGCCGAAGGGCTGCCACCCCAGCCAAGTCAATGGACTCACCGATCGCGAGACCGGCCAGAACATGATAGACCTCGCCAAAAATGGTGGGCAGATTGACGGGGGTAAAAGGTTGGTCTAGCGGGCGATAGCGTGGCTCCTCCAATAACTGAGCGAGAAGCTCCCAAAATACCTGCGCATCCACTGCTCCCAGGACACACAGGCATCCGCGACGGGCAAGCAGGCTCAGGAGAGCAAGGGGGCCGACGATCTCAAACTTCCACGGCGGGAAGAGGAGGGCACGGCCAGCATGCTGGACTTCGAGCGCTGGTTCCCTCCCAAAGCATGTCTGGTGGAAGACCCCTTTGGTGCTCTCCAGCTCCTTCTGAATGAAAGCCTCAGAGAGCCTGGTCGGCTCATAGGCGAAGGTCGGTGTGGCTGGGGCCCAACAGGTGGCAATGGTATATCGTGGGGCCAGCAACTCCTGTTTATCCAGATCGCCAAGTGTGAACATGTCTTGATTGCCGAAGAAGGAGAACGACACCTCAGCCCTCTGCTGCAACTTCTGCAGCCTCTCCGGATTCGCATGGAGCGGACCGCCCAGTTGAGAACGAGGGTCGAGTCGATCCAGGCAATGAATGATGAACGGGTGGGGTTGTTGCGTGAGCTCGGAGCCATACAGATCCACTAACTCCTCAGCGAACGAGAGATCCCCAGCCCCAATCTCCAACACAGAGGCCACCTCAGTGCGATGAAGGAAGTCAAATGGATTGTCCAACTGCCGTACGGCTTCTTCGACCTCCTCACTCGATAGGTGCGGCACGGGCCACCTCACGGCTGCTGCAGGCACCAACTCAAAAAAGATGGCGAGTGCGCGTAGGGCTTTAGCCGGAGGAAGGCCCGTGACGGACTTGAGGCACTCTCCATCGATATCCTGAACGCGCCGTGGCACGGGCTGTTCAAAGAGGCGCAACAAGGTTTCTTTTACTGAAACCGGAAGATCTTTGTTCTGCACGGCCGCACGGAGTCGGGCAAGGGTAGAGGGGAAAATGGCACCTTCTATCAATTTCCTTGAGGCCTCCCATTGTCCCGGCACCTGACGTGCGCGAACACTCACAACACGGCGGAAGTCAGCAAGCGGGTTGAGACTCATGAACGTTTGATCGTCGCGTATAGAAGTGGGTGTCGATTGGAATCCAAGGGTAGGAGCATAGTAATCTTCAAACTTCAGCGTCAAGTCTGCTTGTTCATGCTTATTCAGTATGATAGGAGTGGTTTCATGCCACTACCATTCTTATCCACCGATTCACTAAGTTGGCGATTGATCGGCCTGCTACTCATGCTCGTCGGTCTGCTGGCATTACCGATCGGCTGTGCGGCTGACCGCGAGGGCAGCCTCCGTTCCGTCGTCGATGAGGGATGGCAACCCTGGCAGATTCTTGAGACTCACAGCGGGCGCGTGCTCCCGTTTGCAGAATTGATGACAAAGCTGGAACAGCACGACATCGTCTATCTGGGAGAGGAACACCATAATCCCTACCATATTGAAGCCGCGCTGAAAGTGCTGAATCAATTGGTGGCTGATGACATCGAGCCCACCATTGGGATGGAGATGTTCGGCTGGGACGGCCAACCGGCACTCGACGGCTATGTCGCGGCCAATCAGCCAATTACGAGCGAGTTCTTGGAACAGGTGCGCTGGAAACAGAATTGGGGTGGCGCGTTTGAAGATTACGCGCCATTGGTGACGTTTGCTCGAGAACGACGCTTGTCCGTCCGGGCGATGAACCCACCCAAGCCCTTGATTCGTCGTGTCGTAAAATTAGGGCTTGATCAAGCCAGGCAGGAACCTGAATGGGCGCCGTGGGGAATCCTACAGGAGGATATCGTCGACGACCCCGCGTACCGCGAGAGGATTGTCGATCAGTTGGTACGGTGCCACGGAGGAAGCGAGGAGCACTTCCGGACGATGTATGAGGCATCGATGGTCCGGGATGAG
Source organism: Nitrospira sp. (assembly GCA_005116745.1). Lineage (NCBI taxonomy): Bacteria > Pseudomonadati > Nitrospirota > Nitrospiria > Nitrospirales > Nitrospiraceae > Nitrospira > Nitrospira sp. The sequence continues at coordinate 307,771 of SWDS01000006.1, read as the reverse complement.
GGTATGGCAAGAACGCTGGTCATCACGCAAGAAGAATTTCGCCGCGAGAATGACGGCCGTCGTCGTATGATCGTGAGTTACACGGGAGCTGGCCATGTTCAATTTAACCTCCCCGTACCGAAGCGAGTTGCCAGACGTCTGCGAGGTGACATCAAACAGGCTACGATTTACATGACGTCGTTCGAGCCCAGTAAAACTGCCAATGTTCAGGCTCTCATACAAGAATCCATTGCGGACTATATTTGGCTGACACCTATGGGCAAGTCCAGTTCAGCCAAACCCTGCCGGTAGGACCACCTCAGCGCCTTACTCTTCAGATCGTCAGATAACACAGGGCAATACAAAACCACTCATTGCTTGACAGGATTTAAGTCGCTCGGCACACTGAGGCCATCATGCATCCTCAGTAGCAACACAAGAGATCTTCGCACGTACATGCAAAAGAAAATTCCCTGCAACGCTGAACGACTTGGTTTGCTCGATTCTCAAATGATCCAGGCCGTCTCGGACGCCTCGTCCTTTCAAATTGCCCATCAATATTTGACTGGAAATCGCGTCCGTATTGTCGAGGCCGATGATTCGCAGATTACGTCGGCCGTCGTCGGTCATTCTGGTCTATACGAGCAGACCATCCGACTGAAAGACGGTCACCTTGTCTCGAAATGTTCCTGCACGCTTCCCGAAGAGCCGATGTGCCGCCATTGCATCGCGGTGCTGCTGGAATATCAGCGCTGGGCCCAGCCCCAGCCATCACGCAAAGCAAAACCTGCAAAGGGATCGATCCCGGCACCTCCGGTCGCCTCTTCCGAGAATGGGAAAAGGACCACCCCGCACTCGGTCACGCCAGACGTGAAGCTGAGTGAGGTCATGGTCTTTTTGGAATGGCTAGAGCCTGCGACAAAAGCTCTTGAGCGGCAGGAGCCGCTTCCTAGTCCGCCCGCACTCGGTCCCGGAGCGGCCCTGACGTGGATCCAAACGATTCGGAACCTTGAGGAGCGACGCAGGGAAAATGAAGAGGTCATGACGAACCTCGAATCTCAGTTGAAAGACCGTGACGCGGACGTTGGACAGCTCACACAACAACTCCAGACCTCTCTGCGGGAGGGCAATGCCGCACAGGCCACCACTCAGGAACTTCAACGGGAAGTGGCCTCCTACAAGGAAGTGTTGGCCACAGTCAGCAAGTTGACAACCGAGATCGTGCGGTACATCGCACAGATGCGGGCAGTGACGGATGATATGCAGCAGAAGGGCTCTCAGCTCGAGAAGCTTATCGGCTCATTTAAAGATGTGGCTGACGCGCTTCAGTCAGCCGTTGTACCGCCTCCCCACTAATTACAAGTTGACCCGTCCCTACGCCGATTCTCCCAAACTGGCTCCCTCTTGCGCCTCACGGCCAACATTCAGTATGATGAGCCCCACTTTTTGTGTCAGGATTTAGAAGGGGGAAAGATGAAACGGCTACTTTCACAAATAGGTCTGTTAACGGGAACCTTGCTGCTCCAGGCTTTACCGGCGTTAGCGAACGCTCCAGAAGGTGGAGGGCCTCCTGATTATAGCGGAATCAGCGGCCTATACTACGTGCTGATAGGGGGGATCCTCGCGTACGGCGTCTATGATACGTTTTTCAAGAAGTCGTAAAGAATAGCGCTTCGTTGACCCGCTTACGTCACCTTGTCTAACATTCGTACGGGCTCTAATCGAGCATCTCGCCTTCAACTCTGCTTATGGGCGGTCGTGGGTTTGTGTACCCGCTCATTCAGCATTGGCCTGAGCACTTTCAGTACTTGCTCCACGATGACTTCGTACCCTTCCTTGGTTGGGTGAATGCCGTCAGCCTGATTCAGCGAGGATGAACCACCCACTCCTTCAAGGAAAAAGGGGATGAGAAGAAGTTGGCACTCTTTGGCCAGCATCCGGTACATGGCTTCGAAGCTAGCCGTGTAGTCCTGTCCGTAATTCGGCGGCAACTTCATCCCCGCCAAGACCACCGTCGTACCGGATTCCTGTAATTGTCGGATGATCTGACGAAGGTTACTTTGAGTTTGATCGACGGGGAGCCCTCGAAGTCCATCGTTCGCACCCAATTCGAGAATCACCAGCTCAGGCTTATTGTTCAGAATCCAGGGTACGCGTCGAAGTCCGCCGGCCGTTGTATCGCCACTCACACCGGCGTTGATCACCCGATAGTGGTAGCCGAGGCTATCAAGTCGGCGTTGAAGTTGAGCCGGGTAGGATTCAACGGCTTGTACCCCGAGTCCGGCAGTAAGACTGTCACCAAACGCCACGATACGGGGCCTCGTGTCTGATGCTGAGGTGGAGGCTCCATCCGAGACCAACGGCCAGAGTAGAACTACGAACATCAGCAGCGGAATCAGATGAAGTCGTCGTGATAATGGCATACCGTGATACAAAACTAGCTCATATCTCTCCAGACAGTATAATATCGTCCAATGTTTCTTTCTCACCAAAGAAGTGAGCAGTTTTTATGATTAGCGTCAAACACGTCTCGATGGTTCTACCAGCCGCAGGCCGTTCTGTCACAATTCTTGACCGCATCACCTTTGACATCCCGGCCAAGCAGACGGTCGCGATTGTGGGGCCATCCGGAAGCGGCAAATCGACATTGCTTGGGTTGATGGCCGGCCTCGATCGACCAACCACCGGATCCATTCAGCTCGATGAAATAGATATCACAGCGATGGGTGAAAGCCAGATGGCCCGATTTCGACGTGAAAAAGTTGGCTATATCTTTCAATCTTTTCATCTCATTCCCACGCTGACGGCCATCGAAAACGTGGCAGTTCCCCTTGAACTCAGTGGCGAGCGGCGCGCTGGTGAACGGGCCGCCGACTTGCTGGCTGCGGTTGGGTTGTCCAGCCGTATGGAACACTATCCAGTTCAATTATCCGGAGGGGAACAACAACGAGTCGCCGTGGCCCGTGCCTTTGCCTGCCGGCCACCCATCTTATTGGCCGATGAACCGACCGGCAATCTGGATAGTTCCACCGGTGCCCATGTCATTGCGCTGCTGCTCTCACTACATCGCGATCATGGAACCACACTCGTGCTCGTGACACACGATACCACGCTCGCTTCATCGATGCAGCGCGTGCTGTCCCTCCGTGACGGGCGTGTGGAGTCTGATTCCATGCCCTCGTATTCGGGATCGATCAGTGACGTCACAACTGATTCTCCACGCAAGAATCACGTGGTTCCCGCCGATCAGTCACTCTCTGACTCTGCGCCCGAATCCCGCCCATGACATTCTTCATCATCAACATGGCGTGGCGAGAAACGCGCGCGGCATGGCGACACTTTCTTTACTTCTTGGTCTGTATTGCAGTCGGCGTAGGCGCATTGACCGGGGTCTCTCTTTTCGGAGCACAGGTTGAACAAGCCGTGACCAAGGAAGCGCGAGGCCTGCTCGGAGGCGACCTTGAAATCCGACTCTCCCGCCCGATTAGCTCCACAGGCCAGGAAGTGCTGGATGCATTGACTGATCGTGGAGTCGCACTCACCCACGTCAGCGAGCTCGTTGCGATGGCCGCAAGGGCCGGATTATCCGGAAGTGGACAGCCGACACAGATCATCGAGCTCAAAGCCGTCGAACCTCAGTATCCGTTGTATGGCACGCTCCGACTGGAGCCACAGGGCGACTTCGTGGATCTGCTTCGCCAGCAAACGCGCCGGTGCCCCGACCATACCTGTTTTGGAGTGGTCGTGCAGGAATCTCTCCTGATCCGGATGGAGCTCGCGGTGGGAGATCAACTCAGGATCGGACAAGGTCTGTTCATCATCACCGGGGTAGTCAGGACGGAACCGGATCGCATGGCTAACGCCTTCAGCCTTGGCCCCCGTGTGTTGATGTCACGAGAGGGGCTTCGCACAGCGGAGTTGATCAAGGTCGGCAGCAGGATGCGCGAGCGATATCTACTGAAAGTCCCAAGCACGATGGCGCCTGAGCCATTGCTTTACGAGTTGAGGGGACGACTTGCGCTCGATGCGGCCCGCGTGTCCAGTTACCGAGACGCACAGCCGCAGCTGAAACAGTCGTTGGAACAGCTAACCCGTTATTTGGGCTTGATCGGATTGGCCGCGCTATTTGTAGGAGGCCTGGGGGTTGCCACATCGGTTCATGCCTTTGTGCGAGAAAAGCTCCATACGATCGCCATCTTGAAGACAGTCGGCGCAGATTCTTCCACCATCATCCAGACCTATGGGTTGCAAGCCATGATCCTTGGGCTGGGTGGAAGCTTGGTTGGTCTGATGATCGGTGTGCTGCTCCACCAAGGACTTCCGTGGATGATCACAGCGCTGATGGCATCGGATCTTCTTGACCAATTGGGATTCACTCAGGGAGGGAGAACGCTTCCCCTCGCTCCCTTAGCCAAGGGATTAGCCTTGGGTATCCTATCGACGCTTTTGTTTACACTGTGGCCATTACTGACGATTCGCGATGTGAAACCGGCTCGGATTTTTCGCCGTGATGTCGCCCCACTTGCTTCCGCCAGCGCCCCAGACAGGACCCGATGGTGGATGTTCTGGAAGGGGCTTGACCCAGCAAAGGCCATCACGTCGATCGGTATCGGCCTGGGATTGGCGCTCTTATCGATCTGGCAAGCGAACTCCTGGAGAGTAGGTCTGCTCTTTATCTTCGCGTTTGCCGCCGCGGTGCTGCTGCTGGGAGCTTCAGCCCATCTGGCACTTAGCGCCCTTAAGAACGGACCACGCCCTGAGGCGCTCATCCTTCGCCAGGCCCTGGGGAACGTGGTGCGACCGGGTAACCAGGTCGTGAACATCACGATTGCAATCGGAATCGGCGTGATGGTGGTGACCACGGTGTCGCTCGTTGAACGATCGCTCCTCGCGCAGGTCAGTGAGAATCGGTCGACCGACTCGCCAACATTTTTCTTTATCGATATCCAGCCCGATCAAGCGGAAGAATTCGTCAGTCTCTTGCACCAACGGTCCAGCGATCAGGCCCCCAAGCTGACCCCATTGGTGCGATCACGACTCGCTGGTCTGAAGGGGGAACCGGTCAAAATCGAAGCGACGTCGGAGGAGGAAGAGCAGAAAGAGAAAGCCGCCCAGAAGGAAGAACGGCGGAAGAAGTGGTACCTGACACGCGAGTACGTCCTGACGTTCCTCCATGATCTTCCCAAAGACAACAAGGTCGTTCGGGGCGAGTGGTGGAAACCGGGACAGGTCTTTACCAAACCGCTGATCTCGATCGAGGAGGATGCGGCGAAGCAACTTGACCTCACAGTCGGAGACACCCTTGAGCTCGATATACAAGGAACACCCATCACTGGAGAGATCAGCAGCATTCGACAAGTAGAGTGGGGAAACTTCTCGACTAACTTCTATATGATCTTTTCTCCCGGCGCCCTTGATGGAGCTCCGCATACCTATGTGGCCACCGCTCGTGTCGCCCCGTCTGAAGAGGTGGCCTTACAGCAAGCGGTCGTCGCATCCTTTCCTAATGTGACAGCCATCAATATGGGCGACGTCCTCGACAGTTTTGCGAAGGTATTGGATCGACTGTCCCTCGCCATTCGTGCTATTGCGCTGTTCTGTGTGCTATCCGGAGGCCTGGTGATGGCTGCGGCCCTGGCGGCGACACGCTATCGCCGGTTGTACGAGTCAGTCATCCTGAAAGCCCTGGGTGCAACTCGCAGCATGATCGCACGTTCATTTGCAGTCGAATATGCCTTGTTGGGGGCCTTGGGTGGGTTGCTCGGCTGTGCGCTGGCCAGTGTGCTGTCATGGGCTGTTCTGGAGACCGTGTTTGATCTCTCCTGGAACCTTCAACCAGCTGTTCTGGCTGTGGGTGTCATAGCGACGATCATCCTCACCATGCTGGTAGGCTTCCTCAGCACCTATCGAATTCTTGGCCAACCGCCGTTGTCCGTGCTTCGGCAGGAGTAACAGTGCCTGGCTTAGGTGCGGGGACTGCTTGTACTTAGTTCACTCGTGGGCAAGAGTTCGGGCAGCCACACATCGATGAGCTGACGAATGCGCCGTTCCTCACTGCGATGAAGTTTGGTGAAGCGCAGGCCAATCGCGCCATCGGCTATGGAGCGCACAACCGCTTCCTCAATCATCACCGGGAAAGAATTGTCTGAATACTGGAATTCCAGTTCCAATCGCGAGCCAATCCTCATGGGAGCGGCGGAACGAATTCGGCATCCACGAATCGACAGATTATCAATCACGCCCTCATGCCCTAGTCGGGAAGAGGGTGAGGATCGTCGAGATTTGAACCAGACCGGGAAGGACACCTCGACGCGATCGAAGCTGCGACGGGGATTGGGCGTGCGGCGGCCAAGGAATGTTCGAAAGCGATCGGCGCAGAGCTGGCACCGAAACGGATAGATCGTCAGACCGCTCAGCAGAACATCAGAAAGAGATTTTCTTGCCGCGAGGCGGATTTTGCTCGCCCCGCAAGTTGGACAGTGGAGATTCGACATTTGACTTCCCAACAAAAGTTTTATGTGATTGTAACGAGATGCAAAGCCCTAGACAACCTGGGGAAATGACTAGGACCTCTCTCGAAATTAATCGCCCAGGTTTTTGGATAGGCTTCTCGCTAATATCGAGCGGGACGCAGAAGATCAGTCTCCATCCACTGAACAACTCAGGATTGCCGTGCACTGAACAGAGGAACCCACTGATCCGCATCTTCTATCGGCGCTTGTGTCAGGCCGGAAAAGCGAAGAAGTTGGCGTTAACGGCATGAATGCGAAAGCTACTCGCCATTCTCAATGCAATGGAGAAAAGCGGAACCTCGTGGCAGGTGGCCGTCAGTCAGCCCGCTTGATTTTCAAGACAGTTGCTGACCCTTTTCCACGAGATAGGGCCTCAACTATTTTGGTATTAATGTGAGTACTCGCTGTCGAATTGTATCACCATAGGTGTTCCCAATACGAGATTGCTCCTCTTCAATGATGGCCTCAAGAGCATACCGTTTATACACCTCTGGTGACACAAGCTTGGCAATTAATTTCAGTAGCTCCCCTCTATCTTCTCCCGGCGGTGTGAGTGCGTTAGGGTTGGCCGTAGCACGTTTAGGCACATCGTCATATTCTGCTTTTGCTCGCTGCCGAATGTTCAATAATTCCCGGCTCAAGGTAAGAAGACTTTGGTCGAGGAGCTTTCGATCCTCTGGTTTCAGTACCTTAAGTGGAGTGTATTCTTCTGCAGCTTTAGTTAAACAAGCAGGAACATCCAACTCGAAGAGTTCCGCAAAAGGAGGAAGTGGCTTCCCACGTTCAGGCTCCCTATACTTCAAAGCGCTGCACCTAGCACCTGCCATAAACACAAAGTCCTTCAGAACCGAAAACTTAATTCGCCCATATGCTTTTTCCAGTTCAATATTTGCCTCTTTAAGCTCAATTTCCTTCCTTGCAATTGCTTCATCAAGAAGCGCTTTTTGGTAAAGCGGTATCACTGTAAAATATAGTGCCCATGCTGTGAAAAGGAAAAGCCCGACCTGCGATAAATGACTTAGTCGTTTCAGCCAAATGTCTAACCGATTGCCATTATGAATAGAGATCAAGGATCCTGGGAGGTCTGAAGAGGTTTCCACAGCATTCGCATTGGGTTGCCGCTCTGACCTTGCGCCGTTCTCGTCCAAGCTCACGGTGTCCTCTTAGCAGAAGATCTGCCCTATCCTTCTAGCGATCTCACAATAACGATTTGTATCGTAAGACTTTCTGGCTCACAGAATGCCACAACAAGATAGAGTTGCTCCCAATACTGACAAGGTTTTCCCACCCAGATCGATCTTGCGAAGAGTACATATCGTATGCAAGTCCTACCAGACTTGTGTTGCCTGATGCAGCGTGACGGCGTTGCCTTCCGAGTCTAGGATGACTGCGAGGCGGCAAACCGGTGTCGAGAACGGTTCAAGTTTGATGCGCACACCCTTGCCGCGCAATTGCTCAACCATTTGATCGACGTTCTGAACTTCAAAGGCGATACTTCCACCTGCCTCGGCGCTAGGTGCGCCTCCTTGTTTCACATTCGTGAGGGCGAAGGTTCCACCATCAAGATCATATTCGATCCACTCGAACTCGTGGGCCTCCCGGCGAGTCAACCGGAGACCGAGCGTCTCTTCATAAAACTGCCGCGCTCGCGCCATATCGGTTACGGGATACATAGTAAACGCGATATGCTTGATCATGATGAAACTCCTGATTGTTGACGTTGAAGATACGCCCGCAGTGTAGCCCCTTCCCGTTCTCGGAACGAGACCGCAATACGGAGTTGTTCCAAATACTGCTCCAGTGTCTTCCCTCCTAGATCGATCTTGCGCGAAATAAAGAATGCACGCACGTCTTGTTCGATCTCCGGTGTTGCCAGGCCAAGGATACCCCCGCACATGCGCCTGAGGCCTTGTTTGGGGAACAGCCGATCCATTTGATCCCAGTTCGCCTTCACAAACTCCCAGGCCTGTTCTCGCCCATCCACATTCATCATCAGCGCCCCGACGATAAACGGAGCATCTTGCGTACGGATTTCGCCGTTGATCGTCCGGGCCAGCGTCCGCGTGAGTAGTTCCTTGGGCCGAAAGGCCGCCAACGAAAAGAGATACCGTCGCTCCTCTTGTGGGGTGGAAGCGGTGCGATAGCGTTCTGAGAATTCCTCATAGCGCGCCTCGTCTCCCGTATGGGCTAGGATCCCGACGAGGGCTGGCACAATATTCGCGTCGGTGGTCGACGGGTCTTTTCGGTATTGCTGATACCGTTCTGCCGCTTCCTGCTGTGTTTCCGAGTCGTTGCCAAGCTTGCCAAGTGCGCCGATGAGATCCCCTCGCAGCTGTTTGATAAGATCTGATTCTCCCGGCTTCGGATCCCAGCCAAGGTCTTTCACCGCCGGCATCACTCGGTCACGAACAAGCGCTTCCAGGGCAGCCCTCTCTTTTGATCTAATGACCCTGTTCAAGAAGGAGAAGGAGTCGAGGACGACGGTCCAGACATTCCTATCTCGCTCACCCTTGAAACGCGCGGTGAGTTGGAGATACTCGGGAAGCGGCATCAGCCCCGCCACGGTGGTGGCCCATGCGTCGCTGATGAGGTTGAATCGTTCCATCGCAGCCAGACGATTGAGGCCCTGATCGAGAAGCTGCTCCAAAAGCGGAGCCCGATGGCGAACCCGATAAAATCCATGGCCACCCTCGTTGACAAAGATGGAGGTCACCCCCGCTGGGACTCCGATCGTCGTCTCACGCTCCGTGAGCAATAGTCGCCGATGTTCTGTGCGCTCGCCGATGACTAGGCGAATCTGCACCGGGATTTGCCAGAGCTGTTCCGACACCGACTGTTGCATGAGATAGGTGAAGCGCTGCTGCGAGAGTTGTAATTCTTGACCGCATACTTCCGCCGTTACCAAGGGGAAACCTGGTTGAAAGATCCAGCCGTCCATCAGCTCGGGAACCGGCTGGCGGGCGACCGTGCCAAGGGCAGCCCACAAATCCTTGGTATCGGCATTGCCGTAGGCATGGGCGCGAAGATACTGCCGGACTCCGTCACGGAACAGGACGGGACCAATATGCTGTTCCAACATGCGGAGAACCGATGCGCCTTTTTCATAGGTCAGGATATCGAACATCGCATCCGCGTCTTTAGGGGCGTGGACCGGGAATTCAATCGGCCTAGTGCTCATGAGCCCATCGACCGAGAACGCAGCTGCGCGGGCAACACTGAATGTTTCCCACCGTTTCCATTCCGGTTTCCAGGCGTCGACGGCGAGCATCTCCATGAAGGTCGCGAAGGCCTCGTTCAGCCACAACCCATTCCACCAGGACATCGTCACTAAGTCGCCGAACCACATGTGAGCATTTTCATGGGCCACGACATCGGCAATTCGTTCGAGCTCAGCGTGCGTTCCCGTCCGTTGATCGACAAGCAGTGCCGTCTCACGGAACGTGATCGCCCCAAAATTTTCCATTGCGCCTGAGGCAAAATCTGGGATCGCAAGAAGATCCAGCTTATCTCCTGGGTATGGGATCCCGTAGTAGTCTTCAAAAAACTTCAACGACGCAGCGGCAATATCCTGCCCGAAGGGCGTGAGCGGCTGTTTTCCAGGAATCGTCCAGAGTTGAAGCGGTGTCTTGCCTACGTAGACTGGCTTCGTTGCTTCGATCTGCCCCACAATGAAGGCCACCAGATAGGTCGACATGATGATGCTGTCGGCAAACCGTACGACCTTCTTGTTGTGCTCAATTAATTCAGACACCACCGCCGTGTTCGAAACGGCAGTGAGGTGTGGATCGATGACCAATGTCGTCGCGAAGATGGCTTTGAAATCCGGCTCATCCCAGCAGGGAAAGGCGCGCCGCGCATCGGTGGCTTCGAATTGCGTAGCCGCAAGGGTCTGCGTGATCCCCGACGCGTCCTTGTAGGTACTCCGATAGAAGCCGCGGAGCTGGTCGTTCAGTGTGCCTTCAAACGAAATGGTGAGCGTCCATTCGCCTGGATCGATGGTCTCCTGAAATGACAATCTAGCCCGTTGGGTCTGTTGTTCCAATTCGATTGTCGCGTTGAGTGGGGCTCGGTGTAATCCCTCAACCATGACGGACCGAAGCACAAGATCCACAGCATTCAAGAGAATGGTCTGTGTCGTCCTTTTGACCATGATGAGAATCGTCGCTTGGCCCGTGAAGCGTCCGGTCGTAAGATCCGGCTCAAGCCTCAGGTCATACCGGGTCGGAATCACGTGCCGTGGGAGCCGATACGGATCGTTGCTGCCTGAAATATCATCAACACTCATGTCTTCACCTTGTGCTCTGGTTGTTGTTGAAGCGTCTGCGGATTCGGATGGTACGAGTGTATACGCTATTGGAGCGGCCAGAAGGAAGCGAGCCTGTCGCCCAAGTGCCTGTAGGATCTCTCGCCTGCTGAGCAAGTGCTCATACCTTGGGAGCATGGAGGGTGTGGACACCTTGGGGCGCACCGACAATCAACACATTCGTTCGACCGACAAAGAGCCCCGTCTCCACGACACCGGGGATGAGGTTGAGGGCGGTTTCTAGTTCACCCGGCTGACTGATGCGATCGATATGCACGTCAACGATCAGATTCCCGGCCTCGGTCCTAAACGGAGCCCCGTTGCGTTCTCTGAGTACTACGCGGCTTTTGGTCAGCGCTTCAATTTCCCGGGCGGTACTGCCCCACCCAAAGGGGATCACTTCGATAGGGAGCGGGAAGGACCCTCCGAGCACCGGCACCTGTTTCGTGTGGTCAACCATCACGATGAACTGTTTTGCAGACGCAGCCACGATCTTTTCTTTCAACAACGCGCCCCCACCGCCTTTGATCAGATTGAAATGGGGATCGACTTGGTCCGCTCCATCGATGGCGACATCGATCTCCCACCGATTCTCGGTGTCGATCAGTGGAATACCTGCCTGCTTGGCGAACAGGGCAGTCTCTTGTGACGTCGGCACGCCTCGCAGCTTCATGCCCGCCTTGACCTGTTCGCCAAGCGCCACCAGAAGATGTTTTGCCGTGGACCCTGTCCCCAGGCCGACGACCATGCCGCTGCGGACGAATTCACTAGCTTTTAGGGCTGCTGCTTTCTTGAGATGATCGAGATCAACCAACGTCATGGCGTAGGTGCGAGCGAGAGAGCCGCCGCGACGGACGCGGCGCCGAGCAGAGCCGTCTGCTGATTCATAATGACTTTCACAGGCATCTGACTCATGAGACGCTTATACCGCCCCTTGTTGGTAAAAGCTTTCATGAAGGTGCCGTCTTGCAGTTTCTTGATGAGCTTCGGCGCAATTCCACCACCCACATAGACGCCGTCCAGCGAGAGCGCCTTCAACGCCAGATTCCCGGCTTCCGCGCCATAGATCGACGCAAAGAGGTCCAACGCTTGTTTGGCGATCTCGGCTTGTCCCTGCAATCCAGCTTGCGCAATTTCAGCGGCTGGATTGCCAGCTTTTATTTTTTCCGCTAACCACGTCGGTTCATTCTTCTTGGTGTCATGCAAAAACTCATAGACTGCGTGGAGGCCCGGACCGGACAGAATCCGTTCATAGCTCACATGGAGGTATTGGCCCCGGAGATAACGAAGCAATTCGATCTCCAGATCGTTGCTTGGCGCAAAGTCCGTATGCCCCCCTTCCGATGGCATCGGGCGATACGATTTCCCATCCCAAAATAAGATTCCTTCACCCAATCCCGTCCCGGCGGCGATCAGCGCAAGAGCTTGTCGTTTTTTCGGAGGATTGCCCGTGTTCAGCACTTCCAGCTCATCCGCTCGCAGCCACACAAGTCCGTACGCGGTGGCTTCTAAGTCGTTGAGCAACTGCACACGAGGGATGCTGAACTGTTTCGCGATGGTTGGACCATCTACCACCCAGGGAAGGTTCGTCGTTTGACAACGATTGTCGATCACCGGTCCTGCGATTCCAAAACAGGCGGCTGTGAGCTTCACTGGTTCGGACGCCGGCTTACTGGCCTTTTGGATCTTCTCCCCTCCCTCAGACCCCACTAAATCCAATGGAATTGGCGGTTCTGGCGGTGTGAGAAATTCTACGAGAATGTCTTCGAGGGAGGTGTAATCGCCGCTGTGAAAGCTTTCCACGCGTAGTGGTTCCACTCGCTCGGTGGTCCAGTCATAGAGCGCTAGGTTGGTTTTCGTTCCTCCGATGTCCCCCGCGAGAATCATGTCTCTCCTTGAGGTGATGACGTCTTCTTCAGCTGTTGTGCGGCTGAGTGATCAAGCATCCACACGAGTCGACCCGACGCGGGCAATATCCTCGCCGCTGGCAAAGACCGATCTGCTTCAGATTCTTGGTTGAGAACCCTTCGGACCATGTGGGCTTTACCGGATCCCGTCACGAGGAACAGTACCACAGCCGCATGATTCAAGACACCTAGGGTCACTGTGAGGCGAGATCTGATGCCTGCGGGAGCGTGACCAACTGTGACGATCCTCGAGTCTTCCTGCAAGGCTGCGGTTCCGGGAAAGAGCGAGGCGGTGTGCCCATCGTCTCCGATCCCTAGAAGCACGAGGTCCAGAACCGGAACCCGTGGAGCCGGGCTGTTCGTCAGTCGTCGAATTATTGCCTCGTACTCCCGAGCGGCAGCCGTTGCATCGTCGCTCTCGCCTTTCATGCGGTACACCTGTTCCGGTCGAATGTTCAGCGGTTGAAAGAGCTCCGTCTGCGCCATTCGAAAATTGCTTTCTGGATGGTCCGGTGGCGTACAGCGTTCGTCACCAAACAGAAAGACCATACGCGACCAATCGAATCGCGTGGCCCATTCGGGAGTCGCCAGGACGTGATAGAGCGTCTTCGGGGTGGACCCTCCAGAGAGGGCGATGAGGCACCGGCCGTGGGCTTGAATCGCTTGTTGGCTCACTGCAAGGATCAAGGAAGCAGCCGCCTGTCCCCACTCCTGGGTACCTGGCGCAATGCGGATGTCTGGCGTGGCAGCCATATCAGCGGGAAACGCGCTTGGGACGTTTCTTCACTGTTCCACGCCGTCGGCCTGATGAGGCTGGTGCCAGTGCCGCCGTGATCGCGTTCACCATGGCAACCTGGTCACGCCCTAATTGAACGCGGATCGCATGACGATCGTGCGCACGCAGTGATGCCAGATCGCCGACCGCCTGAGCCTGGGCCAACGTGCCAAACGAGAATGGTTTACCAGGAATGGCCGTGTCCGGCGACATTCGGTCCACGAGTTCAAGAAAGACCCCGGTCTTGGGACCGCCTTTGTGAAGCTGTCCGGTTGAATGAAGATACCGAGGCCCGTATCCAAATGTGGTCGCAACGTGATGTTTCGTCATCAGGGTTTGGCGGAGACGACGCACCGCCGTTTCGAACGGACGTGACGGCGTAGTGTAGGCCAGGACGGAAAGATAGGTTCCGGGATGAAGCTGGTTCGCGAGATCTTGTGCGACGTCTTTAGGGGAGCTACTCACCTGCTCTGGCAAGCGCCCGGTCGATTGGAACGTGTCCAGAACCCGATTGGTGTTGTCTTTGCTCTCTTGTACATTTGGTTGGTCGAAGGGATGGATCCCCAGCACATGCCCGGCGATCGCCGTCGCAAACTCCCATCGAAAAAACTCGGCCCCGAGATCATAGCGATCACGCAAGTCAAACTGCAGGACTGGGTGCTCGGCCTTGGCAAGCGCTTGCACAGCCCGATCGAGCGCCCCGTTCTTTTCTCCTTTGAGTTTGAGATAGACGAAGCACCGGTCGGTTCCATAGGCACTCGGCTTTAACACCGGCTCCTGTGCGATGGGGATGAGTCCTGTGCCCTCTTTGCCCGTACTTTCCGCAAGAAGCTGCTCGACCCAGAGCCCGAACGTCGCGAGGGACGGTGACGCAATGACCGTCACCTTATCGCGTCCGGTTTTGGCAAGGCTCCCCATCACTGCGCCGAGATAGGCACCAGGATTCGCCTTGGCGTCTTCTTGCTGCCGGCATCGTTCCGCCATGCCGGCAGCGCGGTCCAAAAGCCGCGTGACATCGAGTCCCAGAAGCGCCGCGGGTACCAGACCAAAGAGAGAGAGCACCGAGTACCGCCCGCCGATGTCGGCTGGGTTGGTGAAGATCTGTCCAAATTCATAGTCCCGCGCCATCTTTTCTAAGCCGGTCCCCGGGTCGGTAATCGCGACAAACTGCTTTCCTCCATGATTCCCTTTGGCCTTCGTCACGAGCTTCCAAAAGTGGGCGAAGAGTGACATGACTTCAATCGTTCCACCGGATTTGCTCGCCACGAGAAAGAGGGTCCGCGATGGAGAAATGGCCTTCGTGACCTGCCGAACCCAGCCAGGAACAGTTGAGTCCAATACCCACAGGCGCGGAGACCCTTTCTGAGCGCCAAACACGGTGCGGAACACCTCAGGTCCAAGACTGCTGCCGCCCATCCCCAGGAGCACCACATCCTTGACCTTCATCTCCTTAGCCGTGGACACACAATTTCGTAGTGGTCCAAGCTGTTGAGGCATCTGATCCTGCAACGTCAACCACCCCAACCGGTCGACGATCTCCCTGGGGTCCTGCTTCCAAACTCGATGGTCTTTCGCCCAGAGGCGCTCAATGACCTGCGCCTGAGTCAGCGCATCTAAAGCCGGATTGACTGTGGATTGGAATAATGCTGGAAGCTTGTCACTCATTCGCATAGATATCGACCTCCCGCCTCAATGAGATTGTGGTAGTGGAGATGGTGAGTGATCCTCCGCATCTTATGGAGTCAGTCTAAAAAAGGCAACGCTTCTTGGTGTCTTTGCGTACAGGCCCATGTGCTTTGGTAAAGGGTACGGCCAACCCATTGTCAGCAGTTTTGATAAAACCATCGGCTTCATCACCGGTCTTTCATCACCACTCACCACTCACTCGCACATCCCGCTAAAGCCACATTGTACTCAAGCCCCGACAGAAAAGTAGCCGTTCTTTTTTCAGCAGGACCTTCATCTTCCGTCTGCCGGATGCTTCGAAGGACTAGCGAGTGAGGAGGATCAGCTCCTTGGAGACATATTTGCCCTTGGAATACTCGACTTTTATACCGGCCTAGCCCTTTTCCTCAAACTGGGAAAAGTGACAAGACAGCCACTGGGTTAGGCTCGAAGATGGACTTTGCTATGGTAGAGGGAAGAAGACTCAGAGGCGAGAACGATACCGATAAACTCGGCCTTCATTACCTCAGGAGTTGCCTAGCATCCTCAGAATACGTTTTGCGAGATGTTCCTTGATCTCGGTGTGGCGAGGAACGGGCTGGGAAATCTTCGTGGCAGAGTTGTGATACCAATCGTGCTTTCCACCGTGACGAACGAGCACACACCCAATGGCTTCAAGTTGTCGGATGAGATCTTTGCGCTTCACCGGACCGTCAGCTCAGCGAGCTTCCGAACTCCAGGGATTTCGCCGCTGGTGAGGTCACAGTATAGATCTCGAAGATGTACCTGCAGATCCTCAAACGATTCCCCTTGCGTCCAGTAATCGGGATAGTCCTGCAGGTAACCGAGCCAGTGGTCTTGATCTTGCCAATAGATATATTTGGCCGACTCCATGGTGCTCATTATAGCGGCAGGCAGCTGGATTGCAAAGAGGCAAGCAGAACTTGCCCTATTTGACGGACACCTACACTAAAAGCATCATGGCCTGAACGGCTTCGAAAATGCCTGGTGCGTGGAGGGAAAGGTGGACAGGTTACTTTTCCCTACCTCCAGCCGCTCGTCGATCATGAACTCACCACGCTGCGCACCTGCGTGAATCGGCAACAACCCTTCGGGACTGCGGACTGGCAGGCGAGGATGGCCGCCCTGCTTGGTCTCGCCTCCACGCTGCGCCCACGCGGACGGCCCCGCACATCCCCTGAAAAGTAGCCTGGCCCCTTTTTCTCCTCCGCGCTGACCAGAGGCGGTTGAATGTTATGCACTGGAGAGTTGAATCTGGGAAGCAAAAGAGTATCTGTAATGAGACGCCAAACCCCTGGCAGGAAATGTTGGCGTGTGAGGGCCTTCCATGCCCTCTACAACAGGACACAAGCTCGGCAGCACCGGCAAAGTCTCTCCTGAGCTAAAGACACAACCATCAAGCAAAGGATTTGGCCGAGATAGAACCACAGCACCTGCGACCATTGATCGGGTCAGTCGAATGTAGCTATGGTGACAAGAGGAAGGGGGGAGCTTACCTTTTGTGAAGCATCACAAGTAAGCGTTAGGACTCCGGCTTCTTAGAGCTTGCACTCAGCTTTGAGTTGGCGCAAGTCCGCCTCAAACTGCTCGGCCATGGCATAGGTGTAGATCCGGGTGATGCCGCCCGCATTTTGAAACTCAACGATTTTCCGAAGGTCGCTCTTGCGCTGCTTCCACGTCAGACCATCCATGAAAAATAAAAGCGCCGTGTCCGGGCGCTTGGCCCTGATGATCTGCTCGATGTCCCCGATGATGTCGCTCATCTTGGAGCCTGTCGCGCCGTAGCCTTTGGACTCAATGACGATGCGCGGAGAGCTCTTCGAGGAAATGGCGAAATCGCACTTCGCCTTTTCTTTTGGGCCGGTGAATGTGCAGCGCATATCAAACTTAGAGCCGAACACCTTCTTGACAATCACTTCGGCAAAATCCTCAACGCCGCGCCCGCGCTTCTGGCCTGAAATAGCGCTGCCTCGCCCGCTACGCAATCTCTCAACAAGCGTGTCGCTCCAGTGAGGTTTGCGGTTCGCCTCTTGCGCCATTGCTTTCAAAAGTCCCATGCTGAGAAGGTCTTCAGCAAAGCTCTCGGAGTTGGCGCGGTAGCTTTTGACGCCGATGCTCTTCTCATCCCGGATACCCCGCAGCACGGAAACGAACTGGTCCTTCGAAAAACCCAGGAACAGCCGGAGTATCAAGATACCGTCATCAAAATTCTCATCCAAGAGCGCCGTCACATCCGCTAGCGCGTAAGCCTTTTTGACGGGGAAGTTTTTCAGCCGGTCGATGACGCGGCGGGCTGTGTCGTCCTTCCACTCGACGGTGAGAAGCTGAAGGCTGTCAACGATGTCGTCAAGCTTCTGCGCGATAACTTCCATTTCACCGTCCCACGATCAGGTATTCACTCACTTCGGCACGTTCAACGCTGCCGTGAGTGCCAAAATGGTAACGGTGAGGCTTCTCGAAAGCGGTCACGGATCCTTTGTAGCGCCGCAAGAGGCTTTCGAGTTCCTCGCGGTCAGGAAAGCCGTTCGAGCTATACGAGAGAACGATGATGCTCTCCCGGTAAATCTGAAACAGCTTGTCAAACGCCTTGATGGCACTTCTGCGATAGCTGAACGGCGTATAGGGTTTTTCGATCTTCTTGACCCGCGTTTCTTCCATGATGCGCTGGCCCTTCCAATAGCAGGAAAGCCCTTCAAGAAAGTGGTAGCGTTTGATGTAACAGTTGTCGTCTGAACGCGGTACATAGGGCGGGTCCAAATATACGAGATCAACGCCGTTCGGCTTCAAGCTGAAAACGTCGGCCCGCTTCACCGTATGGCGATGGCCATTGTCAAACACCACGCGGTTGAAGACTGCAACCTGCTCGATAAAATGCTCTTCGATGGTCAGCCGGAGATCACGCCGCCCGTCGTCGTAGTGGGACAAATCACCGGAGACCGTAAATACTCCACGCGGCTGTTTTTTCAGACAGGACCGAATCAGGGCCGCTTGGGCAAGGGCGCGTTGGGCTGGGCGCTCAAGAGTTTCGAGATTGCCGCAAACTCGGTCAAGAAAACGAAGATCATCCGGCGTGTAGAAAATCCCGTCAAAAGTTTTCTCGATGAAATGAGGGCCGTTGTTTCGCGGCGCAAGAAGTTTTTTTATGGCGGGACTGTCCAGCCTGTATTTGTTGTTGGCCAGCGTTGCCGCGGCTAGTACGGTGGGAAAGTTCAAAAAATCTGATGCGATGACCCGCTTGCCCATCGCTTTGAGCAAAAAGGCGACGCAACCGCTTCCAACGAACGGGTCCGCCGCCGTCTCGAATGGAAGGGTTCTCAGAACGCCGTGGATCCATGGCAACAAGCGACGTTTGGATCCCATGTAGCGAAGCTCGGGGTAATCCGCGATGCGCTCGGGCAAAGGAACGCTCAAGAAGTTTTCCCGGCTGTAGACAATCTTGATTCGTGGAGCTGGGGTTGGTAGGGCGATTGCCGGGCTAGACATCGTTAAGCTTCACCATTGGCGGTATAAATAAGTCCGCCGTTGTTGTAACACAACGGCGCGGTTTTGTTTAGAAGCGTTGGCTTCATGGAGACTCTTCATTGAGAACCATGTCGATAAGCTGCTGGATTATCAGACCACGCGCAGGAAATAAAAGGGTTGATGGAAAGGAAAAGGGGTTGGCCTGAGGTGACCCGGATTTGATAGACACCTTTGACGAGGTGTCCCGTCTGCCGGCCAGTAATTACATCTCTCGCGGAGAGTTTGCGGTTCTTCTCTCTTTTGTGGGGCAGAGATGGGGTCAGTTATTGACTTTGCACTCCACTCACGTGACGACAGGATGCACGAATGCAATCCTCATGGGTCATTACTTGACCTCACCTCTCAGGCACGCCGATGAACCTCGCCACCTTGGGAGCAGGCAATGCAAAGTCAAGAACCGACCCCATCACCACTGTTGCAATCTGGAACGTTGCGGTGATCGAAGTCAGCGTGGTCACTACATTGCGGACAAGGATGCCAGGATTGTTCGTCGCGAGCGAAGCGCCGGTCAGATTCGTACCGGTGAGGGAGACGCTGACCGAGGCGCCCGCATTGCCGGTGTTCGGGGTAAAGGCCGTGATGGTCGGCGCGCCGACGCCACCGGTGTTCCGTGTAATGGAGAGCAGATTGCCGACGGCATCGTACTGGTACGTCGCGACATTGCCCTGCGCATCGATCACCTGCGAGAGCCGGCCGAGGTCGTCGTAGATGTACTGGGCCTGGTCGGCGATCGTCGGTGGCGGGACGAATACACACAGCATCAGCACGCAGGTCACAACGGACACAATTTTGCCAAATGTCATCTGCTTCATCCCCAGTCTTTCATCCCTGATGAGAAATCTCTCGTCCTTCTATTTCGAATCCATCACGCCAGAGTGCGCACCCGAAAAGCTGCCTTGCCCCTTTTCTCTTTCTTTTCTCTCTCACTCGCCACTCACTCGCACATCCCGTCAAAGTCACATTGCACTCAGACTCTCACAGAAAAGTAGCCTGTCCCCTTTTCCTCCAAACTCCAACGGATCTTCGCTCAGGAACCGGCTGCGGGAGGGGCTGTAGTAGCGAGCGCGGTAATAGTAGAGGCCGGTCCCGTCGTTCTCCCGCCCTGTGAATTGGAAGGGATTGGTCGAAGGCCCTGTGATGCTGGTTGAACCGAATGGACTGTAGGTATAGGTCGTCGTCACCGCGCCGGCATCATTGCTCAGGGCGAGCGTCGAACCCATATCGTTCGTGTGGTAGTACTCATTGCCCGTGGAGGTCTGCCGCACAATCGGTTCGTCGATGTTCAGCGTGCTCAGGTAGCTGGCATTGCTGACCCCCGCCTCTATGGCGATATCCGCTCCGTCATATAAGTAGCTGGTCGTGGAACCGTTGATGGTCTTCGCAATGCGGCGATTGAGCGCATCGTAGCTAAAGGTGGCGCTGGTGCCTCCGCTGATCCCAATCAACCGATCCCGCGCATCCCAAACATAGGTCGTCGTGCCGTCGTTGGTCAGATTGCCGTTCGGGTCATAGCCCAGGGTTCCACTGTTGAATTGAATCTGCGCATTGACCGCGTTATAGGCCGCCGTCACAGCGGGAGGCAGCGCCGTGGCGGTCTGAATCAGTTGGGTCGCCTGCGTCTTGTTGTCCTCGGGATCGAAGCCATGCGTGAGCTGCTCCAGCGTGGTCGTGCCTTTGGCATGGGTGATTCCTGACAAACGTGAAGCGGGATCATAGTTATAGGTCGTCGTCACCCCGTTGGAGCGTTGCAATTGCGTGCGCCGGCCTAACGCGTCGTGCGTCAGGGTCGCTGACAGGGTACCCTGCGTGACTTGGGACAGCTGGGAATTGGCATCGTAGCCGTAGGTGACCGGCGGCTGGGCATTCGCCCGCATGGTGAGCCGTTGACTAATGGCGTCGTAGGTATAGCGGACGATCCCTTGCGGCGTGACTTCCTGCGTCACGCGATCGAGCACATCGTACGTCCAGTCGATGGCGCCGGTGGTGCTGTCCGTAAGCTTCGTCAGATTCCCCACCGCATCATAGGCAGCGGTCACACTGGTACTGTCGGCGTAGCTGGTGAGCGTGCGCCGGTCGAGCGGGTCGTACTGGAAGTTTGTGATCTGACTCTTCCGATCGGTGAAGGTGCTCAGATTGCCCGCGAGGTCATAGGCGTAACTTTCTGTTCGATTTAAGGCGTCCTTCCTGGTTGCCAACCGATCCATCGTGTCGTAGGTATAGGTCGTGGTCTGGTTCTTCGCATCGGTCAGCGTGAGCAGATTGCCGTTGGGATCGTAGGTGAAGCCGGTCACGCCGCTGAGGGCATCGGTGATCTGCGAGACCTGATTCACAGAGTCGTAGTCAAACTGGGTGGTCTTGCCCCGAGGATCGATCAGGGCCGTGAGCCGACTCACCGCATCGTAGCTCTGCTGGGTCTTGTTGCCGACCGGATCGGTGCTCGAGATGAGGTTGCCGACGGCGTCGTACTCGAAGGTCGAACTATGGTTCAGTGGATCGGTCACACTGCTCGGCTGCCCGACGGCATTGTAGGCCACCGTGGTGGTGTGCGTGCGCGGGTCCGTGATGGTGAGCAGATTCCCGTTGGCCGGATCGTAGGTGAACCGCGTGATCTGGTTCAGCGCGTCCGTGATCTTCGTGACGCGGTTGAAGGTCGGCTCGTATTCGACGAGCGTGGGATGGCCTTCTGGATCGATGACACTCGTGACGTTGCCATTCGCGTCATACGTGTACTTCGTGAGGCGATTGAGGGGATCACGGACCTCCATGACCTGATTGGTCACATAGTCTCGGGTCAGTCTGGTCTGCTGGCCCAGCGCATCGATGCCGACGACCTCATGCCCTCGACTGTTGAAGCGATGGACGGACTGGTGCCCTCGTGGATCGGTGACGGTGGCCTGCGTGACCGTGCGATTCGTCATGACATAGTCAAAGCGGGTGATCCCCCCATCCGCTGCCGTTTGGGTAACGACGGCGGGATCGGGCGGACAGGTCGATCCCGTGCAGTAGGTGTTCGTCAGATAGGTAATCCCCCGCGCGTCGGTGATGCGCTCGAGATCATACGGCTTGAAGGTGGGCACGTAGGTATACGTCGTCGTGCCGCCGGCCGGATTGGTGACGCTCCGCAGCCGGGGAAACGCATAGGGCACCGGGACGCCTTCATAGGTATAGGTGACGGTGCGGCCGAGTGGATCGGTGATCTGACTGATGCCACCGCCGCTGTATTGGAACGTGAGGGCGCGGCCGCCGGGCTCGATGATCTGCTGAATCTGCGCGCCGTTCCCAACAATCGTCACGGTGTTGCCGGTGCGGTCGGTGATGGCCGTGAGAAAGCCCTGGCTGTTAAAGGTCCGGACGGTCGTGTTCTTCTCCAGAAGCGTACTCATACCCGTTGCCTATGCGTGCGCTACCTATTTATCGGCTGGCCGGCGAATGACGATCGCCATCCCGTCCACCAGCGACCAGGCCAAGGACTGCGCATGGTCGACCGCGATGGTGAGTTGCAGATGAGGTGTCGGTGTTGATGGCGCGTCGGTGAAGAGCGAGCTGGCCCAATGTTGCACGTGATGCCACCCTGATTTTCCCAGAATGGCGGCGCCGCGAAGGAGGGTTTCGCCGGCTGTCGAGGGAACCACGGCAATGGTCATCGGAGGCGAACATGACACGACATAGTCGGTAGGCATATCGGCGAGTGAAATCGGCTCCTGTTCACCTGCGGCACCCGGATCGATTTTTCGTCGAACGACTGATGGTCGCGCCACCAGCTTGTGTATCCCTTTTAATTCGTTTCCCGATTCACCAGACCAGCGAATGATCGGAATCTGGTGGAGCCCGATGCCACGCCCTTTAATCTGGATGGTGCTCCCAACCAGATCAATCAGTAGATAGGTCTGCGGGCGTGCCGCGAGCTTGAGTTCTTCCTCAAGCACACGGGTTGCTTCTTTCAGTCCTTGTACGTCGTTGAGCTGGAGGTCAGGGAAAGCCTCAAGGTCCTTTCCCCAGCTTGGCGTGGTGAAGACGAAGAGGATCAGAATGGCGCAGAGTTTCATCATCAATATCTGCGCACTGTGGAGGGGTCAAAAGATCATGATGGGTGTCCCCACTCGGGCGAGCTGGTAGACACCTTTAAGATCGCTGTCATTCAGCCGGATGCATCCATGTGTCACATTCTTCCCCAACAATCGGGTATAGAGCGTCCCATGGATGAAGTAGCCTTTTCCAAAACCTAGCGCATAATCGCCTAGCACACCTTGTTCCGCTCGTTCGGCAGCGTTTTGCGGAACCGCGAGCCCTTCTTCGATAAAGGCCCAATCCGGCTTAATCCAGGTGGGATTCGCTAATTTTGTCTTTACAAGAAACTCTCCACGGGGCGTATCGAAAATCCACTGACTCTTGCTTTCGCCAGGCTTGTCGAGAATTGTTCCGCTCCCAGTCGAAGCAATTGCGTTAAGGACCACCTCATCATGACGCTTGACATACAGTCGATTCCTGGCCGTATCCACCAAGATATAGGGCTCGCGTGGCATGAGCTGTGATAACTGTTTGGAAAGCGTCTTGTACCGGGCTTGCAATGTACGAAGGCTGGTGTTGTCCTGAACTGCAGGCTGGTGAACCGCTTGGGAATCCCCAGGCGCTGCAGGATTCATAGACCGGGTACTCACGACCAGGAGAAGGAGCAAGACGACCACTGACGTGGCAAGAAGGAGTCGGCGCATAGTCTACACTCAGATTTGAGTTCTTCGCTGCGCAAGTTCCGATAAGGCCAAGGCCACTGCGTTCTCCCTGGTCAAGGCACCCACGATCGTGACCGGTGTCCCGACAGAAACGCCTTCGAAGAGCATCGCCATATTCGGATTATCGAGCATGATACACCCAAGGGTCCGAGCCAACAGTTCATTGTCGGCTCCATGGATCTCGATTTGGCCACCAATGCCTTTGGCCGGGCTAATCCTTCCCGACTTCTTCGCATAGTTGAATCGCCGCCGATCTTCGGCATTAGGATAATCTAGAGCCAGGGCTCGGTAGAATTGCGTTTGCCCTGGACCACGCTTATCCGTCACTCGATACCGGCCTTCTGGTGTCGCCCCATCCCCCTGGACCTGCTTTTCCAGCATGCCATTGAATCCTAACCGGACGGGGTATGATAGCACCCTCCGCCCGCTCTTGTAGAGTATCAATTCTCGGTCGGCCTTGCTCACCACGATGGCCGTTGATTGGTGGATGCGTGACCACTCGATCGTCTGCCTGGCCATCGTCTGCCAAGAGGCGATTCGATTCTCGTCGGCATATCGTCCCAATTCTTGACTGAGCAATGCCGTCTGGGCCTTGAGCGCATGATCCGCTTTCTCCGCCGCGTGCATGGCTCGTTGGAAGTCTTTTTGCTCGAAGAAGGAGCGCGCTTGTTTGACCAGAAGATCCGTTTGAACGACTCGTTCTCCTAGGAGGATGCGCCCATCGATCGCTTCGACTCTCGAGGTAATCGCATGAAGCTGTTCTTCAAGGCGAGCCACCGTGGCTTGCGCCGTGCGGTGCTGCGAGGCGTGCCGCTCGTGGAGCTGGGAGACGGTACGTTCGCTCGTGATGTACAGCCGGCGGAGTTCATTCTCAAGATCACTCACTTCCCATGGCCATCTGATCAGATCATCATCCAATTGGACGCGCGCTTTCAGAGAGACCCATTGGCGAACAAACTGCCTATACTCCTCAGGCGCAGCTTCCGGAGCCCGCAATGCGATCAAGTCTTGGTCGATGGCCTCAAGAGCAACAAGGAGGTCCGGTGGAACAGCTTGAACACACCCAGCCACGCAGAGGACGCAGAAAATTGCGGCAAGCCTCGTATGTGTCTGGTCACGCGCCATGCCGTGCGTTATCTTTTCCTCGCAGGTCTTCCTTTGCCCACCTTCGCAAGTGCGTTCTGTATTTCGGCTGACACGCTTTGGCTCATGTCATGAATGGCCTTCGCCTGGGTTTGCGCAGCCGGATAATCTTCTTTGTCGATCGATGCCTGAACCTGTTTCAGTAACGACTTGAGCCCGTCTACGTCGTTCCTGATGGCCTCCACTGCGGCGCGATCTTTTCCAACCGGTGCCTTGGCGACCAAATCTTGCGTGGCTTTTACTGCCTCTTCGGCGACTTGTTGGGCTTGTAAAGCAGCTGCCTTCGCCTCTTCCTTCTTTAGGGTCGCGGCCGTCTTGATCCGTTCACTATCCGCTTTGGCCGAGGCAGACAATTGTTGGGCCTTGCCATAGTCTCGAAAGAGTGAGAATTTTTCATCCTGATCGGTGACTTCTTTCCGCAATGTGGTAAGGGTCCCTTCCAGCTTGGCATACTCTTCAGCGCTATAGGTGGCCGCGCCGCTTTCCTGTGCATCTTTGAGAGCCTTTTCTGCTTCCTGGATCTGCTGGGTAGGAGGTTCCGCACATCCAGCAATCATCATGAGAGTCAGGGTTAGAGAGACAAGTGATGCTTTTCTCAACATAACGAAGAATCCTCCTTACAGGTTCTATCCATCGATTTTGTTCAATTCAGCTGTCCTTGCATCCATCCTATGCGTAGCAGTGCCTGATCCGCCGCTGGTACTACCCCTCGAATACTATAAAGATTATTGCATGATAGATACGCCAGCTTAACAGACTACGCCCTTCTGGCATACTGGCACACCTAAAACATGCAGCAAGCTCGGTGCCACCGATAATTGTCGGTATCAGGTAACAATTCTATCTATTTCGAATGTTTATGGTGACTTTGATCATCCCGTGACACCTGACTTTGTGGCACTCTGGTGGCCAAAAGCAAAAGTGCCTCAATCCTATGGACATTTAGGGGTCGCAGCCGGCCACACCGACCGATGGTTGGAGGCAGCCTGAAATTGACAGGCCCACATGCCTCCCCTATAATCCACCGTTCATTTGACCTGACTATTCAAAGCGAGGGAACGGAAAGGGAACTTATGTCTTTTACATCGCGACAACCGTCCAACTTAAAAAAGAAGCGTGAGCACGGGTTTAGAAAACGTATGAGCACCAAGAACGGACGCAAGGTGCTGGCCCGCCGGAGGGCTAAGGGACGAGCTCGGTTGACTGTCTAGGTACATCGTGTCGGATCGGCAGGTGTCCTTCGGGTCGCTCTCCAATTCTCTCGCGTTGCTGTTGAGCGTGCGCTCACCTACCAGCTAGAGCCTTCTCCGGGATCGTGAACGGATAGGATGCGGCGTCGAAATACCTCCTTCATTCAATGACACCGAAACCTCGCATAGACCATGGTATCTTCTTGCGCAGCAGCCGAGATATTCAGACCGTTAAACAACATGGTCGCCGAATTTCAACCGGGCTCTTCAATCTCTTGGCGCACAAGATGGACGATGCGCCGAGTCGGATTGGAATTATCGTGGGACGGCGATTTGGGAATGCCGTCCGGCGCAATCGGGCGAAACGAGTCTTTCGTGAACTGGTAAGGCAATTACATCCGGACTTGGTTCCGGGCCGAGGACTTCTCGTGTTTCCAAAGCGAGATGCACTCCTGCAATCCCATGAGGGGTTGGTCCAAGCGTGGAGAACGTCGCTTGAGCGCCTGCATGTGCTTCGAGCAAAGGCCCATTGATATGCGATCACTGTGTCTGTGGCTGATTCAAGGATACCGCATGGTGATTTCCCCTTTGTACGGTCGCACATGCCGATTTGAACCCAGTTGTTCGCAATACGCCTCAGATGCGATCACGAAATATGGAGCATTACAGGGACTCGGCTTAACCATCCTCCGGCTTCTGAAATGTCACCCCTTCCACCCCGGTGGAGAAGACCCGGTCAAGTAGCGACGAGTATATCTTTATCAAAGAAAGCATAGCCTCCTCATGGAAAAGCGCGTCATCGTGTTCTTGTTTCTCTCTCTTGGGATTATCTTTGGGTATGAGTACATCATCAAAGAGCTTGGCCTACTCCCTGAACCGACTATTTCGGAAGAGGCGGAACCTTCCATAAGCGATACGTCATCTCCTTCGAGTATAGGCCCTGCGTCTCCAACCCCGGGCGCTCCCGCGACCACGACCATTGCACCACAAAAACCATCCGCTGGGGATGTTTCTCCCCAAGATTCACGTCGAGAATCTTCTGCGCCGGAATTCATCGTGGTTGAAACGGAGCTCTACCGGGCTACGTTTACGACCCGTGGGGCCGCACTCACGAGCTGGGAACTCAAACGCTATCGCAGCAGTTCCGATGGAAAGCCCTTCGTACAACTCGTACGACAGCGCGGCAAGTTTGCCGAGCCCTTGACGGTCACAGTGGATGACACCTCTCATTCAAAAGAAATAAGCGAAGGGATCTATAGGGTCGAAAAGGACTTTACGACATTGGACCAGGGCCACCCCACGGGCCATATCACCTTCTCGTACAGTAATCCAGCAACCGGCGTACGATTGGAAAAGCGCCTGACGTTTCACACCGAGAGCTATGTCGTCGATATCGCGTTGAAATCCAGTGGGCTCACAGAAGCAGTGAAACTAGGATTGGGGACGAATTTTGGGGTTGTGGATTGGGGAGAAGGGTTTATCGGTTCTGTCGGAGCCGCCTCGCTTATTGACGACAAAATTGAACACGACATGCCGGAAACCGAGACAGAGCTCAAGGGTCCTGTGAAATGGGTCGCGCTACAAGATAAGTACTTCATTTCTGCACTTATTCCAAAGACGAGCGCGTCCGCTTGGCCTAAGAAGCAAGGAGACAAGCTTATCTCCACGGCGGTACGGTTACCGGTTGATTCCTCCGGAACACCACTCGAACTCCAGCTCTTTGCCGGCCCCAAGGAGTTTGACACCCTCCAGAGTCTGCAAATTCGGCTCGAAGATACCATTGATTTTGGCTGGTTCCTTTTCGGGAGCTGGGACACGGTCAGGGCCGTGGCCAAGCCCATCTTCTCCGTGCTGCGTTATATCAATGACTATACGCATAATTATGGAGTGACGATCATCCTCCTCACCATCTGCATCAAGGTGTTGTTTATCCCCTTACAATATAAAAGTTACACATCGATGAAGAAGATGCAGGGCATCCAGCCGAAAGTGGCAGCTGTCCAAGAAAAGTTCAAGGACGATCGTGACCGCTTGAACAAGGAACTGATCAAGCTGTACCGGGACCACAAAGTCAATCCCGTGGGTGGCTGTCTCCCGATGTTATTGCAAATGCCGGTCTTCGTGTCGCTGTTTAATATTCTGTACATGACGATCGATTTGCGCCAAGCGCCGTTAGGGCTGTGGATCACCGACCTGTCGCTTCAGGATCCCTACTATATTCTGCCGATCATCATGGGAATCAGCATGATGGTGATGCAAAAGATCCAACCGACGACGATGGATCCGACTCAGGCAAAAATGATGTTGATGCTGCCGGTGGCCATGACATTCCTGTTCGTCAATTTTCCTGCCGGCCTCGTGTTGTATTGGCTGACCAATAATGTGCTCACCATTGTGCAACAATTCGTGACGGATCACTTTTTCTTTCGAACTCCCGCCACAGCACTGACGACGGATGACCAAGGTGGCAAGAAATGAGGCTCGGTCGGTTTCGTTCGATGTGACGGATCCTCACGAACGCGTGTGAACATGCCAGCTGTCGGAACGCCCGAGGATACGATTTGTGCAATTGCCACTCCTGTTGGTGAGGGCGGTATTGGTATCGTTCGGATAAGCGGGCCGCATGCGGTTGACATCACAAGCCACGTGGTTCGGCTGCGTTCCAAGAAATCGCTTCATACCCTCGCTTCTCACACGCTGTACCTGGCCGATATTCTCTTTCCACCTGCTCCTTCAATCAGTAGCCATTCAAGCTCCACGGCTAGTCAGTTGACAGAGCAGATCATCGACGAAGGCCTGGTGGTCTATATGAAGGCGCCTCGGTCGTTTACCGCAGAGGACGTGGTGGAGATCCACTGCCACGGCAATGGGCTCGTCCTGCAACGAGTCTGTCAGGCTTGCATCGTTGCCGGAGCCCGGCTGGCACAGGCAGGAGAGTTTACCAAACGAGCCTTCTTGAACGGCCGCCTGGATTTGTCTCAGGCTGAGGCGGTGCTGGACACCATCAGGGCCAAATCAGAGCTGGGCCTCAAATTGGCACAACGCCAGCTCCGCGGCGAACTCACGCAACAGGTCCATCGTTTGCGTACTGAACTCGTCAGACTGTTGGCTCACCTAGAAGCAGGGATCGACTTCGCAGAAGAAGATATTACGTTCGTCCGGCGCGAGGAGATGATCGGCTCTCTCCAGGAGACACTGGATCACGTTCGGAGGATGTTGGAGACTGCCGAGACGGGACGGGTCCTGCGCGAGGGAGTCCGCGTGGTGATCGCCGGGGAGCCCAATGTTGGCAAGTCGAGTTTGCTGAATCGTTTACTCCGGGAGAATCGAGCGATTGTGACTGATATCCCCGGCACGACTCGCGATATTATTGAAGAGTCCATTACCTGGCTCGGTCTGCGAATCACGTTGATCGACACCGCTGGGCTGCGTGATACCACCGACCTTGTTGAACAAGAGGGCATCCGTCGTTCCATCGAAGCTCAAGGCCAGGCGGATATCATCTTATATGTCTTGGACGCTGCTCAACTGACACAGATGGATCTGAGAAATCTCCGTTCCCCCACCCTTCATGCTGAACATGTCCTTGTCATTAATAAAATCGATCTTTGCGACGCAGCATTCGTAGAACGGCTGACCGACGCACTGCGCGCTGATACACCGTGCAAGGTTGTTCCCATTTCTTCCCAAACGGGCGAGGGACTTGACGCCTTGAAGTCCGTGATTCACTCACAATTTGTGAAGCCGTCCTTTGAATCTCGCGATGGTGTCGTTGTCACTCACGTTCGGCATCGGGCGGCGCTCGAACGTGCGGAGGCCTCACTCAATGACGCACTGGCCTCGGTCCAACAAGGCATAGAGCCAGAATGTGTTGCGGTCGATCTCCGTGGTGCCGCTGATGCACTGGGTGAGATTGTTGGAACCATTACGTCTGACGAAGTGTTGGATGAGATTTTTTCCGAGTTTTGTATTGGCAAATAGAGGAACTGATGGCCATCGCATTTGATGTTATCGTAGTGGGAGGCGGTCATGCCGGGTGCGAAGCCGCGCTGGCTGCGGCACGAATGGGTGCGAACACCTTGCTGCTGACGATGGAGCTGAGCCGAATCGCGCAGATGTCGTGCAATCCTGCCATCGGTGGGATCGCTAAGGGACACCTCGTGAAAGAAATCGATGCGATCGGCGGTGAGATGGGGCGAAACACGGATCGTGCCGGGATTCAATTTCGATTCATCAACACAAGCAAAGGACCCGCAGTGCGGGCATTGCGCGCCCAATGCGACAAATCGCTGTATCGTATGGTGATGCAGGAAACAATGGCCTCACAAGAGCATCTGACGCTTGCCGAAGGAGTCGTGGACCGACTGCTCGTGGCTGGGGGTACGGTCACCGGGATTGTCACAGGCTCAGGCGAGAGGATCGATGCCAAGGCAGTCATACTGACATCAGGTACTTTCCTTAAGGGTCTTATTCATATCGGTCTCAACCATTTTCCCGCCGGTCGCGCCGGCGAAGCTTCAGCCGAACACCTTTCGGATTGTATGCGGGATCTTGGGTTTGAGGTTGGCCGGCTCAAGACCGGGACCCCTCCACGATTGGACAAGGCGACGATTGATTTCTCGGTGATGATTCCTCAGCCCGGTGATTCCCCTCCCCCTCCTTTCTCCTATCGGACTCAACACATCACGACCAGACAAGTACTCTGCCATTTGACCTATACCAACCGAGAGACACACGACATTATTCAAAAGAATCTCGATCGCTCACCGCTATATAGCGGTGTCATTGAATCGACCGGCCCTCGGTACTGTCCATCCATCGAGGATAAAATCGTGCGTTTTGCGGAGAAAGAACGTCACCAGATTTTCATTGAACCCGAAGGACTGGACTCGATCGAATTTTATCCGAACGGTATTTCAACCAGCCTGCCGGTTGATGTCCAGGCCGCTATGCTGAAAACAATCCCTGGATTAGAACAGGCCAAAATACTCAAACCTGGCTATGCGATTGAGTACGATTATTTTCCCCCACGCCAACTTTACCGAACGCTCGAGACAAAGCAGGTTGCTGGCCTCTATCATGCCGGACAAATTAATGGGACTTCTGGGTATGAAGAAGCAGCAGCGCAGGGCTTGGTTGCCGGGATCAATGCCGTTCTGAAGCTGAGAGAGAGACCTCCTCTCATCCTGGACCGGTCCCAAGCCTATATTGGCGTACTCATTGATGATCTCATTACAAAAGATGCCTACGAACCATATCGAATGTTTACCTCTCGAGCTGAGTATCGATTGCTTCTCCGCCATAGCAATGCGGACCTTCGACTCATGCCAGTTGGATACGACGTCGGACTGATTCCAGATGACGCGTACGAAAGGTTCTTGCGAAAGCGACGTTTGATTGAAATGGAGATCGAACATCTGAATACAGCCAGGCCATCATTCACCGAAGAAATCCGTTTGCAGACCAAAGGCACGTATCTCGAAAATGCATCGGCTGCTATGACCATGGCACAGCTTCTTCGCCGGCAGGAAGCGAGCTATCAAGAACTTCTAGAAGCTTTTGGGATGCCAGTTATTCCTGAGATCGAAATCGGCGAAGAAGTCGAGCTCCAGATCAAGTACGAAGGTTATGTACGTCGGCAGATCCAGCAAGTTGAGAAATTCAAGAAGCTTGAGCAGAAATTGATTCCTTATACGTTTGATTACAATTCTATTTCAGGGTTTTCCAGTGAGGTTCGAGAGAAGTTCAATAGGGTAAGACCGGAGACGGTTGGGCAGGCATCGAGAATATCCGGAGTAACTCCAGCTGCTATATCCTTACTTCTGGTTGCGATAGAAAAAAGCAGGCGTCAATTCCCTCCTATACAGCACGTACTTTCCTGAAATTCCATCAAACCAACCTTTCCTATTGACCTCGCTCAAGCATCAGCGTAATTGTTCTACGTGGAACAATCGAGTTCGCCTTCATTGCTGCTTCAAGAAAGTTCGGCTGAAATCGGCGTTCTACTCAGTACTGAACAGGTACAGCAATTTATGGTGTACCTTGAGCAGCTTCAGATCTGGAATCAATCCTTCAATCTCACACGCATCACGCTAAATGATGAGATTATTATCAAACACTTTGTGGATTCTTTAGCCGCACTCCAAGCTGAAGATGTCAAGGTCGGAGCCAGATTCCTTGACGTCGGTACAGGGGCTGGATTTCCTGGAATTCCTTTAAAACTCGCTAGATTAGACATGCATATGACTCTCGTTGAGCCGGTCGCCAAGAAGGTCTCCTTCCTTCGGTTCATCATCGGCCTTCTTCAACTTGAAAATATTGACATATTCGCCGGTACTCTAGAGAGATTCATGAACGAACGCATGCCATACGGATCATTTGATTACTTGGCGACTCGTGCCTTGAAGCATGGTTTAATTTTAAAAGATGGTCAAAAACTCCTTCGACAAGAAGGGAAGGCCATTCTGTTTTCATCACAACCAATTCCCCCATCTGATCTTTCTTCAAACTGGTCATTATTGCGTGAACACATATTTCAACTGCAGAATGGATATGGGCAGAGAGTTATTTCCATTGTTATGCCTTCGGTCTAAATGAAACACACACTTGGTGTTCCACGTGGAACAATTCTGTTGTAGGAGCTCCACAAATGGGAAAGGTCGTTGCGGTTGCGAATCAAAAAGGCGGAGTTGGTAAGACTACTACGGCGATAAATCTCTCATCTGCCATTGCCCTAGAAGGAAAATCAGTTCTGCTCATCGATATGGATCCTCAGGGAAATGCCACGAGTGGTCTCGGCATTGACCACGGATCGTTAAAGAACACAACGTACAGTTGTCTAGCTAAAATCAGCACGATTCGAGAATCTTCAATGGCAACATCAGTTCCAGGACTCTCCATTCTTCCGGCCAACTCTGACCTTGCAGGAGCTGAGATTGAGCTTGTCAATCTTGAAAGCCGTGAAAGTCATCTCAAGTCCATCATGAGTGAGATTAGAGAGACCTATGACTTTATTTTTCTAGATTGCCCTCCAGCCCTTGGAATCCTCACCATTAATGCTCTTACTGCTGCGGATTCAGTTCTCATACCGGTTCAATGTGAATATTATGCGATGGAAGGTCTGAGCAGACTCATCCGGAGCATCGATCTTGTTCGTCAATCATTTAACTCACGTCTAGATCTAGAGGGCATCGTCCTGACGATGTTTGACTCGCGTAATAGCTTAGCCAGACAGGTAGCCGAACAAGTGCGCTCTCACTTCATTGACAAGGTGTATCACGCGGTCATCCCACGCAACGTGTCCCTCGCAGAAGCTCCGAGTTACGGCCGACCTGGAATTCTGTACAACGTCGCATCAGCCGGCTCGCAGTCTTACGTACATTTAGCTAAGGAGTTTATTGCTCATGGAGAAAAAAGCCCTCGGTAAAGGCCTTGGTGCCCTCCTCCCATCCTCCACGTTGAGTCCATCTACGGAGCCGACCGATGTTCAGAGGATACGGATCGAGACGATTGTCCCCAATCGCTATCAACCACGGCACACCTTCCCGCCAGACGAACTCGCTGAACTTGCTGCGTCCATCAAGGAGAGCGGAGTGCTTCAGCCGATTATGGTCAGGCGCAAAGGGGACGGCATCTATGAACTAATCTCTGGAGAGCGCCGATGGCGCGCATCGAAAGAAGCTGGCCTAGAGACCATTCCCGTCGTTATTCGCAATTGCAGTGATCAAGAATCACTCTTGCTGGCATTGGTGGAGAATCTCCAACGGGAAGACTTGAATCCTATGGAAACGGCACGAGCCTATTCGCGTATGATGAATGAATTCGGTCTGACACAAGACGCCATTGCCACGAAAGTCGGTCGTGATCGTTCTTCCGTGGCGAACTTTGTTCGGCTAATCCATCTTCATCCTGAGCTCCAGGAGCTCGTCCACGAAGGCACCCTCACAACGGGTCACGCGAAAGCCCTCCTCGGCCTTTCATCCCCCGAAGACCAGTTGAGGATTGGCAAAATGGTGGCGTCTGGAGCTCTGTCTGTCAGGGAAACAGAAAAACTCGTGGAATCCTCCCTTACAGGAAAGAAACGGCAGCACAAGACATCTCACAGCTCCCCATGGGCGGACCTCGAAGCCAGGTTACAGAAACGGTTGGGCACAAAGGTGAGCATTCACCCTCATAATCAAGGAGGGAAGATCGTCATTCATTATTTTTCCCCCGAGGAACTTGATGGTGTTGTGGAGACCCTGCTCAGCTAACGTTCATCGTGCCTTGGTACCCCTGACGCGCCCAAAAAACGCTTCTCATTGCGCTTTTACCCAGATGGCCGCTCAATATCTCGGTGGAACTGACCGATATATCTCTTAACGATAAGGATTCCGCCCTTCAGCCGGATTCCCCTAGCCCAAATCGTGAGAGGAGGCGAGCGTATGTGGAAGGATAAACAAGACAGTAGGCGTTCCGACGAGGTTGATATTGAAGGCAATGGATCGAGCCTTGAACCTATGCGCCAAGAACCAGGCCAAGACGTCAGCGCATTCGTCGGAAAAGGCGTCATGTTTAAGGGGACAATCACCTATAACGGAACCGTCCGGATTGATGGGACTCTTGAGGGGGAAATCCATACCGATGGCATCCTCTTAGTTGGAGAAGAAGCCGTTATCACCGCAAAAGTAACGGCCGGCACGATCGTCTGTAAGGGGAAAATTACAGGAGATATTTATGCCAGAGATAAGATGAAGCTGCGAGCACCCGCGATTATCAACGGCGGAGTCACCACACCCATGCTGTCCATGGAAGATGGGGTCCTCTTCAATGGCACCCTGGAGATGGAAGAAGCCACCTCCACATCCCAACGTGACACCACACATCTCCATGCGGTCACGACATCCAATGAACCAGCTATCCGGAGGGTTTCCACCTAGAGCATGTGATACACTAGACGACACACAGAGGGGAGGCTCCTTCTCACTGAATAAGCCCCCCTCTCTCCTGTCCAATCCCACTGAAGGACGGCACCTCCTCGGATTTGTCACAAGGAGCAAGAACAACTGATGTGGGCTCTAGGCGACAAAAGTACTCAGGAAACCAGCGACAGCGACAATTTCACCTTCCTCGGAAAGGGCGTCGATTTCAAGGGTATCCTCAACTTTGATGGAACCATTCGAATCGACGGTCGTGTTGAAGGCGAAGTCCACACCACCGGGACTCTTATTATTGGAGAGCAGGCGGTGATCAAAGGCATTCTTTCCGCCGGCACCCTCATGACCAGCGGCAAGGTCAACGGTACAGTCACAGCCACGGCTAAAATTCAAATCCTTAAACCTGGGGTGCTCATCGGCGACATTCGCACACCGGGCATTTCGATCGAAGATGGCGCACACTTCCATGGCATGTGTGATATGGGAGCTCATAAATGGGTCGATGACGGTCAACCGTCATCCAAGAACGTGCACGATTTCCCGTCCCATCGTGGCAAGACTCGCGTGGTAGACCTCTAGCCCTTTACCCACTCCTCCCGGTACAATACTCCTCCAATGACTCGTCCAACCGTCCTTCTCGGTATGAGCGGTGGAGTTGATAGCTCCGTCGCAGCTGCATTGCTCGTTCACCAAGGCTACGAGGTGCACGGCGTCACCCTCCAAGTATGGGAACACGAGGACGAAACCGCCGCAACGTCCAAAAAATGGCAAGAACGAAGCTGTTGCAAGGTCGGTATCGCCAAGCACGTCGCCAAACAGCTCAACATCTCTCACGAAGTGATCGATACCCGTGACACCTTTCAGAAAGGAGTGATTGACGATTTTCTTCACGGCTATACGACTGGCACCACACCCAATCCCTGTGTTCGCTGTAACGAGAGAGTAAAGCTTCGGGGCCTCATCGATCTCGCCGCTGCACGCAAGGTCGATTACGTCGCAACAGGCCATTACGCTCGTCTCCAAAACCATCAGGGCATTCCGGTCCTGGCGCGAGCCGCCGATGATCGCAAGGATCAAACCTACTTTCTCTACCGCCTTAACCCTCACTGGCTGCCCAAACTCCTCTTCCCCTTGGGCAATCTGAGAAAACCTGACGTGTGGAGAGAAGCGGAGGCCTTGGGGCTCCCAGCCGACGAGCTGAAGGAAAGTCAGGAGATCTGTTTTGTCACCCAAGGAGACTACCGTACGTTTATCGAAAAGGAGCTTCCCGAGGCCAAACGACCAGGTCTCTTTATCAATGAGACGGGGCAGCCCCTGGGCCAACACGACGGAATTGCGTTCTACACCCCTGGTCAACGACGAGGCCTTGGTATTGCCACAGGACAACGGCTCTACGTGCAAGAGGTACGGCCAGCGACCAATACCGTCGTGCTCGGCCCAGAAGAATCCCTACGCAGACACGAGTGCACGGTGAGCGACCTCAACCTCTTTGCGTCCCATTTATTGGAGAGATCCGCTGAAGTTCAGGTCAAAGTCCGCTACGCGACACCCCCGACACCCGCGATTCTGTCTCCATTGAACTCCTCAAGCCTCCGCATTCAGTTCCAGGTGCCTCAACGGGCACTCAGTCCTGGTCAATCCGCCGTCTTCTATGAAGGTGACCATGTCCTTGGAGGTGGAATAATTCAACCGTTCTAACCCCACACGATCACTCACTTCATCTTGACTGTCCTGCAATTTTCCTATAGCCTTCGCAGCGAAGGGTGCAGAGTAAAAGTCTCTCTATTCCAGGAACATAGCGAGTTAGGATCCATACTCATCACTTTCTTTTGAGGTTCTGGATGTTCGGTTCATTTGGATGGATGGAATTAATGCTGATTTTGATCATTGTCTTGATCATTTTCGGCGCAGGTAAACTTCCCCAATTGGGAGAAGGCCTCGGAAAAGCCATCAAAGGTTTCAAAAAGTCTGTGCACGAAGCTGATGCAATTGACGTCACACCGGCCGAACAGTCTCAACAGGGCCAGTCGCAGGCAGCAGCGTCAAATCAGGTCGGTGCCCAATCAGAAGCCTCACCATCGCCTACGCCCCAATCGACACACCCAAGCCAGGTAAAACAAGGGTAAGCGGCCTGAGTGGCTGGACGACTGAACAGCAAGAGATCAATGGCATTACCTTTTCTCGTACCGTGATTCATGTTTGGATTAGGAGCCAGCGAGATCTTAATTATTCTGGTGATCGCCTTTCTCCTATTTGGTCCCAAACAACTTCCTGAAGTCGGTCGCCAAGTCGGCAAAGCCATTAAGGGCTTTAAAGATACAGCTGAGGACCTTCGTAAGTCCGTAGAACCAGAGCTGAACATGATTCAGCAAGAAGTCAAAATGGTCGAACAAGACCTTCAATCTTCCATAAAAGAAGCCGAAGAAGAGATTACAGCTGCAGGGACACCTCCGGAGGAGGCCCCCACACCCATGAGCAAGTTGGGTCAGATATAAAATAACCACACATCATCAATGCGTGATTTCACGAAGAGGACACGGACTAGAGAGCTTCTCCTCTATTTCCCCCCTCCTGCTGAAGGACCTGCGCAAATCAACTCAATTCTTTTCCAGAGTATAGTATGAATACCCCCAAAACGACTCGTGAACCACGACAGGGACAATGGCAGACAGTTCTCCTCACGGCGACGATAGCAGGGGTTGGGCTTATTGCTCTTTGTAGTCCAGCCCAAAGCGCCTTTGAATTACCACCAGGCGAAAAGATCACCAATCCAATCGTGATCGGCCGCGGGATCCCACAAAAAGAAGCCTACGAACCATTTGATCCAAAAACTGGAAGGAACTTTGACCTTCGCAACCTCTGGATGCGCGCCGATCTTCGGGTCCGACCTGAATACCGCAACAACGTCTGTTTTGGTGGCGGAATCGGAGCGGCTGGACAATGTAATGCGCCCGGCATTGCACCAAACAACCTCCTCGGTAAAGCCAATGATCAATTCGTCCAACAGATGACCCGACTGGGTATCGGCTACGACCTGTCCCCTGATGTCAATTTCTACCTTGAACTGATTGATTCTCGTACCTGGGGTGGAAACGGCACACCGGTCGGCGCCGGAGGCGCGGGGGTCAATGGAGACCCCATTATCCATACATGCGGGTCTACGCCAAGCCCGGGAGGAAGACCCGTCTGCTCACTCGGCGTACGAGCCGGTTATATGCTGATCCGTAATTTTGCCGGCATCCAAAATTTGGGAGTGAAGGCAGGCCGGCAGTATCTCGTCTTCGGGGACCAAAGCTTGTTCGGCCACTTCGATTGGGCCAACACAGGCTTCTCGTTTGACGGGGTCATGGTGCAGTATAGCCACAGCATCATGGATACCCATGCTGGCTGGTTTCGGACAGCAGAAACGGACCTGGTACAAGGAGCAGCCCTCGGGAGCGGAAACCCAAACATCGGGGGGACAGGTCAAGCAAGAAATGCGGCCGGAGATGCGGACCTCTTTATCTTGTACAACCAGATCAAGACAGTCCCTGGGTTTTTGATAGAACCATTCTACGCCTATTACAAGAGCAACCTCGGCGGAGGAGACATTTCTTCCCAGGGGCTGGGCACCCCGAAGCACGGCAATCAAACTCGCCATACCGTCGGAACACGTGTGGCCATGAAAAAGGGCTATTTCGATGCGTCCAGCGAAGTGGTCTATCAGTTCGGTCAGATGGGGGACACCGCTGCGAGCGCTAGCGCCCTCTGTGGTGACCCTGGAGGAGAGGGAAAGTGTCTCCACATCAATGCATGGGCCA
Source organism: Nitrospira sp. (assembly GCA_005116745.1). Taxonomy (NCBI): domain Bacteria; kingdom Pseudomonadati; phylum Nitrospirota; class Nitrospiria; order Nitrospirales; family Nitrospiraceae; genus Nitrospira; species Nitrospira sp. The sequence goes on along the minus strand of SWDS01000006.1, from coordinate 269,309 downwards.
CGAGAAACTGGATCGGATATACCGCCTTCAACCTACCAGGCAAACCTCGAATCGCCTTTAATTTCGACTATGCCTCAGGAGACGGCCGAGCGAATTGTACCCTCAACGCGGCCTATGGGGATTGTAAGACCGCCAACACGTTTGAGAACTTCTTCCCGACGAATCACATTCACATGGGATACATGGATGTCATCGCGTGGAAGAATATGATGAGTTTCTCAGGGAACTTCCAAGCACGCCCAACCACGAACGACCATATCGAACTCTGGTACTCGAACATCCACCTTGCGAACGCTCGTGATAATTGGTACCGGGCAAGCCAAGGAGTGTACGTGTTCTCACAACCCGACAACACGGAAACTCATATCGGTGACGAAGTCGATGTCGTCTGGACACACTTCTTCATGGCCGGCATGGTGGCCTTTCAAGGCGGCTATGGCCATCTGTTCCCTGGTCCCTATATTTCGCGGAATTTGGGGGGCCGGGCCGTTGGGCAAGATTGGGCCTATGCACAGCTCTGGATCAACTTCTAGGCGGCCGCTAGCCGCAGTGACCGACTCCACCAAGAATCTCCATCGAACCCTCTAAATCCCCGTCTATCACCCGCTATTGCAAATGGCCCGCTTTCGCAAACCACTCTTGCAGCTCGCCGTAGGTCTGCGTCACGGGAAACTGAGGGAACTCCTTTGGTAGATGCTCGGGAGGACAAAAGAAAAATCCGGCGTCGGCTTCCCTGAGCATGGTGGTGTCGTTGTACGAGTCACCTGCGGCCATCGTATAAAAGTTCAGCGATTTCAACGCATCCACAGCATGCTTCTTTGGATCCTGCATTCTCATGTGGTAATTCATAATGCGGCCACTCCCATCGATCTCCAGCTGATGGCAAAAGAGAGTTGGGAAGCCGAGCTGTCGCATGAGTGGCTGGGCGAACTGATAGAAGGTGTCCGACAGAATAATGACTTGGCAACGCTCCCGTAGCCATGCGAGGAACTCAGTCGCCCCGTCTAACGGCCCCATCTTTTCAATCACATCTTGAATGTCACTGATCTTCAACGCGTGCCGATCGAGAATGTGCAACCGCTGTCTCATGAGCTTGTCGTAATCGGGCATCTCGCGAGTCGTAATCTTTAAATCGTCAATGCCGGTCTTCCGTGCGACATTAATCCAGATCTCCGGCACGAGCACGCCTTCCAAGTCTAGACACACCACGACAGACTTCTGCATATAACCTCTCCTCTTCATTCACGCTGCATAACGCTGATCTTGGCACTTATTCAACAGAATCTTGGCCGCTTCTAGGCGTCGATTGGCTTAAGAAACGCCACGTCTTGTCCAGTGCGCGATCGAGTAACTCGACGCCCTTCCACGTGTGGTGATTCTCTTGCTCATAACCCTTCGCCCAATCGAGAGCTACCGGGAGTGGGATCAACCTTGTCGGAGCCTTCCTCAGCTCTTGCCAGAGCAGCCCCAATACCGTGCTGACCAGTATAGGCGCTGAAATTGGGTCCACGCGATTATTGATCAGGTCATCACAGCGCTCGGGAGGCGAGCTCACCAGCAGCTCCCGGCATGCCGCGGGACGTGCCTCATAGATCGTACATGCCTCTTCTTCAAGGAAGGGGCAAGGCAGTCGCAGAGCATAGTACTCGCGATTCATCACTTCCAGTGCCTCGTCGTTCGGCTGTTCCTGAGCACTACAGAGTTCTGAGAGTCGTTGCCAGAGACCCTGTGACAGCAGCCGAGATTTCGCTTCCACGAACCGTGCTGCAATACGCCCCTGTTGCTCAGTCGAACACGAGCGGACCCACTCATCTAACGCAAATGCTTCCGGAGCCGACAGGGGGACCAACATTCGACAGCAAGCCGCACATCCCTTGTGGCACGAAGGCGGTCGACCCGCCTCAACGGAACGCGCCACTTCGAGTGCTTGGGCTTCTTCCCCCAAACGCCGTATCAACGGAACAATGGCAGTAACCGGCACAAATCCAGTCGGCACCTCCACAGCCGTGGAAATCTGACCGGCAGAGGTGTTGAGCGCGATCTCGAAGCGCTCGGTTGTGGGAGGGGTCATCATCTCGACGGGCCCAGAATGGCTAATTGGATGTTTTTTTGAGAGCAGAGAGAAACTAATATGCCGGCGCACGATGAATCAAGAGCCGTCTTTCTAACAAGAGGGCACAGATCCTCATGTCGTCTTTGACCTCTCGACGGCGCACCCATCACGCTGTTCATCTTTCCACTCCAAGCTCAGGCAGGTCCTACTGGCTCCTTTACCCTAGCCCAAATGGACTCCCACGTAAGGCCATCTTCGGGCCTTGCGTGTTGTAAGAAAAGGCGTAGAGTTTATCGTGCGCGGGTACACCGACCCTGCCGAACGTGAGATAGCCAACGAGATGTCGTCGCTCATAGCGGGTCAGCGAGGTGTACCCCCGCTCAATCACTGCCGGTCACTTTTGGCCCCACACCCAATGATCCACATCAATAACCACCTGGCATTATCCTATCAATAAGCTTGGTCGATCTTGCTCCTTCCTTCAGGAAGCTCGATAATAGCGCATGGGACAGCCTATCGCGTTTTCTGGACATGTCATTGGTCTACTCAAAGAGTACATGCGGGACCTTGTCGATCAGGCAATGCAAGAGCAACAATCCCAAGAACAGTTTGGCTTTACTCCCCTTCCGTATCGTCCCGATCAGGCCATTTCCGACCTCCTCGCCCTGCTGGACGATCGAATTGAATCGGAAGGCATCCAAGTAGGCTTACCCGAATGCTTTCTCCATGACCTGTGGACTGTTTGTAACGAAGCCATTGAATCGATCTCTACTCGCATCTGGCTAGAAGGTAACCTCGATGGCCGAAGCATGACCACAGCTCAAATAAGGGAGCTGACCTATCAGGCCCTGATCAAGTTTATCGACTCCCGTTCGCGAGAAAGGAGCTGATGAATGCTTCATAAAAGGAGAGGAATGAATGGGACCACAAGGGTATTGGTTGATGAAGTCAGAGCCCACCACATTCTCGATCGATGACTTGATACGCGCTCCCAACCACGCAACCTATTGGGATGGCGTACGCAACTATCAAGCTCGTAATTTTATGCGCAGCATGGCAGTCGGCGATCACGTGTTGTTCTACCACAGCAACACTGATCCACCGGCGGTCGTCGGCATCGCAGAGGTCGTCAAAACCGCGTATCCTGATTCAACGCAATTCGACAAGAAGGACAAGCACTACGACCCTGCGAGCAAACCGTCCGAGCCCAGATGGGACATGGTCGATATCAAGTACGTTCGGAAATTTTCCCGCGCGTTGACCTTGGACGAATTACGAAAAGAGAACAAGCTGAACGGTATGGTGTTGTTGAAGAAGGGATCTCGCCTCTCAGTTCAGCCGGTCACTCCCCTAGAATGGAGGCATATCATGAAGTTGGCGGAAGACTGATGTGCTCCAGCCCCTACGTGCTGGCCTTGCCATCGTCTATATATCGATGCTGCCAATCCAACCAGGCGTGGCCCAGCTCGTGGGCAAGAATGTATCGGCGGCGGGTCACGGGAAGTCGTTTCCTCACATAGATCGTCTTCGAGTCATCATCCCAAATTCCGTCTGCGTTTGCATCGCGCTTGTCCATTTCGGCGTCCGATAACTGCCGAACGGTAATCCGGTAGCCGAACGGAAGGACAACCTGATTCGGTATTCGCAACATCTTCTTTCGCTCTCGAAGCATCGTACCCATTGTACACTCACCCTTCCTTCTAGCGTGAAATAGCCTACCATAATAGACCAGGCTGAGTGCTTCCATTTTATCTTCACGTTTTATCAATAACTTACGATTCTCTTCGAGCTATCAACGCTGAAACAACTTTTACCATTTCGTCATCATAACCGTTTCCCTCCTCCACCAAATTTGTGTATGATCCCCTCATGGAACCTGCATGTGATGAGGAGCTCCTCCACACCTATCCAACCTCAATCCGCCTGGTCGGAGTGAAGATCAGGAACCGTGGAGAGGTCAAGAAGCTAGGCGCCGTCAGCGTACCATTGCGCAACGGAGATCCTGTTTTACTCGAAGTGGATGGAGAAGCCACGTACGGGATTGTCTACACTGAACCGTACTCAACTCCCTTTCTTCCTCCTATGCGTGCGATGAAATCCATTTTGCGAAAGCCAGATGCTGAAGAAACGGCGTTGATCCGTCGGCTTGAGCAGCTCTCGCAGGAGGCCGCCTCCTATTGCCGAACAAAAGCCGCCGAACTCAATATCTCTCTCAAACTCGTCGAAGTCTACGGAGCCATGCACCGTCGGCAGCTGACCTTTGTCTACACAGCAGAGGACCGAATCGATTTCCGAGAACTGGTCCGAGACCTGGCCCGTCGTTTCGGCGGGCGTATCGAAATGCGCCAAGTCGGGGTACGCGAGGAGGCCAGACGGCTCGGTGGCATCGATACCTGTGGCTTGGTCCTTTGTTGTGCCAGCTTTCTGACCGATATGAAGCCGATCTCGGCCAAGCAGGCGAAAAAGCTCAACCTGGCGATTGACGACCCTCGGTTGCTGGGGGTGTGTGGAAGGCTTAAATGCTGTTTGATGTTTGAAATGATGGACGCCGAGGGCAAGATCGCCCCTCAGGCTCACCAGCTTATTACCCCGACCAGGCCCGACAGTCCTTCCTCACCAACGCTCCCTTCATAGTTCATACGCACGCGCATGCACGTGCCTTGGTGTGACAGTGTCCTAACTAATATCCGAATCCTTTTTCAGTCGACTGCCTCTCATAACTATCTAAAATGGGGAATTCATTCTCTGCCTGGATAGGCTAGGCAAAGACTTCTCAAACCTAGGAGGCGTGTGTGATGAAAAAAGGACTGTTAGCCATACTTGCGATGGCTGCCGTAGGATGCAGTGGAGTGGCCACCCAAAAAGCTGTCGGCGGAGAACCAACCGGTCCGGCCATGGGATACGACATCCATGTTCAAGCGCCACATATGATGGCGGATGGAACCCCGGGTGGCCCATTCCATCATTACTGTAAGGGGATTTCCGATAAGATCCTTCAATGTCTACTCTTCGAATCCACTGATCCAAAAGCTCCATTGGTTGCCATCGAATATTTCATCGCCAAGGACCTCACGCGCAAGCTCCCAGCCATTCAGTGGCACCGGCATTTCCACGATCATAAGGTCGAGGTCGCAACCGGGCGAGTTCAAGTCCTGGATATGCCTGCTGACCAAGCGGCCAAAGTCGTAGAAATAGCAGCAGGGACAGACGGCATTGTTTACCAGCTGTGGCAGCACGGACAAGAATTTCCCGATGGGACGGTGAGTTTCCCGCAATCCCTCGGACATAAGTTTCCAGGCTATTCAGAAAAGTAGCTCTACCGAAGGAGGGTCGGCCTAGCTCCAAAATGGACGGGCCGGCCCCCATGGCTTGGCCAACAATCATCCAGTACTACACAGGGAGAAAAACATCCCAATGGGTCACGTTCTCTTGATCACCGTATTGCTCGCAGCAGCCTGGGCAACCGGCAGCTCAGCCTTGGGCGCCGATGACGCCATACTCAAGCCGCGAGTTCCAGTCGACCAAATTAACCAGGCTAAGACCTGGAAGAATCCCCTGGCACCGACTCAAGAGACCATTGAGAAAGGGAAGCAGCTTTTTGAGGGGAAAGCATTCTGTGTGACCTGCCACGGAAGAGACGGCAAGGGATTGGGAAGCGATATTGAGCCCGGCACACTCAAAGGTCCCTTGCCGCGCAATTTCACCGACCAAGAGTGGCAAGCAGCCAGAACAGATGGCGAACTCCTCTGGATCTTGAAGAACGGCAGCAAAGGCACGGCGATGGCGCCCTTTATTCCACTCATTCTGACGGAAGAAGAAGCCTGGCACGTCTTGCTCTACGTGCGATCGTTCGAAAAGAATCGAGACACGCCACAAACCAATGGACAGCCGTAACAGATAGACGACTGCCTGTTACACAATCACGGCTCCGTGGAGCAAGACAGCGGTTGGTCTTGCAAGAGCGATTGCATGGTCTCGCCAACCAACGCTCGTTCCACCGCCTTATCACGACGGCGCAACAGGGCAGACACCGGATCACTGGGATCGAGGTGGGGCACCACCCACGGCGGGGTTCCATTGCGAACCGAATCCAGAACCTCTTTCACGAAGATCAGGTCCGGCGCCTTGATGAGACTCACCCCTTCCGGTTCTTGAAGGCGACCTACAAACCCGTTATCGACGAGCCGCTCAACCTCTTCCTCCACCAGAGACAAGGGCATGTTCAGCTCGCTCGATAGCTCCGGCAGTCGCAACGGACGATCGCCTTTGAGGTAGTGATGCCCCAGAACGCGCAAGACCTTCAGGGCTAGCTGTTCACGAAAGACGTACGTGCCTTGATCCCACAGCAGGCGGGACAAATAGGCTGTGGGGTATTGGCAAAAAAATGAGAACTGCGCCCCGATCAGCACGATCATCCATCCGGCGTAGAGCCATAATAAGAACAGCATGAGGACGGCAAAACTCGAATAGATCGCGCTGTAACTGGCGGAGGCTGCCACGAAGTTCGCAAAGATTTCCTCGGCGATGATCCACAGAACAGCCGCCGAGACGCCACCCACAGCTGCTGAGCGCACATGGACATGGGTGTTAGGGATCGTCTTGTAAAAAAAGGTAAGCACGGCACAGAGCATCACGAAGGGCACCGCATCGCCGCTCCACACCAGCAGCGTCCCAAACGGTTCCATTTCCACGAGACGCTGAACCACCGTATGACTTTGTAGTGACGCGAGCAGGCCGAACGTGCTCACCACAAGCACCGGTCCCACAAGGACCGCGCTCAAATAGTCGGTAAACTTTCGTTCCCAAGTGCGTCCCTGTTTAACCTGCCAGATCGCGTTGAGCGCTTGCTCGATCTTGTCGATCAGCGAATAGGTCGTATAGAAGAGGCCGGCAATCCCGAACGCTCCCAGCACCCCCATTTTCATATTGTCGACAAACCCAATGATGGTGGACGTGATCTCCTGGCTCTTGGGGCCGAGCGGCTCCAGCGTTTGGGCCAAGAAGGGTTCGATCACATGGTGGACATCGAAGGCCTTCAACACCGAGAACATCACAGCGAGAAACGGCACTAACGACAGCAATGTCGTGTAAACCAGACCAGCTGCCCGAGCATCGAGCAGACGATGGCGGAATTCCATGCCGACCGCGGTGGCCAGCCGGAGCGCTTGAGTGCCCAACCGTTGGAGCCATGACATAGTAGCAAGATCCTTGGTCCAGAGGTCCTGCTTCGAAAATTGAGACATGCGTGTGGAGCCTGCCATAGATCCTGCTGCTCCTAGCAGGCGGTTCACATCTTTTCAGTACAACAGGTGCGGTGGCGAACAGATACTGAAGGCGTCAGAATACCATCACAGGATGCATTTCCCAAGAGGCAGGTACACCGTACGGTAAATTGAGGCAGTTGTTAACAGAAGCTAATGAGCCGCTGACGATCCAGGCATTAGCAGAGGGTTTAGATACCTAATGAAGAGACTAAGACAGGTCATGCGTCCGTGCCAGTCTTGGGAATGACTGGAAACCACGGGATACGGCTGGTATCTGGCAGTTGTTTAGTAGTCTTTTTGTCGGACCCCCTCGCGCCCTTAAGTTTTGCTCTGTCAACGAGCCGGGGCTTGGGGTGCTTCGAATGCTTCTGCGGCATACGGTAAGTATATCATTCGCTAACCCTATGGATTAATTGACGGGTCTATCCCGTGAGGATCGTGTTACACGTTTCGGCGTGTCTGCGTCATGCTCCGGACGATGGTCGCATAAGGCGATTGAGCAGGCGAGTCGTCCACGGTGACACCCAGCAACAAGCGGCCCAAGAGCATCGTGGTTGCGATAGACATACTACTCTGAAGCCAGTCCGTGAGGGACTGGGCACCCACGAGTACGCTTGTCACGCTCAGGAGCCAGATGCCTGCACCCAGTGCGACTAGACTGGCAGGTCGCGTGGAGTCTGTCATTCGGAGTGCCACCGCCACAGCGATGGCCCCCATAAGCAAGGCAATCAGCGGGTACGACCCAGGTTCACTTTGAGACGAGATCCCAAGCGCGGCGAGCACCAGCCCCGCCACAAAGGCAACGATATAGACAATTACTACCCCGCGTACAATGCTTCTCCATGGAAGGGGTTGTGGCTGAAGTGTCATACGGTGCAGCGTAAGGTCTGCACCGCTGACACCGCTATCCTACAAAAGCCGGGGGATCAGAAAGGCAGAGGTGTAGTGGAAGAGTTCGAGGAAGAGATCATTCAGCCATCGGGGGACCAAGACCCAAGCATTGACCCGCGGTTTCTTAGTTCGCTATCTTTCACACTTATGCGGCTGCGAATCTGCACGCTGCTACTATTGGTCCTTACTCGTTAAAGTGCTGACAAGCTGCGGGTCGTACGATTCATGCCCAAACCGAGATTTGATTTTGAGCAACTGCATGGTTCCACCCAATCGAGCTCGTACAATACATGGCCAAAAGCGTCCCCTGTTCATTTGATGCCCCTGCTCTAGTGTGATACGGTCCGTGCTCTCATGCCGGACTCGGTTCCCCCCTTCACCCTTGTCGATGTGCCCGGCGCGGTGCCTCTGCTCGGCCACCTGGGTGCGTTTAAGAAGCAACCGCTGGAGATGCTCTCGGCCTGGTGGCGCCGGCACGGCGATGCGCTGCGCTTTCGACTCGGCCCAAAGACGATCCATCTCTTCAGTCATCCTCATCTCGCTGAAGACATTCTAGTCCAGCAAGCCGACCGATTCGTAAAAGTCTACGACCCTCAGCGGCCGACCGGCCTCGCGCTGGTCCTGGGTAATGGACTCGTCACCAGTTCAGGTGAGGTCTGGAAACGCCATCGTCGCATCATCCAGCCCATCTTTCACCGATCTCGCATGGCCGCGATGGCCGATCGGATGGCCCAAGTGGGCGAGCAGCGGATTGCCACGTGGGACAACCGCGCGGGACGTACGATCGACATCGCCGCTGAAATGATGCAGCTGGCCCTCGAGGTCATCTCACAAACGATGTTCACCACCAGCATGGCGCACCACATCGATCGGATCAGTCATGCATTGCGCATAAGCATCAAATACGCCTTCGACTCGTTTCACAATCCGCTGCAGTTGCCCCTGTGGGTCCCGACCCCGCGCAATCGAGAATTTCGTGCGGTCATGCAGTTCCTGGATGGGTTGATGTATGGATTGCTCGCCGAGCGGCGCCAAAGCAGAGCGCAGCACGGGGACCTGCTTGATCTCCTCCTGCAAGCACGAGATGAAGAGACCGGTGAGGGACTCAGCGATCAGGAACTGCGCGACGAGGCCCTGACGATCTTTGCGGCGGGCCACGAGACCACCGCGAACGCGCTTGCCTGGACTTGGTATCTCCTCGCCACTCACCCGGAGGCGAAGGCACGGTTTCATGAGGAAGTGGACCGGGTACTCCAGGGAAGAATACCCAGCGCCGACGACCTGCAGCACCTCCCCTATACTCGGGCCATATTCGATGAATCGCTTCGTCTGTATCCGCCTGCACCAGCTGTACAGCGCAAGGCGACGACCAGTACAACTGTGGGCGGATTGCCGCTGCCAGCTGGTGCCTTGGTCCTCATCGGCACCTACAATCTGCACAGACACCCGGCGTTTTGGCCAAACCCCGAACAGTTCATGCCAGAGCGATGGCTAGACGGCGAGCGGCCGACTGCACGATATGCCTATCTCCCATTCGGCGCGGGACCGCGCGCCTGCGTGGGAATCCATTTCGCATCAGTAGAAGGGCCACTTCTATTAGCCCTGATCGGTCGCCGCTATAATCTGCACCTAGCTCAAGAGCGCGTCGAGCCGCAACTCATGGTAACCCTGCGGCCTAAAGCTGGCATTAAGATGATGCTTCAACCACGGCAGGTGCCGGTCGTATCGGTCGCCTAGAACCAACTCCACCTTCAGCCTTGAGACAGGCTCCCGTTACAGTGATGAAGAGAGTGACACAGAGATGATCGTACAAGCACGCGAGGTGTGGTAACAGGAGAAAGATTACTGGGTGGTTCTATCCGTGCGCATTTATCGCAGAATAGCGCACGGCATGAGAGAGCTTGGTTTGGTGGGCCGTGTAGGGGTCGAACCTACGGCCCGCTGATTAAGAGTCAGCTGCTCTACCAACTGAGCTAACGGCCCCACCGGGTATTGAATTATCGCTGCCGACTGCCAAAGGCGGTTTGGTGCGCCTGACAGGATTTGAACCTGTGGCCCTCAGCTCCGGAGGCTGATGCTCTATCCAGCTGAGCTACAGGCGCTCCCGCAACCAAGGACAGTCACCTTAGCACAGCGAGAAATATGCTGTCTAGCTCGTGTTTGTGCTTCACCGAGCCTCGGTATCGGATACGAATGCATAGGGCAGGAACAGCTCTTCTCCCTCGGCACCTGCATGGAGGCGCAGCGCCTCGATTGCCTCCGCTTCTATCCCAGCGAGATGATTCTCTTCCTCTCGAATGGCTTTTGAGAGCCGAATCAATGGAACGGCCGTTTGAACGGCACAGGCACCACTAACAGAGTCCCCATCATCTGGAGGCACACCCATAGAACGACAGACCAGCGGGCGAAACTCATAGAGGCCACATCGTCCGTCCTGCTCCAAGGCCGGACAAGGCCACGCATCGAACCGTTCAATGAATTGTTCATTCATATCCTCAGGCCACTGGTCGATGAATCGATTCGTGTTCAGTGATGGCGCCGCAGCGGTAAGCACTGTGATTTGCTCCGCTGCAATTCGTTCGATCCTCTTCCGCTGCTCATCTGGAAGCGTTCGGAGACCTCGCTGAAGCTCTTGTCTGTCGAGAATCGTCACGGAAAACAGGCCGATACAACAGTGCGCGCAGCCTTGGGTACAGGGGAGATTGCCGAGAAGGGAGGCGTTCGCGCGATGAAACCACCGAGCAGTCTTTTCAAACAGCGGAGCCGGACACAAGTGATTGCCCTCTTCGCTTAGCCTTCAACGGCCGTCGACATGTCCACAATGAGATCGCCTTGGGGCGAATAGAACCCTTGCTTGTCGATTTGAACGATCCCATTACACTGCTCCTGATAGAACTCAAGGATCCATCCATTGAAATCATAGCCCTCGTCGGTCACATCGTTCTCTGCTATGCGCGTCGTTAAGATAAACCGACAACGAGTCACATATTCAATCGCAAGTTGCGCTTCGATATCAGAATGCGCGGTGAGGAGATCCAGGAAGACTTTTTTTTCCTGGTCGAAGACATCTCGATAGCTGCCACGATCACGGACGCAAAAGAGGTGAATCGGTTTCCGCTCACGATGGTAGCCCAAAGTCACTTGCACCCAGGCCCAATCTTCAAGAGCTCCTTCCTGGAGATCAGCCGGAACGATGGGAGCTTGTCCGCGCGACTTCAGAAAGTCGATCAAGAGTCGCAGCGGAGGGGAATTTTCCTTCTGACAGAAAACCCGTGTATAAAGAATGCTTTCCGGCTGTTCGGATTCTTGACTGTCTGCACCTAAGGGTAATATAGGCAGGTCTTTACCCACGCACCGTCACCATGGTCAAGAGCCGTTTATGCTGGGCCACGAAGTCCATCCAGCTCTACTCTACCCTTCCATTTGCCTCAACCGCAAGGGGTGGTGTATGCATTTCTCCACGCCAGACGTGCGTTTTTCTCGTTGACACTCTTCCGACTCTTGGCTACACTCTCGCGGGTTTTGATGATGTGATCACGAGCACGCACATCGGCGACTCAAAACGAGCCAGGATGTGTTTTCAGAAGGCGCGTCAGGCGAGACATCAACATAATTTATCCCTTACCCTCAAGGAGGTTCACGAATGGCAAAATCAATGACGAAATCGCAGATTGCAGATTACATCGCCGGGAAAGCTGGCATCACAAAAAAAGGGGCTGTGCAGATTCTTGATGATTTTGCAGCACTGGCCTATCGCGAAGCCAAGAATGTCTTCACGGTACCCGGTATCGGCAAGCTCAAGCTGGCGAACCGCAAGGCGCGCATCGGTCGCAATCCTCAGACCGGTGCGGAAATTAAGATTCCGGCAAAGCGCGTAGTCAAGTTCCGTGTGGCCAAGGCCGCCAAGGACGCAATTCTCGGCAAGAAATAAAGAGAATTCCTGTCCCGGCTTTGCTACAGCACTCAGATCTACTGAGTTGGGGTCCATCCCCTGCCTCCCAGGAACACACGAGGGTCGAGACCGAACCGGTCTCGACCCTCGGCTTTTCTTGCCGACAGCCGAGCAGTCTACTGAACAAATCGGATTCTGCTTCGCGCACCGTTGCACGGTGACAGAAAATACTGTGGCATGCTCCATCTCAGAGTGCTCAAAAATGCCGTCCAGCAAGACCGCAGCGAGCGAAGAGACGAGGCGTATGCTTCGGTACGGTGAGCCTCTGAGTAATGCGAGAACACCGCTAGAGGACTTATTCAGCATTCTGCTAGTGGTGTGACGGACCGAGTCCACTGCCTCCCATCCCATCGTGTCCGATTAGACGAATCGCATCCCCATCCTGAACAAGCGAATCCTCACTGGCGATCTTCTTATTGATAGTCACGAGGACTTTCTTTTCCCGTAGGAGCTGCAGCAGAGGACGAAGTTGCACTCCTTGTCGTTGGATCAGTTGGCGAACGGATATCGATCGATCGATGTCGCATGCCAGATCACACTCCCCATCCACAGTTTGTAATTGTCCAGTCAGTACGATCGTCACCATATCTGTTTTTCCTCATCCATACACATGCTCTTACTCTCTCCACTAGACGAGAGTTGACTCGCCCACCATCTCTCCTGATAATAGATGAGTATGCATTCTCTCGATGTTCAAAATCCTGGCATGCCCGATCTCCAGTTCGTCTTGTTCGTGTCGGCACTCTGCACGGCAGATCTGGCGACGATCAATGTCTCGGAAGAACTTCGGCAAACGATCTTTGATCGCTGCTGGGCCCTTATTCACACCGAACCACCACCGACCACCTCTCATGAACGCGTGCTGGACCTCCGAGGAGGAACAGAACTTACGCTCGACGCCTGCACTGCGACGATCCGATCCCTCTTCCACGAGGCAAATATTACGACCTTGGTGTGGGACCATCCGGTGAGCGAGACTCGCATGACCAGCACACCTGAAGCCACTCCATTGATCGATCGATTGGGACAATTGTATCCCGACCATCCTACAGTCGTCGATCCTCCTAGTCATCCACCTCACAGATCCAATCCGACACCATGAACTAGGGGATGCCGTGCGTGTGACACCAATTGACATTCCTGGCGTACTCTTGCTCGAACCGTCCATCATTTCCGATCATCGAGGCTACTTCATGGAAACCTATCATCAGCAGCGCTACGCTGAGGCAGGTATTACGGAGCACTTCGTGCAAGATAACTGCTCACGATCGATTCAAAACACGGTACGCGGTCTGCATTTTCAGGAACCGCATAGTCAAGGGAAACTCGTCATGGCCCTTGAGGGGACTATCTACGACGTCGTCGTCGATATTCGAACGGGATCGCCGACGTTCGGAAAATGGTATGGCATCGAGCTGTCTGGTAAGAACCTTCATCAGCTGTACATTCCCCCGGGATGCGCTCATGGCTTTTGTGTCACGAGCGAGATGGCCACGTTTCTCTATAAGTGCACTGCTTATTATTCGCCGAGGGATGAGCGAGGTATTTTGTGGAACGATCCGGCGTTGGGAATTCGCTGGCCGATCAGTGACCCAATCCTCTCACCGAAAGACCAAGCCTACCGCACCATCAAAGAAATGGATCCAGAGTTACCGGTCTATACGCCTATTCGCTAGCAGATATCCACTCACCACACATTCGATCTTCACACATCGTCATGAGCGTTTGCGACTCTTCCCTCCACGGGATCTACAGAGCAGTCCTAGTGACAGGGCTGTTAGGAGTGTGGTATGAGTGCCTCTGTTCGCGTATCTATAGTGGCACGTCCCCATCGTCTAGCCTGGCCTAGGACATTGCCCTTTCAAGGCAGTAACACGGGTTCAAATCCCGTTGGGGACACCAAACCTTTCAAGGCACGCTAAGCCGTTGAAAAATCTATTCACTTTTGCTTCCCCTTCGAATCGATAGACCTTCTCCCCGTCTCTGATCTCGCGCCAGACCCCAACCCGGTTCGGCAACAGTTTTCGCAGGATTTGCCGTGTCTGGGCTGGGTGGACCTGCCCGACCGAGGGCTCCTATTCGCTTCTCCATCCGCCTGCCCCCGCAGGTGATCTTGGAGAAATAAGAAAGACCCGCCGCCGGAGAGGAACCAGCGGCATCACGCGAGGGGATCGGCCCCGCGCTCGGGTCTCCACGTCAAATGCGCGACGTAGGGACCATCGTAGGCTGGGGCCAGCCGGGATGTACATATGAGGCCTCTTGCCGAGTGGCTTGTGGTAGGTCTTCGCCGGGAAATCTTAATCAGCGGGAGCCATCGCAATTCTTCTGAGTAACAGTCTTCCTAACCAAGTTAAGCCATAGCTGGATGCTTTCATCATCCCAGTTGCTCGATCAAACTCAGGAACCTCCCCACGGCGAACAGAAGGGAATGAAGGCGTTAACAATTGAAGTTGAACAAGGTGCTGTTTATAGCTGTTATGGATAGCCGCCTCGTCCATCTCTTTTTCTGAAGACCCCGAATGAGGAGCACGAGGTGCAAGGGCTGCCTCATGTCGCTGCCAGAAAGCCGGGTCTCTTTGAGGATGTCGGCTCGTGTGATGTGAGGCAAGGATGATTACTTCCACATCATTGATCTCCCCTAGAATTCCAAGTAACCGCTGGGTTTCCTCGTAGGAAACCGCGTCGTCCGTGATACCTCCTGCGAGCAGAGCTGCTAAGTAAACCAAGCGTTCATCGCTCATGGCACGCGAAGCCTGATGGAAAGAATCCTCGATGAGGTCTATCACGTCAGGCTGACGCAATTTATCCCTAACTCGCTCGGATTCAAGATCGCCAAGCCGCACATCTAGCTTTTCAAGAAATCGTACGATGCGATCTATCCGTTGGTTAGGTATTAGCGTCCCGATGATTTCTGCGGCCATACCGCCAAGATAGGGAATTGCACCAACTGCTCCTTTGGCAATCAAGACGGCATAGTCCGCTTTATTCGATTTGAGTTCGTCCATGGGGAGCCTTCTACGGATACAGACTATTACTCAAGTGCCATACCACCTACCAGTTCTGATCAATTTATGTTATTGTTCCGAACTTTTCATTAGGGCTTTCGGCTCTTCATGGTAAGGAATTCTATGGGGTACTTACAACTACCTGTTTTCACTTTAACTTTGGTTTGCTCCTTAGTGCTCACACTGATGCCTAGCCGTGGAGATGCAGAGACAAAAACAAACGGAGCAGAAATTACTCTATCAGCGGAAGAAGTAAAGTTTGTTAAGTGGCTCAGCACGACCGATGAGATGGTCAAATCACTCACCAAACAAGGGGAATTACTGGATTGGTTGAACAAGTTGATTGGAGTGGTGCCTGGACCAATAGGAATCGTTCAAAAGTGGAATATGGCTACGATCAAGGGTTGGAGAGCAGCTAATAAGAAACTTGTTGGACTCAAGAAACAAGTTCACTGCGCCAAGATTCAAGAATTGCTCGCAGGAGGAACGGAGAATACTGAGTTTTTTGAGAAACTATATGAAGCAAGAGGGTGTGAAGAAGATTAGACCACAAGTTCGAATAATCTAATAGGAGGGAGTGCATGTCGAGATTCAAAATGCAAACGGCCATTTTTACCGTAATGCTCTTGCCAACATTTACGGCTTCTGCTGCACAAGATTGTATCGAGTTGGCCCGAGCAATCGTTTACAACGATACCCAATCATACAGCGAAGAAGAACAAAGACAGATCACTAAGGCAGATTTTTGCTCAGAACAATACAAGAAAGACGGGAGCGGTAAATCTTTAGCAATTGAAGCATCATATAAGGTATTTTCTGGCGGCATTGCGGGTACCGAACAACAAATACATGAGGAACAGACCAAGCAATGTGAAGGTAAGTATGGCGAGTACTGGATGAAGAAGATTCAAAGTAAGCAGGCTCGAACCGCATCGTCTGCTTCTCTGGCTGTGATCAATACCTGCCTTGACTTGCATAAAAGGGGGCTGTCTGAATCAGCGAGAATTAAACGCGATGGTAGTGAATTTATCTTGGGACTTAGCTGGAATAATAATACTCCCGGTTCAGTCAAGGTAAAATATGTCGGCCCAACCACGTTAAGCGCATTTAATTGCAGTGTCCAAGATGAACCCGGCGGTTTAAAAGCTGTTAAGACTTCCAAGGATATGAGTACCTCCATTCCAAATGGAGGATCGTTCTCCGTAATATGCCAACATAAAACCCAAAGTAAACAAGTGCGAGACGGTGAAGAGCATCGCTGCTATCCTGAAACTCTAATAGCAATAGCCACTGAGGGGCCTAATGAATCACTCACGATCCCGGAAGCCTGTACACCAAGTATGCCGGGAAAACGAGCGGAGAAAATTGAAGCCAAGCTTAAAAAGGCAGTGGACGATATTAAGGCTCTTTCAGATCAACTTAACCAAGTAAGTGCAGAGAGGGCTAAAGACAGTGCATACGCGAAAGAGCAAATTGGAAGGTTAGATGGCGCTGTGACTGCGGCGGCACAGAGAGGCATCTCGGGTATCGACTATCATTATGCGGGTCCACCTCCGCAACGTCCCGCGGGAGAATGTGTGGGTATTATTGAACCGGGAGCTCCTGGTGCTACCATATGGGCGGATAATTGGCTCTGTCTGAAACGATAAGAATGAGTTTATAATAAGTTCATCTATTAGGCTCGGAAGATACATTTCTCAGGCTGCCATATTGATTTCCCCCGCAAACCAGATCACGAAGCGGGCCAGCGGCGACATTGAAAGGTTCACATTCCGATTCGAGACACCACATTCTTTGTAGGCCAGACATCTGGAAAGCTCCTCAGGATCAGACATACCCCTATCCATGATCCAGCTACAGGATCTAGTGTGCAGAAATAAATGACTGAAAGCCTGAGGCGTAAGGAACACTTTCTATTGTTGTTGTATCTTGATAGACTCAGACTGTTTCATCGCGTCAGGCCTCGCATGAAACGCGCGTAAGACGGCCTATTACCGATGTTGTTCCTACCGAGACCGTGATTGGAAGTTTAGCCTCAGCCCCATTACGCCGTACCATCCTTGGGTCGCGTCTTCCTTTTTACGAAACCCTCTCGCGTCATGGACAATGTCATCATCACAGGAGGACCCCAAGATGGGTTCAAAGCTTTACGTCGGTGGGTTGCCGTATTCGGCGACCGAGCAGCAATTGACCGAAACGTTCGGGGCCCATGGCACGGTGGCCTCGGCAAAGATCATCTCGGATAAATTCACGGGACAGTCGCGTGGCTTTGGCTTCGTGGAGATGTCCTCGGATGCTGAGGCGAAAGCCGCGATCACAGCGCTGAATGGCACAGAGATGGGTGGCCGCACCTTAACGGTCAATGAAGCGAAACCACAGGAGCCGCGTTCTGGCGGCGGTGGTGGATTCGGTGGTGGTGGCGGTGACCGTGGTGGAAAGCGCGATCGCTGGTAAACGGCTCGCACTGATCCAGACGCCAAAGGATCTCCGGCCCAGACCGCTGGTCTACAAGGGCATTACGCGGCGCGGGCCGGAAATTCTCCAGAAAATGGGATCACGATGTGCCCCAGAGACGACATTGAAAGGTTCACATTCCGATTGGGAACACCAACACCATCCGAATAATCACCAGTTACCGTCTTGCTTGTTCCTCACGGGCCTGCTGAACGTATCTAACTGGAACGTAGGATCTGGGGCTCGTCTAGCGCTGACTGCAGGCGATCTTCCACAGAGCCTTCTGCCAGTCCACCAGTTCCCATGTGGTGTGAAAACTCAGTGAAGGCAAGCAGTCGCGCACGTTTGTTAGCACAATCGAGTTCCTTGCCGGTCACGGTCGAGAACAACCGATGCGATCCCGGTCCGAATCCTCCAAACCACGCATTCCCTTGCATCCACAGATAGTCCGTCAATTGCCTTAACACAATAACGCATCCACCCAGACGTATGAAGTCAGGATCAACATACACCGTATATAGACTGGGTATTTGATACGCATCCTCAATTGGTACCCATCTCGTCTCACCAGCAGATACGAGACTGACTCCATCACAAGTAAACCAGATACCAACTACTCCTCCTGTGAGCAGCCTATCCTTCAAACGCATGACTGCATTTCCGGCATAGAAACTTCGACGCAATGGTATCCTTCCATTCAGCCAGCTTCTCAGCATAGGTCTTAGTTTTCAACCTTCCATATCCAACCCATACCCCCAATAATCCTGCTGACGAGGCGATCTCTGCGACCGACATCTCTGCTTCTGACGCTTGAGGGGACCCGATGGTCAGTAGGAGGCCAACATACACGGGGACCCCAAGCAGAAATCCCTGAAGATAGGCCCAGGGGACCTTTGGCGGGAGATACGACTTTGGAAGACCAGTCAACGCTTTTGCAGACGGCGATTGTTCCAGAATATCCCGTATGCGTTGCGCCTTATCTGTCATGCAAGTTGGACAGGTCCGTTCAACAGACATAGAATTCCTCCTTTCTAAGTAAGCACTCCCAGTAGCGCGCCTAACAACAGAACAAGAGCCAAACTCTATCCCAGCGCAGCCTCCACCGACCGGAGACTCACATGAACAACTATTTGGAATGCCATGTTTTTACAAATCACTATCAAACAACGGACACGTTGAATCGTACGTTAATATTTTAGGCGGGAAGAAATTCCGCTGCAAGGGGACCCTACAGATTAGTAGGTTATACGGAAGTACCACCGTAAGGCAGAAAAAACATGGCCCGGAACTCCCTGATTGGAATTCCGGGCCGCATCCTCACGCCGCTACTGCGATTGCCAACATCCCCAACCAGCCGAGCTTCGCCGCCTTCGTGTCGTACCACTGCGAGATATCATACGCTCTCTCACTGGCCATAATGTGACCTCCTTGTTAGACGAACCTCCGCATTGACGAACTCTTCATGAAAAGCCAAAGACCCACCACTGCCCCTATTGCTACCTTGCCATGCGCAGGCCGACCCCATGCAAGAGGATCATGAGCAACGCAAGTAGCTCCGATGGTACGACGCGCGGCCTGGAGATTACTTGGCGACATGGGGCTCTCTTTTTCACGAGACGGATATCAAAATCGTGACAACTTTACCATAGCGTCCAATGTTAGTCAAGTATATAATGGACAAACATATGACGAAATGCTATTGTCCACAATAAGTTTGATGGTTAGACCAAGTGAGGAGGCACGCGACATGACGATCTATTCAAAAACTACCTTCGTTTTATCAGGTCTCGTCTTTTTCGGACTGGGACTCTTTGCGATCACCGCGTCAGACATCAATGCAAGGGAGAAACAATTCAATGTGCCGCCGCATGCTGAGAGCTCGATGGCGCCTCTCTATGGGTTTCGTCTCCCTGACATTGATGGTCATCCCGTCGATCTCAAGACGTTCAAGGGTAAAGTGCTGCTCATTGTGAATACTGCGAGCATGTGCGGTAATACGCCTCAGTATGCTGGCCTTCAGGAGATGTATGAGCGGTATCAGGAGCGGGGATTCGAGGTCCTGGCGTTTCCAGCTAATGATTTTGGGCAGCAGGAGCCGGGTACGAATCAAGAAATTAAAGGATTCTGCTTCACAAAATACAGTATCGGTTTCCCTCTGTTCTCAAAAATCAGCGTGGTTGGAAAAGAGAAGCATCCCCTCTATCGGTATCTCACTGAACAGAGTCCCTTCCCTGGCCGCGTGACGTGGAATTTCCAGAAATACCTGGTGGATCGCTCCGGCAACGTGATCGGGAAGTATGATCCCGGCATGAACCCTTTATCGCCCACCATTCTGTCCGATGTGGAAAAAGCCTTGTCAAAAAGCTGAAACCGCATATCGATAAGGAACGAGGAATGTGGATGCATCGGTTCAGTATCATGATTGTTATTTGTGTGGGGCTCTTTCTGCATGACACGCTGCGTGCCAACTTGCCAGCGGCTGAGTGGGCTAGAGTTGGAGGGACCCATAAATACGACCGCTATGTGGATATGACCACTATTGGGGTGTCGGGGCAGCGAGTCACGCTCTGGACACTCCGGGACTTTCGTATAGAGCGAGCCATTCCGCGTGGTCCCTATCGGTCACTGACGATCAAGCGTCAGTACGACTGCAGTCAGAGGAAAAGCCGGCCGCTCCGCGCTCCGTACTATCCAGACGGCATGGCACAAGGCCTCGTGTTGTATGCTGCGCCAGCGACGCGCGAGTGGTCCCGCGTGGTTCCCGGTAGCGATGATGATGTTGAAATGAAGGTGGCCTGTCGGCAGGCTCATCGAGGTTGAGTCATGGATAGCAGGGGGTGATATGTTGCGACGATGTATGTTGCTGGTGCTGAGTTGTGTGTGGATGACGGCCTGTACAGGAGGGGAGCCGTCATCAGGTCCGACGACGATCTCTGCAGCTGATTGGTCAAAAGTTGGTGAGATGGAGATATACGTCTACTACGCCGACCGTGGGAGTATTCGGAAAGCCGACGAAACGGTCACCATGTCTGATCTGTTCGATTATAAGACGGCACAGACGGAGGGTGACATCTCGGCGCTCTCAAAAATTACCGTGCGAGAATACGACTGTCAGAATCAAAAGAGCCAGCCAGTGAAAACAACGTGGTATGCCAAGCATATGGGTTCTGGAGCAGTAGGGCGCACTACTGGAGCGATAGGCAAACTGACAACCTCCATCTCGGGGACATCCACTGCAGCACTCATGAAGGTTGCTTGTGGGCTTTGAAAGTCTCGTCACAGGGCTTGCAGCTATCAACCTTTCACGATGACCATGTGATCCGTGCGTTCGCGAGACGAAATCCTATCTGTACGAGGCGGATTGCTTGGCGACGGATATAGCGAGTTTGGCTAACACCGGCAGTCGAAGTCACGACAAGTCGTAATCAGATAGTACTGCTTCAGCTGCTTTCCGTCCGGACAACAGCGCACCATCCAGCGTACCGCTCTCCCGGTAGTCGCCACACAGGTAAAGACCCGCAGCCACGCGCGGTGAGGCTGTGCGGTTCCCGGGCGACAGCAGGTCTATTGGGGGCAGCGTGCAGGGAATGTGATCGGTCCGCAGATGACGCCACCCGTCGACGTGTGAGCCGAACCAGGATTGGAGACACAGCCGCACCGCTTGCACAAAATCATCGTGTGCCCCAATCTGTTCTGTTGTAGTCACCGAGATCAAAGCACGTCCTGTCGGTGCGTATGAAGGCGCTGCTTCACTCAGCACACAGACGGTCCGGACTAACCCATTGCCGTCTCCGTTCAATATCAACCAGGGCCCTCGTTGCGGAGCAGCTGGCGCATCAAAATAGAGCGTCATCGAACTACGCGCTGAGGGGCGTGCCCCTTGCTCCCCACGCAAGCGGGCAGCGGTCGCATGATCTGTCGCGACCACTAGCACATCACCCGTGAGCTGTTCCCCGGACTCCAGCCTCACACTCGATCCCTGAATGTGCTGTACTGCTTGGTTGAGGCGGATCGTACCGGGAGGCAATGGAGCCGCAAGTTGTTGTGCGATAGCGCCCATGCCATCTCGAGGCAGGGCGGTTGCTCCTCGGCAGAAGGCGCCCCAGACTAGCTCGAAAATCCAGCAGGGCGTCGTTAACTCTGTCTCCAAGAATACGCCGCTGAGAAAGGGCTGGAAGAAACGCGTCACCATGACGTCCGAAAAGTGATACGCCTGCAAGACTTCATGAGTCGGACGAGCGGGGTCGCTCATCTCAGAGCAGAGGCGTTGGTGCAATGCGTCCCGTCGCACCCGCAACATTCGCACCTTGTCGGCAAGCGAGCCAATAGGGCTGACCAAAGTCTGAATCAGATCTTGCGGCCGACGAAAGAGATCGCTCATCACGTGAAAGCGGCCGGCATAGCGAATGAGCGCTCCGGGATGAAAAGGCATGAGATTCAACGCGGAATAATTCAGCGTCTTGCGCGCTTCCGGGTAGCCAGTGAGAAGGATCTGGAATCCGCGATCGAGCTGAAAACCCTCTACCCGATCTGTCCGGATGCGCCCACCGATGCCGTCGGAAGCTTCAAGGACTGTGCAGGTAAGGCCCGATTGTGTCAGACGACGTGCACAGGCCAATCCGGCAAGACCGGCGCCGATAATGAGCACGTGTTGAGTGGAGTGCTTCATAGAGCGTTCACGTTGAGACTAGAACCTCTTTCACAATCGATTCTTGATGGGATTTGGTCTCTTGATCCGCTGCATAGACCAAGTCTCCCACCCAGTCACAAGTCCCCTATTCGGAGAGGTCAGAGTGTATCACGAGTATCTCTCTAACTGTTCTGTCAATGCCTGTGCGATAAGTCGCAAGTCAGGGCTAAACGTAGTGCAATTCGCCACCGGGATACCGTGGCAGAAGTTGATCAAGGATTCAGTAATCGCGCTCTCTGAATGACAGCCTCCAAGAGCAAACATCATCGTGCAAACGCCATGTGAATGGCGCCTTGTGCACAGAACTCGTTACACGCCATACCGAATAGGAGGCCGCCAATTCGGTTTGCAAAAGAGCATGTGCACGGTGCTGATTGTGCGCTCAAGGAAGCCGCCTTCACAGTAGGATAGATAGAACTCCCACTGGCGAAGGAATTCAGGTTGATACCCCAGCCTCTTGATCTCCGGAAGGTTCGTGACAAGGTTCCTCCCCCAGGCCCGCAGCGTGGGAGCATAATGTACTCCGATATCTTCAAGGTGAATCAGGCCCAGATCTCCAACTTTCGCCGATGCTTGCGTTAACGCACTCACGGACGGGATGCAGCTGCCAGGGAACATGAAGCGCTGGATAAAGTCCACGGACCGCTTTGCCCGTTCGTAGAACTGTTCGTCAATCGTAATGCCCTGGATTAAGGCCAGCCCGTGAGACGTCAACATGCGACTGCAGATCTCGAAAAATGCATGGTAATACTGATGTCCGACGGCCTCGATCATTTCGATCGAGACGAGCTTGTCGAATTGCAGACCAAGTTTCGGCAAATCCCGATAATCCGTGAGCAACACCGTGACCTGGTCGCTCAAGCCAGCATCGCGAACTCGTTGCAGCGCCAGGTCATACTGCCGTTGCGAGATCGTCGTGGTCGTCACACGGCAACCATAATGAGACGCGGCATGGATGGCAAAGCCACCCCAACCGGAGCCGATCTCAAGGAGATGGTCGCTGGCAACCAACTGTAGCTTTTGGCAGATACGATCGTTCTTCGCACGTGAGGCTTCCGCCAACGTCGCATCTGTTCGCTCAAAGTAGGCGCAAGAATACATCATCGTCTCATCAAGCATGAGACGAAAGAACTCGTTGCCCAGATCATAGTGGGCTGCAATGTTCTTTTGGCTGCCAGCCTTCGTGTTACGGTTTAGCCAATGAACCGCCTTTCGCAGGGGTTGGGACAGCAGCGCGAAGCCTCCATCCATACCCTCTAAGAGCGCGCGATTGAGGACGGAGATCCTGACCAACGTCGTCAGATCGTCACAGCGCCACAAACCACGTCGGTAGGCGTCCCCTGCTCCCACCGTGCCACCCAGCGCGATATCCACATAGACGCAGGGGTCATGGATCGTTACGGTGGCTTCCAAACGACAGCTAGTGGTGGGTTGGCCAAACTGGAAGTGCTCATCTCCTTCGACGATCGTCACTGTGCCGAACTCGAGCTTCGACAGGTGAGAGAACACCGCGCGACGTGCCAGACGGTAGCACCAAGGTGCGATCTTCGAAGAAGCCTGGTTCTTGGTGGGCCGATCGTCAAGCGCAAGACCGGAAACAATCGTCTGGTTATTCATGATGGTGTCTGACGCGTCGCCACAGGCGACGGCTCCTTTCTCTTCTTAGGGTGAGCAAGGAAGGGAACACCCTTGATCCAGAGTTTCAATGCCTGCCAGTGGATGGCACCGATGACCTTGGCCGTCATCAAGGGATACTGTGCAAGGACGTGTGCTAGAGACGATCTGGATAGCTCTCGCCGTTCCAGCCTCATTGTGGCGTCGAAGAACGGCCGTCCGTCGCGAAGATCTTCCATATGGATGGCCAATTGCGATGTCGGCTCGGTGAACCGCCAATCGTAGGCCACGTCCATGTCGATAAAAGGCGAGATGTGGAACACTTTGTCGAAGCGGTAGCGCTTCCTTCTGCCGCTGGCGCGATTCTGTGCAGTTCCCAAGACGTAACAGTGATGCTCCCCCCATGGGGTATTCGTGATTTCCGCGACGATGGTGTCCACAGAATCACCGGATCGGTCGTAGCAAAAATAGAAGCTGACGGGGTTGAAGACATACCCAAAATAGCGGAAGTGTGTCAGGAGGCGGATCGGTCCAACCGGTCGACTGCCTGTTCTTGCCTCCACGAGTTGTCGGATGGATTCATCCAATGGGAGGCTTGGATCGCCAACATGGTCAACGCGATTGAACGAAGCGAGGTTGGTTCGATCAACAGACCAGAACCAGCGATTCTTGAAAACGGTCGGGAGTTCCTCCAGGTCCACATACATCATGAACAACCGGTAGGTGAACTCGTGCGGAACCGGGCTGAACCGCCGGTGCCGAACGTGTCCAGCATAGATTGCGCTCTTCATGACGAGAGGTCCTTCCCGAATGGCTTACAGACGGCCAGCGCACTGTTCACTCCATCCTCGTGAAACCCAAAACCCCAGTAGGCACCGCAATAGGACGTCCGATTGACGCCGTTGATCTCGCCGTGGCGCTCCTGTGCGGCAACAGCTTCCGGTGAGTACACAGGATGATGGTAAGTGATGCGACGCAGGATCGTGGCGGGATTGATGGCGTGCGTGTGGTTGAGCGTCACGCAAAACTCGCAGGGTGCGGTCAGGCTCTGCAGCTTGTTCATGTGGTAAGTCAGGACCGCGCGATCCGGCTGGGCGCCGAGCAGATGGTAATTCCATGCGGCCCAGGCCAGTTTGCGTTTGGGGAGCAACGACGTGTCGGTGTGCAACACCGCTTCATTCTCTTGATAGTGGATCGCACCCAACACCTCCTTTTCCGTCGGTGAGGGGTCGGCCAGAATTGAGAGGGCTTGATCGCTGTGCGTGGCGATGATCGCGTGGTCGAACCGCAAGGCGCGGTAGTCACACCCTTGCATCTTCGCGCGGATCTCCACGTAACCTGGGAAGCGTGCCATCGATTCGACCGGGGAGTTGAGATGAATCCGGTGGTGAAACGGTGCGATGAGTTTCTCAGCATACCGCCGCGAGCCACCCGTTATGACTCGCCACGTCGGCCGCTCATCCACCGAAAGCATGCCATGGTTCTTGAAGAACTGGACTAAGTACCGGGCCGGAAACTTCCACATGTTCTCGTGGCTAGCTGACCAAATCGAAGCTCCCATCGGGACGATGTAGTGCTCGATGAACTCCCTTGAGTATCGATGAGTCTCCAGATAGGAACCGAGTGAAGGACCTGGCTCCGGCAAAGTCAGTAGTTCAAGCGAGTCACGATTGAAGCGCAGGATGTCCCGTATCATCCGGTAGAACGAAGGGCGAAGCAGGTTACGCCGCTGGGCGAACAGGGTATTCAGCGACGTCCCATTGTATTCGAGGCCGGTTCGCTCGCACTTTACACCGAAGCTCATGTCGCTCGGTTGTGATTCCACACCCAACTTCTGGAGCAAGGCCATGAAGTTTGGGTAGGTCCAATCGTTAAACACAATGAATCCGGTGTTTATGGCGTAACGTCGCCCTTCCATTGGGACGTCGACTGTATTGGTATGTCCACCGATATGATCACCAGCCTCGAAGACGGTGATCTCATGATCTCGCTGTAGGAGATACGCCGCGACCATTCCCGAAATGCCTGTGCCGACAATCGCAATCTTCATATGTGCTTCAGTGCCTCGTTGATCCGATCCGGACCAAGCGAGACTGTGTAAGAGGCCTCAAGAATATCGACAGCCGGTATGATTCCCTTACGCTCGTGTTGAGCGCCAACCCGGTCCCGACAGTCGGCATATCTGTCACCACAGTACAATCGACGTGTCCCATGACTTGCTGGGGCGCACTAATTCCACCGTTGAGGCACCTTCCTGACTTTGGAGACATCGTAGCCTTCCTCGGCGATGAGCTGCAGGAACCCCTGGTACTCAACCTCAGAGACTTGCGGTGCGCGCGCCATCAGCCAGACGTAATCGCGCTGTATCCGTCCGATGATGGTGTGATTGTATGCATGGTCTACATAGATGATCCGATAGTCGGCCTTGATCGGCCAGATGAACTGCATGCCCCAGACGGCATTTGATTGCGCGTCGATGATATAGCCGGTGGGATGATAGGTCTTGCGCTCCCCCTCAAAGCCGCCCTTGCGGAAGCTAAAGGTCGTGGCCACGGTCCCGTCCTCGGCCAAGCGATAGGACTCCATGGCGTTGTAGGCGTTCGTTTCGATAAAGGTTGGAATATTGGCGATGACATACCAATCTCCCATGAAGCGCTCCAAGTCCACGGCCGTCGCGGTGCGAATAGGTGGTGGGCTGCTGCAGGCAGCGAGCGCAAGCAGGAGAGCGGGCATGAAGAATGATGGCATCACAGATGACATGGTGTCCTCACTGGAGCACATACCGAAGGATATCGCCCTTCTTCGTGGTTGAGTGGAGCGCGACCCAGCGGCCGTTTAAGGTGTACCAGAGATCGATTGTGAACTTGTCCGTCACAATGCGGCGATGTGTGGTTCGTGTCGGGACTCCCTGCACGGGGATCGTCTCTTCGCCCACCGTAAGAATGGACGCGGGCTGATGTTCGCCGGTCTGCGAATTCAGCAATCGCTCGCCCGTAATCCACTCAGGGTTCCAGTAGGCAAAGGTCCTGATACATCCCTCGCCAATCCAGGTCCCGGCTTGCGTCTGCACCTGCAACTGCCCGTTCTGAAAGATGCCGTTCACGAAGAAGGACTCGCCGTTATCATTGGTCTTCGCGCGAATCTCGCGCAGGCACGTTCTCTCCCATGTTTCGACGTTGGTATGACGATAGGTGTAGACGGTGATGTACAGGAACTTGACCGTGAACTGCGCGTCTACTCGGACCTCGGTCTGCTCGCCTTCCGTAGAGACGTCGAAGCGCTGGTGTCCGATTTCATCCTTGCCGAGGAAGACCTTGAAGTCGTAGGTCTGCGAAGCGGCACTCCACGCCTGTTGCGAAGCGCTTCCAAGGCATGTCAGGAGCCCAAGGAGGGTCACCGCGATACGCAACCCGCTGGTCATCGAATACGCGCTCATCATGACTGCTGTTTCCTCAAATGGAACCCTCCATGCCCTGTTTCGGAAGGCCGGGAAGGAAGGCATTGGTGTGAGCGATATACTCTCGATACGCAGGTCGCCGTTCGATGATTGTCTGCTCCATCAGCGTTACGCCTGAGAATTTCAGGAGCAGGTAGGTGAGGAGCAGGGGGCCCGCAAGGGTCCACCAGGCTCCCGTCGGCACCGCAAAAATGTAGAAGCCCCACCAGATCAGGCACTCACCGAAGTAATTGGGATGCCGTGTATAGTGCCAGAGTCCGCGGTCCATCACCTTGCCGTGGTTCTCCGGGTCGGCCTTGAACCGTGACAACTGCCAATCCGCGATGCCTTCGAAAATCATGCCGACGGTCCAGACGGATACCGCGAGTACATCGAATACCCCCCAATCGACCGGAACGGAGAGAGCCGGCCACAGGGGCATGGAGATGATCCATGCTAGTCCCGCCTGAAACCAGAAGATGATGCCAAGACTCTTGAATGGGAAATTTGGTTCGTATTTCAGGCGGATGTCTTGATAACGCCGGTCCTCAGGCTCACCCCAGTTGCGATGGATGATATGAGCCGACAGGCGCAGGGCCCACAGCAGGACCAGCGTCAGAATGAGCATGGTCCGCCCGGTGTAGGGCTCTGCACCGGTGGCGTACACGGTCGCGGCGGCGAGGAGCATGAAGGCCCACGCGCCGTCTACAATGCTTACGTCGCGCTTGAGGAGGCTGACCACCCAAGTCAGCGTCGCCAGACCCAGCGTCGAAAGCAGTCCCAAGAGATAGAGCGATACGTTCATGACGCCTTCTTTTTCACCAGGCCGGCATAGCCGTCAAAGCGCGAAGACAACGCCAGCAGCAGCGGTGTCAGCAGCGCCCAGCCGATGGCCAGAGCCAACAGCCCTGCGGGCATATTGCTGAATTCCAGCGCCCCGAGGCGGAGACCGCCGTAGTAGGCGGCAGGGCCCCCGACGGCTCCAAAGACAATTGCGAGGACCCAGCGGCCCCTCATCCAACGCAATGAGATATTCAAGAGGGTTGCAAAGAGCCCCCACAATGCCACGATCCAGTATGGGGCTACGTTCGGGAGCAGGATTCCCGAGGAATACTGAAGCCAGCCCTGCCAAACCAATAGGCTATCAAGGACGAGTCCTAAGCCGAGTGAGAGGAGCACCAGTTTGAGCTCCGCCGTTGGGATGGGAGCGCGAAGCACGTGGGTGACTACCACCGCTGTCGTCACAAGGATGCCGAACCAGGGTTGATGCGCTGTGGCGCTTAACACGCACGCAAACCAGCCAATCTGAAAAAGGACAAAGTTGCTGACGATCATGGTGGTGCTCATCTTCATGAAGCACGCGGCACTTGTTTTTCAAAAAGATAATGACTCACCCCCCACTGACGGCCCTCCTCATAACCGAAGAGCTCGGCACAGGCCATGAAGAAGAGACGCCACCGCCCCCACCAGGCTCGCGCTTGTGTCTTACCGTAGACACGCTCGATCACAGGCCACAGGGTCTCGCGGGCAGCATCCATATTGGCCAACCAGGCGTTGGCCGTCTTCTCATAGTGCGTGCCGTCCCATCGCCAGCGGTCCACGCAGGCAAGATGGTCCTGACAGGCCAGCGGGAGGCTATCGCTGGGCATCATCCCGCCTGTGAAAAATTCACGACTCATCCAGTCGGCGGGCCCCCGGTCTTCGAACAGGTACGAAGTAGCACGATGCACGAACACGTGCATGAAGAACTGGCCGCCTGGTTTCAGCCATCGGCGGACGCGCGCAAAGAGATCAGGCCAGTTACGCATGTGTTCGAACATTTCCACCGACACCACCCGATCGAATTGCCCTGGGTCGACCTCGAACGTATTCATGTCGAAGGTCATCACCCGAATCTGGTTCTGTAGGCCGCGTGCTCTGGCTTGGGCCTCGATGTACGCCCGCTGTGAGTGGGAATTGGAGACCGCCGTGATACGGCTATCGGGGTAGTGCTCAGCCATCCACAACGTGAGGGAACCCCAGCCGCATCCGAGCTCCAAAATCGTCTGTCCGTCTATCAGGCCCGCATGCAGACAGGACTCACGCAAACCGGCGGCTTCTGCTTGGCCTGGGGTCGTCGCGTTGGCGGGCCAGAAGGCGCTGCTGTATTTGAGGTGGGGACCGAGGACCTGCCGGAAGAACTCAACCGGGACTTCATAGTGCTGATCATTGGCTTTCTCCGGTACCACTGCGATGGGCGCACAGCGCATCTGGTCGATAAATCGCACTTCCTGCCGGGCTGCCGTTGGAGCGTCGACTGAACGGATCTCCCGGAGGCGCTGCTTGAGCAACTGTCGAATGCCATATCGAACGGCCAAGTCTGGAACCAGCCCCTGTTCCGCCAAATTCAATGCAAGATGAGTGAGATTCTGCATTAGCCCTGTCTCCAGGTAGAGGCGTCTGATCTGACGCCGTCTCAAGCATCGTCATGAAAAACGCTTCACCTGCTCGGCCAAAGTGTTGGCGACTGAGTCGAGCTCAAGCTCTTCCGCCGAAGGGCGAAGCTTCGCGGCACGCCGCTGCGCTTCCAGCCGTTTCAGTTTCGAGACTAATTCCTGCGGACACCCCTTGGGAGTGCCGCCGTGACCGACCAGAATCACTCCTCGTGTGCCTGCCGTCATTTACTCCTCTTATTAAGACTCGCGTCTGTATCCGCTGACTCAGAACTCACCGTCGCTTCGAGGTATTCTTGTAAGTTGGTCTTTCCATAGCGACTCCCTGGATACACTTTCCGAATGAATCCCGCGACGAGAGCCATGAGCTTCTTGACCGAGGGAGTTTTCTCAGGGTCTGTGGCCGGCAACAGACGGACGGTGATGGCTTTCTCATGTGACTTGAGTTGGACAAAGAACGTGCACGCAGTACCCTTCTCGATCGCCACGGACTCCAGCAGGGCGTCTTTTCCGCTCCGGGACAAATAGAATTCCTGAATTTTGAGTATTTCGTTACCGGATCGGTGAACTATCGGCGTGAATGCATGATAGAGGCCCTCCAAAGCTCCGGCTTCTTCTACAACAACATGTGGCATTGCGATTCCCTTCTACGCATGATTCCGCAACATGAGCTCTTTCGGATGCGGGTTAAGATAGACCTGATCGCGAATGTACCCGACGTCGAAGATCTGGACGTAATGTTTGACCAGCGTGAGAGGGACGATCAACGGCGTAAGCCCCTTATGGTAGTCTGCGATCACGCCCAACAGCTCGGCCTTTTCATGAGTGCTCAATCGACTCTTGAAGTAGCCCACAATATGCTGCAGCACATTGACATGCTTGCGCACCGTCGCCTTCATGGTCAGGGCTCTCATGAAGTGCTCACCGTACTTCAACGTCAATTCTTTGAGTTGATACCGTTTCGTTTGGCCGACCAGCCGCCCCATCGTTTCGTAGTGTTGCTGGCTATGGGCTAAGAGCAGGTATTTGTGAATCGTGTGGAAGCGTATCAAAGCCTGTTTTGTGACTCCGTTCTGGACCAGATCCTGAAAGCGTCGGTAGCAGAACACTCGTTCGATGAAGTTCTCTCTGAGCGCAGGATCACAGAGCCGCCCTTCCTCCTCGACGGGAATCAACGGAAACTCCTCTGTGAAGGCTTTCGCAAAGATCCCGACCCCGTTATGGCTCGGCATGCCCTGTACGGTGTACACACGCACCCGTTCGACTCCGCAACTGGGTGAACCTCTCTTGAAGACAAACCCTGAGAGGTCCTGTTTTTGGAACGAATCAAGACGCGTGGCGATCATCGTCTCCATTGCCTGGGTGTGATCGTGCTTGCTCTTAATTGTCATGAGCCGGGGATGATGCGGATTGCCCATCAGACGCATGGCTTCACGCGGGGTGCCCAATCCCGCTTCCACCTCAGGGCAGACCGGTACCCATTCGACGTAGCGGCCCAAGACATCGGTTAGGAAATGGTCCTGCTTATGTCCTCCGTCGAAGCGAACCTCATCTCCGAGAAGACACCGACTGATTCCAAGACGAAGCGGGGAGGTCGTCATCTCGTTGCCTCCTGCTTCCCGAGGTTGAGATATTCCTGACGGGCGAGGTGATGGTCCACAATCGGGGAAGGATAAGTGGTCCCGATTCGGCATCCAGCGCGTTCTTGCTCATCTGCGGTCATGAGATGCAGCTCATGAATCCTCTTCGCCGGTACACGGGCCAGTTCAGGAACATACCGGCGAATGTAGGTTCCGTCGGGGTCGAACTTCTTGCTCTGGAGCGCAGGGTTAAAGATTCGATAGCCGGGCATACTATCGGTGCCAGTTGAGGCACACCACTGCCAATTGCCGTTGTTTGCCGCCACGTCAGCATCAATCAGATGTTGCATGAAATACCGTTCGCCGCTCTGCCAGTCGATCCGCAGATCTTTGATTAGGAATGACGCGACGATCATTCGAACACGGTTATGCATCCATCCTGTCTGGTTGAGTTGCCTCATGCCTGCATCCACAATGGGATAGCCGGTCTTTCCCTCACACCACGTTTGAAACAGCCGATCTCGTTTATTCCCAGCTGGTCGAGCTGGTGGGACGATGACTGTTCTGAACGGGCCCTTCGCGACATGTGGAAAGGATGTGAGAACTTGCTGGAAGAACTCACGCCAGATCAACTCATCAACCCAGGTCAGGACATCAACCCGGGACACTGGCCTACCTTTAGTCAGTGCATTCAACGCAGCGTGAATGGCCATGCGCGGCGACAGTGTTCCGAACCGGAAGTGCGGGGAAAGTGTTGAACTGCCATCGATTGCCGGCAGGTTTCTACCTTGCGCATAGGAATGAAGCGGTCCTTTCATGAACCAGCGCAATCGCTTCAGGGCGTTCTGCTCGCCAGGCTCAAACGCCAAGACGATAGGCTCGTACCCCAGCTCACCGGCGGTGGGAAGAGGACGAGAGAGTGGCAGCGGTGCGGCTTTTATTTTTGCAAGGGTGGTTGGGATTGGTTGAACTACTGGGGTTGTGGCATGCCATTTAGCCCACCAGCGTGAGCGATAGGCGCTGTACCGTTGCAATGGCTCACCCGTCGCGCCCCGCACCTCGGATGCTTCAAACACCACATGGTCTTTGAACGTCCGCACCGCCACCCCGAGCTTTGCCAAACGCTGTTGCACCAGCCGGTCCCGCTCGATGGCTCCCGGCTCGTAGTCGCGATTCCAATAGACCACGTCAGTTTTCCATTCACGTGCTGCTTGTACGACCTGTTCGACTGGGTCACCCCGCCTCCATTGGAGCGGCGTTCCCAATCCACTCAACGCAGCGTTCAGATCTTCGAGGCATCCCAGCATGAAGTTCACACAGGCTGATCCAAACTCATGCGATTGCAGCAACGGCTCATCAAATATAAACAGCGGAATGATCTCGTCGCATTCCGCACAGGCCGCGGTCAGAGCCGGCTGGTCGTGCATTCGAAGATCGCGCCTGAACCAAACCATTCCTCGCACAGGTTGCTCCCTTTTATGAATTTCTAAGGCGCTGGGTTTCCATGTGATCCCGATGGTCCTCTTGAAAGCTTGTCACCTGCCACTCGTGTGATAGACAGCTCACGGAGGCCGTTTTCACCCTTGACTCCAACCTTCACGGCGGTTCCTGCTTCTCCTCGAATCATACCGACCACTTCCTCATAACGTTTTCCGTTCACGGGTGTTCCATCAACACTCACGACCTCATCGCCATGTCCGAGTCCCGCCTTGTGGGCTGGTCCCTCCGGATGGACCATGCCGACATACAGGATGGACGGATCACCAATCCGCTCGGCCCCGATCTGTAGAGAGAGACCAATCACACCCTTGGGCAGCTTGGTATCGTCTCCATGCCCATACGGAGCTTGGTTTGCGGGTTGGTCGGCTACAGCCGATCCCACAACGAGAAGGCCCATCAACAACCCTGCCATCATATGGAAGCCGGAGATTCTCATAGCGCACCTCCTGTTAAATGCCCATTGATCACCGAACACGTACACATCCATGTAAAAACAGTGCCGCGACTGCGCGATGATTCTCGGATGTCGATCATGTCATAGGCTCTGCGGCGATCGGTTTCTTGAGCACGGCTCGCAAAGCGGATTCGAGCGTCGGGTAACGAAACACATAGCCTCTTGCCATCGCTTTCTTCGGAATCACTCGTTGGCCGGTTGTCATCAATGTCCCCAACTCTCCCAGCAGCATATTCAATGCAATGCCTGGAACGGGAAGCCACGACGGTCGGTGCATCGCTTGACCGAGAACGTCACAGAACGTGTTCATCCTCACAGGCTCTGGGGCTACGGCATTGATCGGACCGCAAACTGCGGTCGTGGTGAGGGCCCATTGGATCAGACCGATGTGGTCACTCCGATGAATCCATGAGACCCACTGGGTTCCCGGCATAATCGGGCCGCCTGCAAACAGCCTGAACGGCAATAACATTTTGCCCAACGCACCACCGTCTGCCTCGAGGACCATGCCGGTTCGCAAGAGGACCACGCGGGTCCCAAATTCTGCGGCGCTCATCGCTTCCGCCTCCCAGGCAAGACAAAGGTCAGCGAGAAATCCGGTGCCACGAGCCGCGCCTTCATCCAATTGGCGGTCATCGCTGGCGCCGTAATAGCCGATGCCAGAGGCACTGATAAACACCGGGGGTTTCGATGACCGGCGGGACAGCGCTCTGACTAGTAAGCGGGTAGTGAGGACTCGGCTTTCGGTAAGGAGTCGCTTGCGCTCATCGGTCCAGCGTCCGTCGGCTATCGGTGCCCCGGCTAGATTAACGACGGCATCGGCTCCTTCAAGGAGCTCCTCCCAGGGGCCCATGTCACGCGCATTCCATTCCGCCACGTTCACACGTGCGTCAGGTCGGTGCAGAACCTGTCCTGCATGTCTTGTCAGGAGACTGACTCTGTGGCCACCGTATAAGAGCGTTGCGCACAGCGCTTGACCAATGAACCCTGTTCCTCCAGCTACGACGATGTTCATAGACATAACTCCTGAAAGAGCTATCGACAGGCCGACTGATACGCCTGGCAAGCCGATAGTGTCTTACCTTCGGGTCGGTTTTCCGTTGGTCCGCCGCCTAACAACAGCGGTAACAGTCTGGAAGAGTCCGGCCACCCCCACAGAAGTCAGGAATCCCATCGCAGCTAAAAATACGAAGCTCATATCCATATCGTTCCTCCTTCTCATCCGAGTCTGGAACTACCTGCCCGTATGTTGATTATACTGTTCGCCAAGGAGACAGGCTCCTCATGAAGAGGAGACCTGTCTGCCTTAGCGGGCGACGCCGTGCGGAGTTTCGGCGTCACCTCTACAAAACCAATAAGCCAGCCTCCGAACTCTTGTCGTTGCCATCGTCTTATCTCGCACGTTCACTACAACCGGTTACTTCTTCTGGATCGCTTCCTCGACACCACGGACACATCGAAAGCCTGTACCATGGGTCTGCAAGGCGAACCCGCCACGACCGCGCGCCGATGTGGTGATATCGGACGCTGGACTATGCCAGGACCCACCACGAATCGACCGAACCACTCCCTTTTTGTCCGGACCTTGCGGATTCCGATTGGGCGCATGTTGATAGTAGTCCGCGTCGTACCAGTCGGAGACCCACTCCCTGACGTTTCCGGCCATATCCTTCACTCCGTAGGGTGAATCTCCATCGGGAAGCGATCCGACCGCATGCAGGGTACGCTCATCCTCCCACTCTCGATCAATGTTTGCTCGCTTCGCCGTGGGTGGTTCATTCCCCCAGGGGTAGAGGCGGCCGTCAGTCCCGCGAGCAGCCTTTTCCCATTCTGCTTCCGTCGGCAGCCGTTTCTTCGCCCAACTACAATAGGCCTTCGCGTCGTACCAAGTTGTCTGGACCACCGGTAGTTGCTCAATGCCTTTAATGGATTGGAGAGGCCCGGTGCCATAGGGATTGGGTGGTGTGCGATGGCCAACGGATTTCACAAAGGCCATATACCGTTCATTCGTCACTTCGACTTGATCGATCGCAAACTCGTCGAGGTAGACGGATCGCTGAGGTCGCTCATCATCACGGCCTTTTCCTTCTGGATTGCCCATCAGAAAGTCCCCGGCCGGAATCGTGACCATCGGCACCGGGTCAAGCTCTTTCGCTCCAGCGAATGCTTCCAGGCTGAGCAATTGCATCAGCGCCAGAGCTGTGACAACCGCCATCATCATTCTCTTGAGCTGAGTTGATCTCTGCCACAGACCAGTGATCATTTCTTCTGCTCCTTGCTACCCTTGATGGCTTGGGTGGTATGGAGTCTTACTTGCTTGATGAGCGCTTCAACCTGACGCTTGTCTCCTCGGTCAGCTGCTTCTTGTGCCTGGGTCACGAGGGTTCTGGCTTCGTGCAGGTGCTGCTCGATTTCCGCCTGAAGGGCAGGCGAGGCGACTGTTCCCCCCAATGCTGCCCGATGGTAGACCTCCCATGCCTGGTCCACTTCATGATTAGCCTTATGGACCAGCTGGGCCTTATCCTGATGCGCGTGTCCGGGTGAATCGATGGGCCCAGCGTGGAGGGATGAGGCTCCGAGTAGGGCGATGAGGACAATCCCTCGATAAAGAATCTTCTTGAGTATCATTGGTTCGCCTCCGTCACGATCAAATCATGTACAAGTCGCGTGAAATCTTCCTTCACGGTCGCTTCATCGATTGTTCGATCAATTGTCGAAGATCCAGGAGCTCCCTATTCTTTGGGTCAAGGGCCAGTGCTGGAGCAAGGGTCTGCTGAGCTTCCGCAAAGCGCTCTCGTCCCATTTCGACGTAGGTCAAGATGGCGGCGTCTTTGATTCGCTGGTCGATTTCTGGTGGGGCAGCCTTCGCGCAGCGGAATCCCAGACCCACGCCGTAGCTGTTATTGAGTGGATGATTCCAGAACCGGTGGGTCGCCCTCGCTGTGCCCTCCGGTGCGATCCAAGACCCACCGCGAATAACGCGCTTCTCGCCGACGGTCAGACGATCCACGTACGTCCCGGTTCCTCCCATCCATAAGGGTCGAGCCGGGCCGCTTGGATTCAGGCTCGTTTCAAGCCGTCCATAGTAGCGCGGGTCATACCAGTCTGAGACCCACTCGAAGACATTGCCGGACATGTGGTGTAGGCCGTAATAGCTGGCTCCTTCTGGGTATGAGTCAACGGGCATGGTGGCATCGTGCTTTTTCCCATAATTGACTTTCGTTGGATCAAAAGCGTTGCCCCAGGGATAGAGATTACCATCTGGACCTCGAGCGGCCTTTTCCCACTCTGCTTCAGTCGGCAGCCGTTTGCCTCGATAGTCGCAGAAGGCTCTGGCGTCCTCCCAATTCACCCCGACGACGGGCAGTTGAGACTTATTTAAACGGGGATCGTCCCAGTAGGCCGGAGCTGGGTGACTTTTTGCCTTGATGAATTCACCATAGTCTTTGTTCGATACTTCGTACTTATCAATGAAGTATGGATCCAAGAACACCATATGAGCCGGACTTTCGTCGTTCAGTGCTTCTGCAGACCAAGGTGTCTTCATCCGCTGTTCGTAAAGCGTGGGCTTCTTGCTCGTGTTTACGGGCTCCTCCCGGTCGAGCCCCATCACCGATCCTCCCTGCCCGATATACACCATGTCCTTTGGTAGCAAGGGATCTTCCGCACGGGCTGCCGGGTTCACTGTTATGAATGCGGTTGCCAGCGCCGCGATCACAATGATTCTTGCTGTATGCATCGCAGACCTCCATCACAAATTGGTTTGTCCATACAAGCAGTCCCGCCTCTTTCGGTGTGCCCGGTTCAGCGGTGGTGCTGCGTTGCCGTCTGCCCATTTGGCATTTTCGACGTATCGAGGTCCCTCATTTCTCGCAACGCGGCTTGCGCGATTCCCCGTAACATCCCATTGAACACAAACTCATGCGGCACGTAGAGGGAATACCAGTATAGCTGGCCTTTCAGTCCCACCGGATCAAAGATCGCCGTCTGCCGTATCTGTGTTGAAGAGCCGGCCTCCGTCACCTCAAACTCCAGCCATGCCCGCCCAGGCAAATTCATCTCGGACTTAAGCCGCAGGCGCTGATTCGGCTCGATCGCTTCGACGCGAAATGAGTCGACCGTGTCGCCGACGCGGAGGGTCGTGGAAGAGGGCCGTCCCCGTCCCATGCCGACACCCCCTTGAATGAGGTCGATGAAGCCGCGCACCCGCCACAGCCAGTTGCAGGCGTACCAACCATGGTTACCTCCGATTCTCTCAATGGACCTGAAGACGGCTTCTGGTGGCGCTTCGACGGTCAACGTTCGTGAATCGACGATGCGCGTGCCGAACCGGACGCCTCCCCACGACGGCAGCCTGCCGGATGAAGAGAGCGCATCGGACCAGCGCGTTTCGGAGAAATGTCGCTCCTCACGGACAAGGGCTCGGTGCATCGCTTCATCGATTCCCATCGGACGTACAGAGAAGGTTGTCAGCGCAGCATTGTCCCGTACCACCGTGACATGGACGATGCTCTCAATAATCGCTCGACCGATGCGAGCGTAGAGCGGTGTGATCAACCCCAACCACAGAGCAGACAGCCAGGGGGTGAGGACCGGCACTGGGATGATGAGCGGCTTAAGCCCGCGTTGCCGCCCGTATGCCCGCATCATATCCGCGTAGGAGACTTTGTCTGCCCCGCCGACTTCATAGATACGGTATTGGGAGAGAGGAATCTGAAGCGCTTCAATCAGATAGTCCAACAAGTCGTCGATTCCGATCGGCTGCGCCTTCCCTTTGACCCATCTCGGTGTGAGCATGATCGGCAATCGTTCGACCAGCGCTCGAACCAGCTCAAACGAGGCACTGCCGGAGCCAATCACGGCGGATGCCCGAAACTCACAGACCGGTAGGCCCGACTGCCTCAAGATGTCACCGACCTCGTGCCGACTGCGCAAGTGTGCCGAGAGTTCTTCTTCGTCGCTGCCCAAGCCTCCCACATAGATGAGTCCCTTCACACCAGCTGCCTTGGCCGCTTCACTAAAGTTCCGCGCCGCCTGCCGGTCCGTCTCCTCAAACGAGCCAGTCGAACTCATGGAATGGACCATGTAGTAGGCCACGTCGACCCCGCAGAACGCGTTGTCGAGACTTGCTCGATCAAGGACGTCACCCGCCACAACTTCCGTTGATGGACTGACCTTCGGCTTAAGAATCTCTGGGCGCCTGGCCAGGCAGCGCAGGCGGTAGCCCTGATTTTCTAACGACGGCAGAAGACGGCCGCCAATGTACCCGCTCGCGCCAGTGAGAAGCATGAGGGAGGTGCCTGGGGTTGCTGCTGGGTTCGCCGTCGATGTACTTGGACCAGTGGTGTCAGACTTATTCACTTCAGACCTCTCATCACGACTTGGACCAGGGGAGGGGGCGATAACCCCCCTCCCAGGCTTCGACTACTTCTTCTTCATACCCTTCTGGATCAGTTCACGGGTTGCTAGGTACTCCTGGTTTCCCGGATCCGAGGCCAATGCTTTCTCAATGGCAGCCATGGCATCCGCATTCTTTTCGGCACCCATGGCGACTAGCGCCTGAATAAAGGCGTCACGTCCTGTTTGTACGGCTTCGTCCGAAACCGTCTGTACAGACTTTGCGCAACGAAATCCAAGACCGACTCCGTATGAATTATTATCAGGCTGATTCCAGAATCGGTGACTCGTATGGAGAGAGGTTTCCGGCGCAAGCCAGGACCCACCACGGAGCACTTTCACCGGTCCTTGATTGGCGAAGTTGTACCCCTTTTCGGCGCCGCGGGGATTCATTGCTGGACTGGTCTTGTAGTAGTTGAGGTCATACCAATCCTCGACCCATTCGAAGACGTTGCCGGCCATGTTGTAGACGCCAAACCCGCTTACTCCATCTGGGTAGGAATCGACTGGCGCGGTGCGGCCCACGTTCTGCCCATAGTTGGCCTTCTTGGGATCCAGCATGTGTCCCCATGGGTAGTGGTTGTCGCCCTGTGGACCCTTAGCCGCTCGCTCCCACTCCGCTTCCGTCGGAAGCCGTTTGCCATCCCACTTGCAGAACGCATTGGCATCAGTCCAGCTCACACCGACAACTGGATGGGTAGGCTTACTGAGCCTTGGGTCGTCCCAATAGGCCGGTGCCGGGTGACTGGTTGCCTTCATAAACTCCTTGTAGCGTGCATTCGAGGCTTCGAACTTGTCGATCAGATAGGCATCAAGCACAACCTGGTGCTGGGCCTCATCCGAATGCTCGCTACTACCCATGGTAAATTCTCCCTTTGGGATGAGCACCATGTCCCCCGCTGTGGCGACTGAGACGGCTCCTACCATCACCGTCACCCCCAATCCCACCGAAAACGCCATTACACTCCGCATAAGAGACCTCCTTGGTTTGGAACACCAGGACCGCCCTGGTACAGCAAAAATGCAATTCTGATTTTCCCAACTAATTCAAATGTTGGACTATTTCTCCGGCCAATTTCAGTATGAAGTACGCCTCGGCTTCTTCTCCTATGGTCCGGGTGATCAACCGTTGCACGAACTGTCGAGAAGACTTTGGCCGTGGCAGCTGAACGGTCCTCAGCCACCGCCGAGCTCACCCCTCGTCTCCACAACCAAAAATTCCCCCTTCATGTGGGTGTGAACATCACACCAGAAGGGTACCTGCGTCGTTTCCCCTTCCGGAGTAGATACTTTAGAGAAGTGCATAGTCATGACCTTCCCAGGTTCAAGATGATAGGCCTTGTATCCTTTGCCCTGTGAGTCTCTCACCTCCACACCATCGCCCTCCTTCTTGATGACTCCCTTCGTGAACGCCGGGGAAGTGATCCCATGGGGGATGGTGCCATTGTTGCGGAACGTGATTGATGTCAATTGATCGGGCATTGTGTGGCCTTTTACGCTGTACCCCAGGTCCGTGATTGTAATATCGATGTGCATCTCACCCTTATCCATAGCCTGGACAACGGATCGCCCATCGAAGCTCATCACCGCTATCACGATGGCCCCCATAACTAGAGCAACCAGTAACCTATTTCGTACATACATGTTGTTCTTCATCACGCCCTCCCTGTGGTTTAAACGGTAAAATTAATACTCCATGCGTGGGTGCCCAGCCGAAAGTCTGCTTGGAACAACAGGACGATTCTGATTTGTCGGAGTAGGGGAATGAGTCAATTCAAAATGTATCGTCGCATAGTGTCCTAACAGAGACCGTTCCATAGTGATCATCTCTCGATTGAGCCCGCGCGCCCTAAAGATTGTCTTGGATGTTGGATGGTCGTTGGCTCTTGATGAACGCAACGATTACGTAAAATGACGGCATCGATGATGTCACCGCACTGCACGCATCGTCTTGTGACGCATTCTAATTCGCTCATGCTATTCCACAGGTCCATAGAGATTTCCTTCACCATAAGACCGCCACATCTGCAGCAGCTTGATGGACGCAGTGTTGGAGAGAAGTCTGATTTACTTCCAAGTTCACCGACTCTCGTTCTTTGTTTCGCGCTTGCCATGGCGACCTCCATTGAATGAGGCTCAGTGTATGTCAAAAGTATGTCTAATGTATAAAGCATAATGTCCAAGGTGTCAAGTGTTATCATTAAAAAGAGTTGACAAACAATGGACATAAAAATAGAATAGATTTATAAAATGAAATATTTAAATAAAATATATAGTTACGAAGCTCGTGGGCCTATCCAGATATGTCATTCAAGCCTGTGGACGTCGAGTTGGTCTTATGAAACTGACTAGGGGAGTGAATGGATACCGAAACTGCGGAGAGAAAGATGGCGTGCTCGCCAGGCGTGAGTTATTGATCAACTACCGTATGAAGAATATGTGCTCGGGTGCTGGAGAACTTTGCTGAGTTGGATCACAGGTTGGATCGATTCATGAGGCAAACCATATCTCGCGGATTACGAGGAGAGGTCGATCATATGGCATCCTACCCGCTCACCGTATTCTTTGATGGAGCCTGTCCGATTTGCGATCGAGAAATCGCCCTCATGAGACGGTTGGATAAGCGACGGCTACTGGTATTTTGCGACTTCTCACGGCCGGACTATGACCCAACATCTATAAATATCTCTCCCGCTGAACTTGGGAGAATCATTCATGCTCGTTGGGTCAACGGGACTGTGATCACCGGCGTCGAGGTATTTCGAGCTATGTGGGAGGCAGTTGGCCTGGGATTCTTGGCGAGACTCAGTCGTCTTTCTTTAGTCGAGCCACTTGTCGTGAGGGCCTATGCCTGGTTTGCACGGAACCGCTTGAGGCTCACCGGTCGCTCGCATACCTGTGCGGAAAGTGCATGCAAATCTGCTCTTTCACGTCCGCACAGTGAGTGAGCGGGCAGAGTCATCTTCCCCTGCCCACTCGTACAAGCCATCTTTCGTGAGAGGTGTTCATCCGTTACTTGACTTGAGAGAGGTGGGTGACGGCAGTTTCGGCATGTTTCGTAGCCACGTCAGCATGACCAGCTTTACCATGCTCAATCGCTGCTTTCAGATTGGTCATCGCTTCTGCCAAATGCGGGTTTTCCCCTCCTCTAACTACATGCTGCAGCGAGGCTTCGGCATGGGTCACAAGCTTCTCGGCATGACCTTGTTGGCCGTGTTCCACTGCTTCCGCCGCGTGGTTGATGGCATCTTTGACGTTTTGCTGTTCTTGCCGTACGACATCACGTCGCGCACCACCTTCACCGAATGCCGACTGGAGTGGCATGCCAGTGGTGAGGAGCGTGGCGAGAACTCCGGTCAGCGTTAGAGCGATTTGGGTGTTAGATCGTGTCATTGGTAGGCCTCCTTGTTCCCCTACGGACTCTTCGCACAGCGGAACCCACTGTTGAAGTTCCGATACGCCGGCGAGTCGTAGTCGGTGGTCGACGGTATGTTAAAGTCCCGGCGAGCTGATCGCAGGCTCTCGGGAGCAAAGTCCCACGAGCCGCCCCGCATCACCTTGTATTTGCCGCTTTTTGGTCCTGGCGGGTTTTGCGATGGGCTGGTCGCATAATAGTCTTGGTCATACCAGTCGTTCACCCATTCCCAGACATTTCCCGCCAGATCATAGATCCCATAGGGGCTCTTGCCGGCTTTCAATTGCCCCACCGGCGCCAGCGCATCATGTTTGTTCCACTTCTCCTTCTCTTTCCCATAATTGGCGCGGAGTGGATCGGGTGGATCGTTACCCCAGGGATAGATGCGCCCATCTGTTCCCCGTGCCGCCTTCTCCCATTCGGCTTCGGTCGGCAGGCGCTTGCCGGCCCACTTGCAATAGTTGTTCGCATCCGCCCAATCGACATTGACAACCGGTCGGTTCTGATGAGGCGGCTCGTTCATAGTCGTCCACTTCGGCGGTGGGAATATACTGGTAAAGTCAAGAAACTTCGCATATTGCCCGACCGTTACTTCATAGACATCGATATAATAAGCATTGAGAAAGACCTTGTGCTCGGGCTTTTCATCGTCACCACCTTCATTGTTCCCCATCGTAAATTCCCCGGCGGGCACGAGGACCATCGGCCCCACATTCTTGGGCTTGATCTTCTCCGGTCGCTTGTACCCCGTATAATCTTTGTGTTCGACAGGTTTTCCTCCATGCGAGAAGGTATGCATGAATGCGACAACTTGCCAGATCTGGTCTTCTGAGAGGAGCGATTTGTATGGCATCATTGGCGTCTTTGGAATCCCTTCCGCCACCCGCCAGAACCAATAGCTGTCTGAGAAGCGTTTAGTATGTTTCAGGCTACGAACCCCCTCCCCACTTCTTACTGGTTCACCGTCCTCGCCATGGCAACCAGTACAGGAGACAAGCGGGTCGGCTTCACCGACATAGATCTTTTTTCCCTCCTCAATGATTTTTGGATCCGTCCACCAACCGGCTGGCATTTTGTTGTTGGCATAAGCGGCTGGCACTGGATCCAACGGCATGAGTTCTGCCGAACCGGCGATCCCTCCTGAGAGAGTCAGGCTCGATACCAAGACCATGATGCATTGCGCTATCATCCTCCCACTCATGCGCGACCTCCTATTGCTACCTCAACTTATTGGACATCTGGTAGTGTTTTACTATCAATTGGATGACAACGCCATGTTGACTTTGGATTAGGACGGGTCACGAGGGATAGACTAGTCCTTCTCATCCTTGTCTTCTGTTTCTTTTTTTACTTCCTTCAAGACCATGATGCCCTGCGCCAAACTTGCATTGAGATCGCTCTCCGGGACTTTCTTGTGGACCAGATTCTGATGGCAGTCAATGCAGGTGGCGCCCTCGGTTTCCATCTTCTTGTGTGCGGCCTTCGCTGATGCGCCAGGTGGCTTAGTATTCTTGTGGCACTCCCGGCAAGTGACGCTGTCCCAGTTTTTTAGAGACATGCGAGCGTAGTGGGCCATGATTGGCCGGCGCTCGTTAAATTTCTCGATCGTTGAGTAGTCATATTTGATCTCTGCGAGCACCGCCCGGATCCCGTCATAGGTGTGTGTCCATAAAGCCAGATGGAAGTTCCCTAAGCCCTGGGGGACGTGGCAATCCTTACAGCCTGGATCGGCCCCTAGCGCGCCATAGTGTGAGGACTTTTTCAGCTCCTCATAGGGATATGTCTGGGAATGGCAGCTCACGCAGAACTCAGTCCTCGAGAGGGCATGCTCGCCGCCGAAGACCACGGCGATTGCTCCGACCATAAGAACGACACCAAGAAGCAGGGCCCCACCCGACACACTCAAGTATTGCCTGAACCTCCCTTTCATGATGATCCTCCTGACGAATGTTCAATGTTTGTATCTTGTATGTCTAATGTATAATTGAACATGTCCAATGTGTCAATAGTGTTCGTGAAGTAATTTTGACAAACATTGGACATTTTAATATAATTAAAGAATGTTTATGAATAAACATAGAATTCATAGAGTTGCGAAATTAACTGGACTGTCGAAGGACGTCATTCGTGTGTGGGAGAGGCGGTATGGGCTTGTCACACCTTCGAGAAGTTCGAATCGCTATCGCGAGTACAGTGATGAGGATGTGGCACTTCTTCGCTTTGTGAAGGCCCAGATGGAACAAGGCGCAACAATCGGTGGTCTCGCCACAGAGGGACGTGTTGCAGTGATCGCACGTATGCGTCTCGCAACTCCGTTCGTCGCAGAGGAACAGAAGCCACATGAACATCTATTGGATGATTTGATGGGATTGCTTGCCCCGATCGATAAGGCGGGGTTCGAGCGGAAGCTCAACGGTGCAGTGGCCGTCATTCCGTTCGAAGAAGCTGTCCAGCGGATTTTACTCCCACTACAACGACGAATTGGGGAAGAGTGGCACGAAGGCCGTCTTGGTACAGCCATCGAACATTACGTGACGAAGCTCATCCAGCAGAAGTTGTTTTCTGTGATGAGCCAGCTTCCGGTGAATGAATTCGGTCCGCGTGTATTGATCGCTTGTCCAGAAGGTGAAACGCATGAAATCGGCGCCCAAGCCGTGGCGTATATCGCAGCGACGAGAGGTTGCCAAGTCTATTACT
Organism: Nitrospira sp.; assembly: GCA_005116745.1. NCBI lineage: Bacteria > Pseudomonadati > Nitrospirota > Nitrospiria > Nitrospirales > Nitrospiraceae > Nitrospira > Nitrospira sp. The sequence goes on along the minus strand of SWDS01000006.1, from coordinate 224,475 downwards.
TAGGCCCTAACTTGCCCATGTCAGACCTCATGACTTTCTGCGACAAGATCAGTCCCGATCTCGTGCTTCTCTCTCTCACTGAAGCGAAGTCTGAGGAGGCTATGCTCCAACAACTGAAGGGGTTTGAACAACTGGCTACGCGATGGCCTCTGGCCGTCGGTGGGCAGGGTGCTCGCGCGTTCGGAGACCTTCTTCGTGAGACCAAAGTTGAACTGCTCGATGATCTCCCTGCACTACACAGCCGCCTGATGATTCTTCTTTCGATGCGCCAGCGCGTGTATCAGTAACGTCAATTCATATCCCTGCGATGCGGATCGTTGTTTTCAATGGAGTCACACTGGGAGAGGGTTTTGGAAAATGTGTGGCACTGGGGAAGTGGGTGAGGTGAATGAGCTACGCTGTGAGCAAGACTTGTTGGAGTTCTACCGCAACGTGACTGCTCAGCTCAATGGTCATCGGATTTGATCGGTCCACGCACGCACCAGACTGGATAGGTGTAGATCTTGATGAAACTCAGAACGTTACCGAGGAATGCATCTACATATCGCGCATAGGAAGGCTGATTCTCTTCGGGGACTACTGTCCAATAGGATGTTGGCTGGATGTTCAAGAATGGATGCCCTGGGGGGATATTAGGTATCGGAGAGTCCACTGCCGGCCCCACGAGGCTACGCATTTCGGAGGGTGCCGGTAGGCGCCAGCCTTTTTGACCACCGGTCACTCGGGGTACACATGTAGTGCGGGCTTCGTTCCATGTCACGGACGTTGGCATTGGGGAGAGCTCCCAGATGAGGTTTGTATCCTTATCGAGAACCGCATTGTTGTTGAAGTCCGGCAAGATCACGAAACGTTCAGCCGCCGGATGTGCCTCTTGCCAGTTCTTGATGATATCGGCGATGAGCGCGTCCTTTTGGACAGCCGGGCGCATTATGAATTGGGAACCCACTAGGCAAGCTCCCCCAATGAGGACCAGGAACAGCAATTGGCGCACCCACTTATTATTAGCTAGCACTGCGTCACTCCAAATCGTCAACTATTTGAAAAATGAGAAAACGCGTTCATCCTACTCTATGGATGAGGGTGTATCAATGTTGAGCTCATCGAGCTTGAGGATATCCATGAAAATGGATCAACCAGGAGATGGGGTTTTAATCACCAGTAATGAATTCTCACCTCTATCCTTTACCAAGAATGCTAAATCGGTAGCAATTTTAGATGTAGGTCTTACGTGCTAACCATTAATATTGCCAGATGAATAATCTGTATTATGCCAATAGTATCAATAGGATATAATGAAAAATGGAAAGATGAGCATACTAGAGTTAGTCTCGCATGAGAGTGGTGGGGGTAATTGAGTTGAAAAGAGTATCTTGATGAGTATAAATTATATATGCGTGAGAGGAAGGAGAAGGCGTTTTTCTCTAGAAATCACTGTAGTGAAATAGTAGGAGAGCGCAGTCTCTGAGATTTATATAGTTGAGGGAGGGACACATTATGGCCAGCGATAGAGGGTATGATATCTCGCAGTGGTACGACACAAAGTCGGCGAAGCTCGGCTGGTTTGGGATGTTGGCAATTGGCGTGTTTTGGGTGGTGTACCAGCGAACGTTTGGGTACTCGCACGGTCTCGACTCCATGACGCCAGAGTTCGAATCAGTGTGGATGGGGCTGTGGCGGTTTAACATTCTGGCCAACGCCGTGTTCTTTGCCACGTCGATCGGGTGGATCTGGGTGACGCGGGATCGGAATCTGGCGAACCTGGACCCGAAGCTCGAGCTGAAGCGGTACTTTCACTGGATGGGCTGGTTGGCCTGCTACATCTGGGGCGTGTACTACGCGGGCAGCTACACGTTAGAGCAGGATGCCGCGTGGCATCAAGTGATCATCCGGGACACGAGCTTTACGGCGAGCCACATTGTGGCGTTCTACGGGACGTTCCCGTTGTACATCACGTGCGGCGTGTCGAGTTATCTGTATGCGCAGACCCGGTTGCCACTGTACAGCCAAGCCACGTCGTTCCCGTTGGTGGCGGCGGTGGTGGGGCCGATGATGATTCTCCCGAACGTGGGCCTCAATGAGTGGGGCCATGCGTTCTGGTTTGTGGATGAGCTGTTTGCGGCGCCGTTGCATTGGGGCTTTGTGACGTTGGGGTGGTGCGGGCTGTTCGGAGCGGCCGGTGGAGTTGCGGCGCAGATCGTGAGCCGGATGTCGAATCTGGCGGATGTGATCTGGAACAACGCGCCCAAGGCCATTCTGGATCCGTTCCCCAGCCAGGTCGGCCCGGGGGCGAAGTCGGTCTACTAGTCGATCGCAGTAGCGGCGTGAGGATGCGGCCCGGAATTCCAATCAGGGAGTTCCGGGCCGAACTATGCATAGGAGGATTCATGGCGACTTATCAGCATGGAGTCATTTTGGTGGGACACGGTGGCATTCCCAAGGGATGCCCTTCAGAACTCATCACAAAACTGAAACGATTAGAAGGCCAACGCCGGGCGGCGAAGCTTCCGCCTTCAGCGGAAGAACTTGAATTAGACGCTAAGGTCAGGCAGTGGCCCAGAACAGCAGAAACGGACCCCTACCAAGCAGGTCTCGAACAAGTCGCAGCACGACTTCGAGCGCAACTCAATGGCACTCTCTTTGCCGTGGCCTACAATGAGTTCTGTGCACCGACATTGGAGGAATCAGTCGAGTTATTGATCAAGCAAGGGGCAACTCACATTACCGTGACGACGACCATGTTCACGCCAGGTGGGTCACATTCGGAAGTCGAGATTCCCGAAATCCTCGATCAGTTGCGGCCACAATATCCCGAGGTCGATCTGCGTTACGCCTGGCCATTTGATCTCGACTCAGTCGCCAACACGTTAGCTGAACAGGTCCGGAGGTTTTCCGAAGCAGTTTCAATCGGAAAGGCGTGAAAAGGTATGTTCCCATTCAGGTCACTCAGTGTAAAATGTCCCCACCATTTGATTAATGCACAGGGGAGAATTCATGGGGACTGTTCGGGAGCAACTGGCGCAAGCGTTTCACGATACGCAGTCGTTTAAATGGGATCGTGACAAGGGATTCAAGCTCGCCTCTGGCGAGGTCAGTCCTTTCTATGTCGATTGTCGAGCCCTTATGGCGCACCCAGAAGCGCGTCGTCTGGTCGCCCAGCTGGCCTATGAAGCGCTCACTGACATTGAATTCGATTGTCTGGGCGGCCTCGAACTCGGAGCTATCCCAATCGCCATGACTGTTTCAGATTTCGCCTGCGCTGCTTCGCGTCAACGCCTCTGGCGGACATTTGTAGTGCGCAAGCAACCCAAAGACCATGGGCTAGGGAAATTGATCGAAGGTAGTATTCGCCCCGGCGATCGAGCACTGATCGTGGATGATGTACTCACAAGCGGTGGGTCCTTGTTGAAAGCAGTGGCGGTCGCTCGGGAAGCTGGGCTTAGGGTGGATCATGCATTAGTGATTGTGGACCGCCAAGAGCAGGCGGGAAGAGCACGGGTAGAAATAGAAACGATTCAGCTGATCAGTCTCTTAACCATTCAGGATCTCATGACCACGATGAAGAATCGCTAGTGCCATCCGCGTAGATTGTGCCTTCCCTCTCACTTTCATTTGCACTCAAACTGAATCCCCCAACGCCGCTCCTCTACGAGTTCTTGCGCCCCATCAAGGGGACTCACGACTCGAGTGCGCCCTTTGGCTTCTCCCTCGCGAACGATGCTGTAAGAACTACCACCGCATTTCCCTTTCATGAGGTCGAGGGCCTCCTGGCGGAATGACGAGAGCATCGGCCCCTGTCCCTCTTTGAATGGATAGATGACAACTCCGCCTGTGTCGTGTTGCTGAACAATCTTTGCGCCATCGGCACAGCCTCCAACGGCTAGGCACGCTGCTACCAGAATGGTTGTTAGCCAAGATGTAGTCATTACCTGGGACTGGCCCCAATCACGGTCGGCAACGGGATATGACTGCCCGTGCTTCCCCCGAACAAACTCTTCCAGGAAGCATGATCTGGTACCAGGAAGTCTTTTTCCCACAATGATCCTAAAATTCTGACGTCTGAGGACGACCCACCATCCATTGCCATCGCTTGACGCACAGCGGGAAGCGCATCTTTGAAACACTGAGCGATATCGTATAAGCGAACGGCTCCAAGGCTCTTCAAGAGAAGAATGTGTCCGGCTTTCGTCTCCGCGACAATCGTCTGATAGGCATGTTTCCCACCCTCGCGGACACGGATCTTGCCGGTCAGATCCAACAGCATTAACGCCTGTGCTGCTTCACGGTAGCCCGGTTGTTCTTCATCGAAACGCTCTGCGGTCAGATCAAGAATCCGCGCCTTCTTCAACCCCAAGGCGATCGGTTCTGCAACAAACAATCCCTGCCATGAGGTGTGGCGCCGGCTTCCTAACGGGCGCCCGTCCTTATAGAGAAGACCGAGATACGCAAAGTTTTCCCGGAACAACCCGGCATTGAATAGCACATGATGGCCCGTTCGTTTCTGCCATTCGTCGATCCTGGGCGGCTCTGAAAGCGCTTCTTGGGCGTAATGATGAACGGAGAACTTTGTACGTTCCGGATCCATGTCAACAACTAGCATGGTCGGCACAGTAGGACACACATCGCCTGGCTTCCACACCGACACCATGAGACCGTCAGATAGGCGCTCCCACAAAATATCTTGAGCTGGACACAAGTTTGGCAGTAGAACAACGCTCAGGAAGAGGATGCGCACGGCATGCTGGGTTCCTTCACACCACCAGGATCTGTTCATGACGGCCCCTACGGACATCCAGTTGGAGCAAGGAGGCAGGTCACAACAGCTCATAGTTCAGGAGCGAGTGACGCTCTGGGACTGTTCACTCGCCTCAGGCTGCTGATCGCCCCTTGTCCGCGTTGTCAGCTTCATATCCAACAACTCACGTACGGAACTTGCCAATGCTTCCGGTGTAAACGGCTTCTGTAGAAAGGCACTCGCCGGGTCGCCGGCCCCGATACCAACATCATCCGTATACCCCGATATGAAGAGCAGCTTCAATTCCGGTTTAATCACGCGAAGATGCCTCGCCAGTTCAGTCCCACTCATCCTCGGCATCACGATATCCGTAAGCAATAGGTTGAGCTTCCCAATATGCGGCGTGGCCACCAGACACGCCTCTATACCGTTTCTTGCTTCGACGATGCGATAGCCGAACTTCCGAAGCTCATCTCGGATCAGTACACGAACCTCCTCCTCATCCTCAACAAGGAGAATGGTTTCATGGCCCTCGAGCGACTGCACCGGTACGTTCTCCTCTGCTGGCACCTCAATCTCGCTAATCGCACGCGGGAGGTAGACCTCAAAACGCGTCCCCTCTCCTATCTCGCTGATCACATCCAACCCTCCGCCACTCTCGGTCACGATGCCGAACACGGTCGATAGCCCAAGTCCGGTTCCTTTTCCTTCTTCCTTGGTCGTGAAAAACGGCTTGAAGATCTGCGTCTGTACCTCAGGAGACATTCCGCAGCCTGTGTCAGACACCGATATCTTTACATACTCTCCTTGTCCGATCGGATTGGCGTGATACTTCGGCGCGTAGTCGAGATCGACCGATGTAGTCTCAATCATCAGCTTCCCGCCGGTCGGCATCGCATCTCGTGCGTTGACGACCAGATTCATCAGAATCTGCTCGACAAAAATAGGATCAGCCTTGATTCGGAGATCGTCTACACTCAACCTCAACATCAGTTGAATATCCGCTCCTATCAACCTCCGAAGCATGCTCTCACAGTTACTGAGCATGGTGTTCAAGCTCAGAACTTTCGATCCGGAAAGTTGCTTTCTGCTGAAGCTGAGCAACTGCCGGATGAGCACCCTCGCGCGCTCACCCGCCTTCTGCATTTCTTCCACCCTATGCCTCAGCGGGTGATCCAAACCCATTTCACTGAGCAGCACCTGACTCTGTCCCATGATAACCATCAGTAAGTTGTTGAAATCATGTGCCAGACCTCCCGTCAAACGGCCGACGGCCTCGAGTTTCTGGAGCTGACGAAGTTGCATCTCGCTTTGTCCCAGTGCATCCTCTGCTTGCGTTCGTGCCGCTCGTGCTTCTCGCTCACGCAGGACACGGCGCACCGATGGGACCAGTCGACCTAATCCTTCTTTGGAAATGCAATCCGTCGCACCACGATGCATGTGCTCGATACACCGCGTCTCAGCATCTGCTGCCGAGATGAAGATAAACGGCACGTCAGGAGCTGCCTGCTGAGCCACCGCTAGAGCACCTCCCTCATCAAACCCATGAATGGAGAACGCAGCCAAGATGAGGTCCACCTGGCCATCGTTCAGAGCGGAAGTAAAGGCGCGGTGAGTTTCTACCCGTCGCAGCGCACACGACAGCCCTCCCTCACACAACAGGGCCTCGATGCGATCTCCATCCTGTGGGTTCGCCTCTAGATGCAGGATTCTCAGCGCAGTCGTCATGGTAAGGTCAGTGGGTGGAACGGCAATTTTCAGGAGGGGGTTCATTAATGACACCCCAGAAAGTTCCTAGCTCTTTGACCGCGGACAAGAACTTGTGAAACTCCACAGGTTTGACGACGTAGGCGTTGGCCCCCAAGGCATAGCTCTCGGCTAGGTCACGTTCTTCTCGCGACGATGTGAGCATCACAACAGGAATCGGACGAAGATTGACGTCCGCCTTGATGGTACGCAAGACCTCCAGGCCGTTCACTTTTGGCATTTTGAGGTCAAGGAATACAACAGCTGGATTCCCTTTCAGTCGTGACTTGAATTGTCCGCGACAATATAAGTAGTCCAACACTTCAGCGCCGTCATGGCACAGCACGACTTTCTCGGAGATATGCTCTGCCTCCATGGCAGCCAAGGCCAGTTCGGCGTCTCTCGGGTTATCCTCGGCAAGTAGAATCGGCTTGGCCGCAGTCATGAGTCATGCCTCCTTGTCGGAAGCAGAACGTAGAACGTCGCTCCCTTATCAGGCACACCTTCGGCCCAGGTCCGTCCCCCATGGCGATGAATAATCCGACGAACGTTGGCGAGCCCAATACCGGTTCCTTCAAACTCATCGACTCGGTGCAGTCTCTGAAATACTCCAAACAATTTGGAGGCGTACTGCATGTCGAATCCCACACCATTGTCACGGACGAAAAGAACGATCTCGGTAGAGCTGGGACGCTCCGCACCAATCTCAATCGTCGCCATCGGCCTGGTGCTCGTGAACTTCACAGCGTTTGCGATCAAGTTCATAAAGACTTGTCGGAGCATGGCCGGATCACCCTGTACTTCAGGCAGTAGAGCGATTGTCCATGATATCTCCCGTCCTTGCAAGTCCACGCGGAGATCGGAAAGGATGCTCTTGATCAACTGATCCAGATTGACAGCGGTATCAAGCATTTCTTGCCGACCCATACGAGAGAACACCAACAAGTCGTCGATCAGCTGTCCCATCTGTTTGGCAGAGTCGGAGATCGTCTGCAAATAGCGAGCAGCCTTGTCGTTGAGAGACTGCTCAACCGCTTTCCGTAAGAGTGCGGCATAGCCGTCAATGTGTCGCAGCGGAGCTCGGAGGTCGTGGGAAACGGAATAGCTGAACGCCTCCAACTCCTTGTTTGCAGCCTCCAAGAGCTCTCCTCGCCGTTGGAGTTCCCCGGCCACACGTCGCCGTTCCGTGAGGTCATGACGAATGAGATAGTGGACCCATGCCAGCAGAACCAGCTGCAGCAATGCACCGATGCCCAGGAGTACGATGGTAGCTTTGGTCCCGGCGGATGATTCCACGATACGCCGACTTACTGCCTGTCGCTCATACACATCCATTTCCCCAATAATTTTGTGAATCACGCTAAGCTCATGTTTTCCGGCCCCTTCAAAGGCCATTTTCTTAACGGCTCGGAAGCCACCCTCCTGAAACTGGGCGATAGCTTTTGATTCAGCGTTCAGTTGCCGGTCCATCATCCGATCGAGAAGTCCTGCCCGTTGTTGCTGCTCCGGTGATTCACGGATCAAGTCATTAAGATACGTGGTGAATGTCGGCTTCTGCTTCACAACCTGCTTATACGCTTCCAGATACGACGCCTCTCCCGTCACCAGATAACGACGGTGTGTATCTTCTGCTTCACTCATCGCCACATCGATATTGTTTAGGACCTGGATGAGCTCCTGACTGCGGCCATCCAATCCCCTGTTCGCAAGTAGGATCTTCATATTGCCATAGGATACGGCGCTCACGATAAGAATCCCCACGAACACCAGGCTAAAGCCAGCTAACACCCGCTGCTCAATGGTGAGTCGGTAAAACCACGCGATAGCAGCACGGTACAGACTGGATGAGCCGGCAGGAACGGAGGATGAAGGCGCGGGTGCCTCAGTCGCTAAGGAAGGAGCCTGTGAATGATGGTTGGAAGCTGATTCCATCGATCAGGATGACTTGTATCACGAGACTTCGGCGATGGGACAGAAGCCAGACAGTGAACGCGTCTCTCACTGGTAATTGTAGCAGAACTCTTGTAAGGCGGAAGCAGAAACTACCCGCCCAGCGAAGCGCCAGGAGGAATGATCGTCACAGAAGGACCGACAAAATTGGCAAACATAAGAGTCGCGGAGACGACCCAGTCGGTGAAGGGTTGCGGGTAAATGCCGATCACCAACGTTCCGGCTAGCCCGACATAGATCACCGTCTTCATCGGACCAGAAATCGCGATCGGAGAAGGATCGATCGGCTCATTGATATACATCTGTTTCACGACGATGAGGTAATAGTACATGGAGATCACGATATTGATCAGACCGACCGCGATCAATGTATAGAGGCCTTCTTTGATAGCCGCCACGAAAATATAGAGCTTGCCGATAAACCCGGCGAGAGGTGGCACCCCGGCGAGGGACAGGAGAAATAGCAACATCGCGAACGCCAGAAACGGCGACCGTCTACCGAGGCCTCGGTAATCCTCAATCTCATCTGTTCCAATCGCTTGGCTGACCGCAATCACGACGGCAAAGGCCCCGATATTCGCAAACAGGTACGCGAGAAGATAAAACAAAATGGCATCGTTTCCCATTTTGGTGCCTGCTGCAAGACCGATCAGTACATTCCCTACTTGGGCGATACCTGAATACGCCAGCAGTCGCTTAATATTACGTTGAGCAATTGCCACAATATTGGCATAGGTCATCGAGAGGATGGACACAGCCACTAAGAGAACCACCCATAACGGCTTAAATGTTCCCAAGGCGACCAGGAAAATGCGGAGCAAGATCGCAAAGGCTGCGGCCTTTGGAGCAATCGACAAAAATGTTGTGACGGGAGTCGGAGCTCCATGGTAGGTATCGGGAATCCACGAGTGGAATGGAACGGCACCGACCTTAAATCCCAGGGCAGTAAAGATCAGCAGAAACCCAATGATCAAGCCTGGCGTTGGCTGGGCAGATGCCATGTCCGAAAACACGAGCTTGCCGGTTTCACCGTAGACAAGGCTGATCCCGTAGGCGAGTAAGCCAGCGGCAAGGACGCCTAGGATAAAAAACTTGAGCCCTCCTTCGTTCGAAGCCAAATCATCACGTAGATACGAGACCAGAACGTAGAACCCAAGCGTTGCAAACTCCAGGCTGACGAAGACGGACAGCAGATCATTGGCGGACACCATGAACATCATGCCCAGTGCCGACATGACGACGAGGCAATAATATTCCCCCCGGAAAAGCGTGAAGCGATTGACGTACTCAATCGACGCCAGGATGACGAGTATCGTGGCTCCGAGGATAACGATTTTGAAAAAGATCGCCATGCGATCCAGCACAAACATGTTGCCGAAAAGCGTGCCGGAAACATGATTCATGTCAAACCATGCCAAACAGCCAAGCGTCACGACAAGACCTGCGATACTGAGATAGGCCAGTCGCTCTTTAGGTACACGCGGAAAGGAAAAATCAACGATGAGAACCACGCAGAGCCAGCAGGTTAACAAGATCTCCGGCAATAACAGTAGAAGATCAGAGAAGGCCAAATTCAGCGAGAACGTCATTCGCCTTCTCCTCGCGAGACCTGAGACGGAAGCGGTAGGAGCTTGCTGGCCACGACCGGAACCGTGGAAGTTGTTCCTGGGATTATCACCTCACTCCGTACCCCTGACCCTTCATGGGTTTGGGCAACTGGAACCACGCGCGTAATCCTCGCCACTAACGGATCGACTCCGGACCGAACGACATCATACAAATGCATGGGGAAAATTCCGAACCCAATACTGATCGAGATCATGATCAACAAAGGGAGACGATCGACCGCAGAGATCGCATCGTGCGCATGACTGTACTTTTGGTTCATGGGACCGTAGAAAAGCCCTCGCATCATTTTGAACAGGTAGGCCAAGGTCAACACAATCCCTAGTATGGCCACGATGACTTGGAGCGGGTATTTCTCCCAACTTCCGACAATGATCATGATTTCTGCAATAAAGTTGACCGTGCCCGGCATCCCAATTGATGCCATACAGCCTACGACAAAACACACCGAGATGAACGGCATCTTGTTGGACAGACCACCTAACGACTGGATATCCCTCGTATGTGTTTGGTCATAGACCCAGCCAGCCATCGCGAAGAGCATGCCGGTTGCCATCGCATGAGCAAACATATAGATCACGGCCCCACTCAAACTGATGTAATTCAACGCGGCCATGCCTAAGAATATATAGCCCATGTGACTGGAACTGGAATAGCCGATCACGTATTTGGTGTCTTTGGCGTAAAACGCAACCAAACCGCCATACACAATGCTGAACATGCACAGGACCGCGGCGATCGGCATCAGTTCTCTGGTCGTTTCAGGGAGAATTTCGAAGGCCACCCGAATAATGGAAAAATGCCCGAGCTTCATCAACACGCCCGCATGAAGCATGCTGGTTGCAGCCGGCGCAGCCGCATGGCCGACCGGAGACCACGAGTGCAACGGCCATAGTGGAGCGATCGAGGCAAAACCGAAAAACACCAACACCCAGATGATTTTGTCCAAGGTCGTGCCGAGCACCGGAATATTCATGAGATGAGCCTGTTCACGGAGCACCAGAATGTCGAAGGTGTTCAGGCCAGAGTATTTGTAGATGAGTAAGATCCCCATCAGCGCGGCAACGGCGAACGCCGATAGAAAGAGCACCAGTTTCATCGCCGCATATTCTTTACTGTTGGAGCCAAAGTTGAGGATAAACCCAACTGAGTCCCGCAGCTTCAGACCTTCAGAATCGGTCATCTCCAAATACTTCTTCGTGTGGCTTCCCCACATCCCCAACAACAAATACATCGGAATGACGGACATCTCGTAGAAGAAATAGAGGAAGAATAGGTCGAGAGACATAAACACACCGATCGTGGCCGCGGCCAAGATAAGGAGCCAGATGTAAAACTCTTTCGCGCGGTCCTTGACATGCCACGACACGAAGATGCCGGCAAACAGCAAAATCGATGAGGCCAGCACGAGAGGCGTGCCAATCCCATCCACCCCAAGGTGGAGTGAAATACCAAGCTGTTTCGACCACTCATATTTCTGGACGAACTGGAACCCACCTTTCACCGGATCATACGCATAAAAGAGATAGAGCGATGCAAGCAGCGACACAAACGCCGCACCCGCCGCGACGCTTCGAACCAGCAGAGGTTGGCGATTAGAAATAAAAATCAATGCCAGGGCGCCTGCGAACGGCGCAAAGAGGATATAGAGCAGTGCGTATTCTCCCATCTTGTGACCTAATACCCTCTTCCAGTTCGGTTATCCTGTAGTGACACCTTCGTCTCCTGTTGGACTCGATCAACAAGTGCTTGGATCGATCCATTCATGATTCGCAGGAACGGTGACGGATACAGACCGATCCAAAGAATCATGACGGACAGTGACACCGCAATGATCTTCTCGCGCGGTTGCAGATCGTTCATGGTCCCCTTCACCGCAGCACCCAACGGTCCAAGCATCGACCGTTCGTAGTACCACAGAAAATAGGCGGCGCCAAAAATGACCCCCAAAACGGCGACAGCACCGAACCACCATTTGGCCTTGAACGCCCCCAACAAGATTAGGAACTCGCCGACAAAGCCGTTGGTGCCAGGAAGTCCGATCGACGCCAGCCCGATAATGAGAAAGAAGGTCGCTAACAGAGGCACTTGCTTCGCCATCCCGCCGAACGCCGATAACTCTGTCGTCTGTTGCCGAGAGTAGAGGAATCCGGCGATAAAGAAGAGCCCCGCCGTGCTGAATCCAAGATTGATCATTGTGAGCAAGCTGCCTTGCAGACCTTGATAATTCAAGGCAAACAACCCAACGACAACAAAGCCAAGATGACTGACGCTACTGTAGGCCAGCAAGCGTCGAAAATCGGCTTGGACCAAAGCCATCCACGCGCCATAAAGAATCGCGCAGAGCCCAAGTCCGACCACAACCATGACGACCGTCTCGCTTTTTGATGCATCCGGGAGCAGCGGAATGCTGAAGCGAATGAAACCGAACGTGCCCAGTTTCAAACCCGCCAAGACGACAGCCATTCCAATCGGCCCCTCCAAGAGCGCATCAGGCAGCCAAGTGTGAAAGGGAAACACTGGCGCTTTAAACGCAAAGCCGAGGAACATCAACCAAAAGATGACGAGTTGCTGAGAGACCGGAATCGGCACCCTCAGGAGATCCAGCAGATCAAACGAATAAGTCTGCTCCGTGTAATGCAGCAATGCCCACTGATGATAATTGATATCCAGTAACGCGATGCCGACCAGCATGAAGACACTGCCCAAGAGCGTATACAGGACGAACTTCAGCGCGGCATAGTGACGCTCGGCCCCTCCCCCCCACAGTTTGATCAGAAAGTAGCTGGGAATCAGCATCAGCTCCCAGAACACGAAGAACAAAATCAAATCCAATGACACGAACACGCCCATCGTCGTTGTCTCGAGCGCTAACAGGCACATCATGTACAGCTTGACTTGATGCCGGATCGTATCCCACGAGTACACCACCACCAGAACAGTCAGAAAAGCCGTGAGCCCCACGAACAATACGCTGATTCCATCGACTGCCAGGTGATAGCTAATGCCTAAGGCCGGAATCCATGGAACACGTTCCGTAAACTGCATGGCAGCCGATTCCGGAACGAAACGCAGCAGGACAAATACAGAGAGCGCAAGCTCAACCAGCGCAATCGTGAGGGCTGAGGTCCTGACCATGTCCTCTTCGTCGAACAGCCAGAGCACAACCGCACCGGCAACTGGGAGGAAGAGAATACAGGACAGAATCGGGAATCCGGCTGTGAGTTCTTCGAGCATGAAAGACCGTCTAACTAACTCGGTTAACGCCTACATCTGAGCAAATAGTTGAACAATAAGAACTAACAGGAACAGTCCTGCAACAATGATGGCGGCATAATGATGGACCATTCCACTCTGCATCTTCCGCCCTTCGCGAGCCGCGAGGTGATTGCCATAACCGATCACGTTGAGCCCGGCATACACGATGTGCTTCTCGATCCATGTGGAGCCAGAGGCACCCCAATCCGTCAGCCGTCCCACCCCGCGCACGATACCGTCTATGATGGTACGATCGAACCAGTCAAGCATTGCACCCAGACGCTTGAGCGGCTCAACAAAAAGAAAGTCGTAGAGTTCATCCACGTAGTATTTGTTCAATAAGACCCGATAGGCTCCTGAAAATCTCTCCGCCCATCCTTCCGCAGTCATCGGACTCACGGCATACAGGAAATGTGCGAGACCCCAGCCGAGCAACGCAATGACGATCGCGATGCACATCAGCAGAATCACCATGCCGACACCGGCCTCATGTTCAGCCCCACCCCCGACGACCGGTCCTAAAAATCCATGCAGCCAGCCTTGCTCTGGTGGAAACCCCAAGATCAATCCACCCACGATCGAGAGGAAGGCCAGGACTAGTAAGGGAGCGACCATGACCATCGGAGATTCGTGCACATGCTCGGCCGTATGAGCATCCATCCGAGACGCACCATAGAACGTCAGATAAGTCAGACGGAACATATAAAAAGACGTCATCAGGGCTCCGACAGCCGCCATGCTATACAGGAGATAGTGGTGATGGGTGAAGGCATGCGCCATGATTTCGTCTTTACTCCAGAATCCCGCTAGGGGAGGAAGCCCGGCGATCGCAATGGTGCCGATCAGAAACAGGCGATGAGTCCATGGAATTCGGTTGCTCAGCCCACCCATCTTCCGGATATCTTGTTCCCCGGATAAGGCATGGATCACCGACCCTGCCGACAAGAACAACAACGCTTTGAAGAACGCATGGGTCATGACATGAAACACCGAGGCCGTATAGGCACCGATTCCACAACCCAGGAACATGTATCCAAGCTGGCTGACAGTCGAATAGGCTAAGACGCGCTTGATGTCGGTCTGGACGAGTCCGATGGTGGCCGCAAACAACGCGGTGCCTCCCCCGACAAACGCGACCATCGACATCGCGAAGGGCGAGAGATCGAAGATGGCGTGATTACGGACGATCATGTAGACACCGGCCGTCACCATCGTCGCCGCATGGATCAACGCGCTCACCGGCGTCGGGCCTTCCATTGCATCGGGCAGCCATGTATGGAGGGGAAGCTGCGCGGACTTCCCAATCGCACCAACGAGAAGACAGAGGGCAATAGCAGTGGCCATGTCCGGAGACAGTTGCCCAACCTGGGCGAAGACCTTTGTGTAGTCAAGAGTCTTAAAGTTGATAAAGACAAGAAATATGGCGACGAGAAATCCCGCGTCGCCGATCCGGTTGACCACGAACGCCTTGGAGGCTGCTTTGGCGGCGGAAACCTTGTCATAGTAGTAACCGATCAAAAGATAAGAACAGAGCCCGACACCCTCCCAACCGATAAAAAGCACGACATAGTTGTTCCCCATAACAAGAAGCAGCATGGAGACCATGAAGAGATTCATGTAGGTGAAGAAGCGTGTAAATCCAGCTTCGCCGTGCATATAGCCGACGGAATAGACGTGAATAAGGAACCCCACACCAGTGACAACCAGCAACCAGGCGCAGGTCAAGGGATCCACCAGGTAGGCTAAATTGATCGCGAGATCACCCCCGAAGATCCACTGATAGACAATGACTTCATGGGAAACCCCTGTCCGCATGACGTCGGTGAAGACGCCGACCGTACAGAGAAAGGAGAGACCAACCGACCCCCACGCCAATCGATGGGCCAGGTCGTGAGAGTAGCGGGATCCCAGCAGTCCATTCACCAGAACCGCGAGCAGCGGAAACACTGGAATCAATTTAATGAGGAGATCAGTCAAATCGGACACAGTCTCGTGCCATTCCGAGGATGTTCACCTAGCCAACCATTGCTCACGGAGTCGGATCCTAAAGCGTACGCTTGAAAGTACGTTGAGGGCTACGAGCTACCGACTGCGCTGTTGGAGGTGATTATCCACATTCTGCTACCACTTTAATAGGTTCATTTCATCCACATTCGTGGAAATCTTGCCTCTGAACACAACGATGATGATGGCCAACCCGACGGCCGCTTCGCCCGCCGCAATCGCAATGATGAACAGGGCCACAAGTTGCCCTGCCATCGATTCCAAGTAATGTGAAAAGGCGACGAGATTGATATTGGCCGCATTCATCATGATTTCAACTGACAGCAACACAATGATGAAGTTCCGTCTGACAAGCACACCCATGAGCCCTATGATAAAAAGGACGGCACTGACGGCTGTATATGCAGACAGCGGGATCATGATCGCTCTCTCTCCGTATCGAGCTGTTTCGGCGTCTTGGCCAGAACAATCGCTCCAATGACAGCTCCAAGCAGAAAGATGCCGACGATCTCAAACTGCAAGAGATGGTCGCTGAACATCTTAATACCCACGGCGTAGGTATCCCCGTCTTGCAACACAACAGCGGCCGGCGTGTCCCCCTTCGCTCCATCAAATGGAGACCTCAGGAGGTTGTATAGAACGTAGCTGGCCCCCAAGACAGCAGGCCCCAGAACATACAACGCTGATTGGTGGAAATACCGTTCATCCGTTTTGAGATTCATCAACATCAACACAAAGAGATACAGCACCAGAATGGCTCCGACGTAGACGATGACTTGCACAGCCCACAGAAACTCCGCGTTCAGCAGGATGAACAGGCCGGAGACGTGCATCAGCAGCACAAGCAAGGAGAGCGCGCAATGCACCGGGTGCCGCAAGGTCACCGTTAAAACACCAGCGGCAATACTGACCAATGCGAAATATGTGAAAAACACTCCGACCATAGGTTCAGCTCAACTCAGATGTTTGGGCGGCGGTTGGGTCGACTTCTGTACCGACTGCGGGAAATAGTAGCGGTACTCGCGGCTCTGCTCGACATCTTTCTCTTGGTTGTGCGCATACAAATATTTCTTTCCATCATCGAGGTGGCGTTCGCCAATATCGTACAACCGCTTTTTGTCGAACAGCAGACTGCGCTTGTCGTGGGTTGAATATTCGTACATCTTGGTCATTGCCAGTGCATTGACTGGACAGGCCTCAACACAATAGCCGCAGAAAACGCATTTCGTGATATCGATATAGAATTCGCTGGCATAGCGCTGAAGTGGACGGGTCGTATCCTCCGCACTAATCACCTTGATACAATGCGATGGACAGGCAACCTCGCACAGATCGCAGCCGACACACCGCTCATGCCCATCGTCGTATCGAAGCAAGCCAAGCGCACCGCGATGCGCATCCGGAATCGTGCGCTGTTCCCGTGGATACTGAAACGTCATCGGTCGATGAAGCATGTGTCGAAACGTGACTTTCATCGCATCCCAAATCTCATAGAAGAGCGCGGCTTGAAGGATTTTTTTGGTCAGGGCTACGACACTCATCGTAAACTCCTCGCCACGAACGGGCAACCGATAGACATCCGCTTATACCTGTTCAATACTCACCCAGATCTGCTTGAACGACGGGACACCAGTCGTGGCATCAACCGACACCGTCATCAGATCCTTGACTGGCGGTTCGTTAAAATGCTCCGGGAAAAAGCACGTGCCAGGCGCAATGGACTGGTCAGGCTGTACACCAAGCTGAAGAGAGCCCCGATCCGAGATCAGACGCACCTTCACCCCATCGTGCAGTCCAAGACGTTCCATATCTTGTATGTTCATCCGCAGCTTCCCGGTGTTCGGAGCGATCATGATAAGCCCCGATGCTTGCGTCGACATCTTTCCCGAATGCATCAGCACCTGCCCCATCATCAGCGCAAAAGGCCGTGTGAGTTCCCCTGATACAGGTGACGGGCGATAACGAGCCTTGACCTCCGTCTCATAGCCGGTAGACAAATATTGGTCAGGAACAGGTGTGACGGTTCGTGGTTGACCAAGATTATAGTATCCGGGCAGCAGCTTCATAATCTCGGCTTGAATATCGTTGGCCGATTGGTATTCCCATTGACACCCCATGGCGTTGGCGAGGGCGGTCATGATGTGCCAGTCCGGCAGGCTTTCTCCAAGTGGATCCATCGCCTGACGAACGCGAAGCACACGACCTTCAAGGTTCGTAAAGGTCCCGTCCTTTTCCGCGTAGGTACAGGCTGGGAGTGCGAAATGAGCCATCTTCGCCGTGTCGGTTAAGAAAGGATCTTGCACCACCAGCAGTTCCAGCCGATCGAGAGCAGCTCGCACCTCCATTGAAGCCGGCAAGGTCGCGAGTGGATTTTCGCCGAGTACATACAACGCTTTAATCTGGCCGCTCTTACACCGCTTCAATATTTCAACGAGGTGGGCACTCGATCCGGTCGGAGGAAGTGGCGCCTCCCATGCTCTGGCAAACCGGTCCCGTGCTGCGGGATCGTCAAACCGAGCTTGCCCGGGGAAGAACTCGGGAGCCACGCCCATATCAACGGCGCCTTGTTCGTTCGGCTCCTCCGTCACCGTGTTCACACCGCAACCTGGTTGACCAAGCTTACCGGTGATCCAGGCGAGATCCATTAGTTTTAAGACGTTCTGATAGCCATTGACCCACCTGACGATCCCTTCCGCGCACAGGATGATCGACCTCGGCGATTCGGCAAAGATACTCGCAATTTCTCGGAAGGCTTCTACGGGAACGCCGGTCTGAGTTGCGAGCCGTTCCAACGAAACATCCGCCACCGAACTCTTAAGCGCTTCAAACGCCTGGGGATGTTTCCCAACCGCCTCTTCATCAACCAAGTCCCGATCGATGGTCGCCTTGACTAACCCATCGATCACGGCCCCTTCCGTCCCAGGCTTGATCAAAAACGGATGCGATGCCAACTTCCCCATATTCGTGATGGCGCTGTCGAGCGTCACCACTTGAGCCTTGTAGACCCGTATGGCTTCTTTGATTCGCACAGCAGTCAACGGGTTCGTCTCGGTAATATTGGAGCCGATCAAAATGATGGCTTTCGCTTTTGTCAGATCTTCCCAATCATTTGGCGTTCTCCCCAGTCCGACAGCATGTTGGGAAGCGAGCACAAAGTTCATATGGCCGTAGCGGGCGCTGCTATCAAGCTGGTTGGTACCAAAAGCCGTGCGCATGAGCTTCTGAAACAGATACAGCTCTTCATTCGTACAGCGGGCCGTCACGAGGCCTGCGATGGCATCAGCACCGTATTGGCGTTTGATTTCGGTCAAACGGTCTACGAGCAGGTGCATCGTGTCCAGCCAAGGTTTCTGCACCAACTGACCGCCTTCGCGGACCAGAGGCTGTGTAAGGCGGCTCTTACTATCCAAATTTTCGAACCCAAAACGTCCACGTACGCAGAGCCCACCATGTCCCTTGGCAGTTTCCGATCGGTCTCCCCACTTGTTCTTCCAAGATAATGGGGAAGTGACTCGGACCACCTCTTCATCTTTCGTTTCCAGATGGAGCTGGCAACCGTCTCCGCAGTAATTGCAGGTCGTCGTCGTCGTCTTCATCTGCCACGGTTTATACAGATACTTGGAAAACTTGTTCGTGATGGCGCCAACCGGACAGACCGCTAAACAATCTCCGCAGAATTCGCAATTGAGGGCGAGGTCGCCCTTAGCCACAACCTGGTTGAATCCACCCTTCTTCATGAACTGCAAGGCATCGATCATCAACACATCCTTGCAAACATTGATGCATTCTGCACAGGCGATGCAGCGATTCATGTTGAAGTCGAGCACGGGACTGCGTGTATCTTCAGGAATTAATTTCTGCTTGGCACTGGCCAGATTCGTCACGCCATGCTGAAAGGCCATATCTTGAAGTTCACAATGGCCGTCCGCATCACACACTGGACAGTCGAGAGGATGCACAGACAGGTGTTTCTCGACGGCTTTCTTCCGGGCGAGAAAGAGATCCTCGCCTTCAGTACGGATCACCATTCCCGCCGCCGCCTTGGCAGTACAGGACCGAACAGGAGCTTTCTTCCCCTCTTGCATGACGAGGCACATCCCGCAAGAGCCGAACGGGTCAAATGTGTAGTGGTAACACATGGCCGGGATGATCTTGCCTGTCATCGAGATGACGTCGTACAGCGACACGCCGTCCTGCGCAGTGACGGATTTTCCGTCGATGTTCAATTCAATTTTTACCGCTTCGACGTCTGGATTAGTAGCTGGCTTCAAACCCATGGTTCTTCTCCGCGAAAGGAAAAACGAGAACCGTCAAACGAAACCCTGATTTTACCTTTCACTTTGCACATCTCACGCGTCACGTTTATCGGTCACACTCGCCCATCACGATATCGTAGGTCCCGAATATGGTACAGGCATCCGAGATCATATACCCTCTGGACATGTGATCGAAGGCGCCCATGTGAATGAACGAAGGGGCTCGAATCTTGAGTCGATAGGGCTTCCCACCCCCCGTACTGACGATGTAAAACCCCAGCTCCCCTTTGTGCGCTTCTGTACCGCAGTAGACTTCGCCCGGTGGAGCATCGAACCCCTGCGAGAAGAGCTTGAACTGTTGGATCATCGCCTCTAGATTTGTAAAGACGCGTTCTTTCGGCGGCAGCGTCACGCTTGGAACATCCGCCATGACAGGCCCCTCCTGCATCTGCTCCAGACATTGCCGAATGATCTTGACGCTCTCGTAGAGCTCCATCACCCGAATCCAGTAACGATCATACGTATCCCCGTTTTTTCCGACAGGCACGCTGAACTCACACTTTGGATAGGCGCTATAGGGCTCATACTTGCGAAGGTCGTAGTCCACCCCAGATCCGCGGAGAACTGGACCACTCAGCCCAAAACTGACCGCATCTTCTGCCGAAATCACGGCGACCCCTTTGGTGCGCCCAAGCCAAATGCGGTTTTTCTCAAGAAACACTTGATATTCATCGATCTTCGGCGGGAAATAGTCGAGAAACTGCTTGAGCTTGTCGATCAACGACGGGGTCAAATCCCGCTCAACCCCACCGATTCGGTACCAGCTCGTTGTGAGGCGAGCGCCACATAGCTCGTCGAACCAATCAAGCAGGATTTCGCGATCTCGAAAACAGTAAAAAAAGACGGACATGGCTCCAATATCAAGCGCCTGGGCGCTCAGCCAAAATTGGTGTCCAATGATGCGCTGAACTTCCGCAACGATCGTCCGTAAATATTCCGCTCGTTCTGGGACCTGTAAATTTAAAAGTTTCTCGATGGCTCGGCAGTAGGCAAAGTTGTTGTACATTGCGCAGACATAGTCGAGTCGATCCGTATGAGGAATGAACTGATGATACGTGCCATCTTCGGCAAGCTTTTCTACTCCCCGGTGGAGATATCCCATCACTGGCGTGGACTTCACCAGCCGTTCCCCTTCCAGCTCTAGGATTACCTTGAGAACCCCATGGGTACTGGGATGTTGCGGCCCCATATTGAGCAAGAGCTCCTCGGTTCGCAAGGTCGGGAGCGTCTCGCTTTCCGGGTGTTCCGGGTTGACCTTATAAACAGTGGTTCTTTGATCTTCGAATGCCATGATGGGAGAGCGTCCTATCGCGGAAGTTCGTCCAGAAAATCAAACGTGTCTCGCCAGCCTTTGCCGCGAAGTGGAAAATCCTTACGCAAGGGATAGCCCTCGGTATAGTCATCCGGCATGAGAATCCGTCGAAGATCAGGATGATTCCGAAACCGGATACCCATCATGTCGAAGACTTCACGTTCCATGAAATCGGCACCCTTCCAAAGATCCGTCAAGGAATCAACAACACAATCCGATTCAGGCACCCGCGTCTTCAGTCGGATGCGATGCCGCTTCCGAATCGAGTAGAACTCCCACACCACTTCGAATCGCTCTTCATCGTCGGGCCAATCCACAGAACTCACATGGACGATATAATCGAAATCCATCCCGGGATCGTTGCGCAGAAACTGAGCCACTTCATGGAGTTTGTCTCGCGTAACGGTCACCGCCGCATCACCTCGCCACTCAGCCAAGCCAGTGACTCCAACCGTAAACGTCTGCTGAATTCGTTGCAGCAATGGATGCATACAATGCGTCAGACCTTCAGACCGGCCCTAACCTGTTCTGGCTGAGTTACAAACACACGTTTTTGCATAATGCGCTCCTGCAGCTTCAGGATGCCGTCCAAGAGTGCCTCCGGCGTCGGAGGGCAGCCAGGCACATAAATATCAACGGGAACAAATCGATCAACTCCCTGCACGACACTGTAACTGTCATAGATGTTCCCGGACGTGGCGCAGGAACCCATCGCAATCACATATTTAGGTTCCGGCATTTGGTCATAAATCTTTCGAATGACCGGCGCCATGCGTCGGCACACGGTTCCAGCAACGATCATCAAATCTGACTGCCGCGGCGAGCCACGAAACACGCCTGCACCGAACCGATCCATGTCGTACCGAGAAGAAACAGCAGCCATCATCTCGATGGCGCAGCAAGCGAGCCCAAAGGTCATCGGCCAGAGAGAACCTTTCCGCGCCCAATTCACGGCCTTTTCAAGAGACCCCGTGATGACGTCCGGAGCCGCGTCTTTCTCATGCCGTCCCAGATGGATTAGTCCCATACAATCCTCAGTCCCACTCCAGTGCGCCTTTTCGCCAGGCGTAGACGTAGGCCACGATGAACAAGCCTATAAAAATCAGCATTTCAATCAGCCCAATCACCCCGATCTTGGTGAAGACGACCGCCCACGGGTAGAGAAAGATGACTTCAATGTCGAAGATGACAAACAACATGGCAAAAATGTAATACCGGACAGGAAATGGCATACGGGCGTCGGAAAATGGTTCAGCTCCACATTCGTAGGTTGATAACTTTTCTGGCTCCGGATACCGGGGCTGCACAAAATGACTGACGATCAAGGTCATTACCCCAAAGGCCAAGGCGACAAAGATAAAGAGAAAGATCGGGAAAAATTTCGTCAGATATTCAAGAAGAGCTTCGGTTCCAGTCATTTAGTTTTCTCTCACAAGGCATTGATCTGGAAAGGGCATTATAGATCTGACGCGTGAAATCTTAGTGTGCTGGTCTCGGGGATAGCAAGCGAACAAAGGACCCAATTCAGGCAGACCCGAAAGCCCTAGGGAAGGCGGTCTGGCGGCGGAGAGTTAGGTTGAGCAATTACATTCTTGGTGCAACTCATGATCAGACACCGAGTGAGGAATCTCGTTCGCCTTGCTCATCACCCCCACAAGAAGATGGTCCAGCTTGGGAACTCTCCCATTCAGATTCCAGAGGAGAAAACGCTTTGACCGTTCGTCGCCGATGGATTTGTGTATCGATTCGGTCCTTCTGGCGGAAACCCCTGGAAAGACGCTGACCCTCTTTTGCACTACCATTCATCGGTCAGTCACCATGCCCCGGTCAGATAAAGAATGACAAGGTCTCACGCTAGCACTTGAAAGAACGGCCCGTCAAGCTCCTACCAATCCA
Source organism: Nitrospira sp. (assembly GCA_005116745.1). Lineage (NCBI taxonomy): Bacteria > Pseudomonadati > Nitrospirota > Nitrospiria > Nitrospirales > Nitrospiraceae > Nitrospira > Nitrospira sp. Next base: position 201,635 of record SWDS01000006.1, on the reverse strand, counting down.
GCTCAAATTCTTGACAATACAGCGTCTTTTGCTATGGTTTTCAAAGCAACACTAGTCTCAAAAGGAATCCACCCATGAAAACCTTTGCGCCTCTCGTCTTGGTCCTGTGTTCAGGAATCGGTGTCTCGCTTGATGAAGCGGTGGCACAGGCACCAGAGATTGATTCCGTTCGATTTTCAGATGCCGCGCGCGCCTTTTCTCATGGTGCTATCCAGAAAACATCTCCGATCGACGGAACTGTAAACTTGATAACTGGTGACAATCAGTCGATGGGCAATCGCATGCTGCTTGGCAAGCGCGATTCACTCTATCTCAAGCTCAATAATCCCGCTGAGGTAGCAGTTGGCGATCTTTTCACCGTCTACCGGCGTGTTCGGAAAGTGTTTCACCCAGTGACTAATGAATACCTCGGATTTGTTGTGAATCGTTCGGCGATCGTGAAGGTGACCGCAGCCGACCACGCTCTCACGACCGTGGAGGCCGTGCACAGCTATGGACCAATTTCCCCCGGGGACCCCGTCATGCGTTTTGTGGTACCGGCGCCAGACACCGAGGCAAGCCCTGCGTCGAACATCTCCGACCTGGAGGGGATGATTGTTGAACTTCAGGCCGACCGGACAATGACCCTCGTTTCACAATCAAATGTTGTGTATGTGGATCGAGGGAGAGAGGACGGACTAAAGACCAGCGATCTCCTCGATATTCACCGTCACAGTGCCGGACTTCCTCCACGAAAGATCGGCCAGCTCAGGGTCCTGTCGGTGGAATCCCACACGGCAACTGCCATTATCCTTAAAGCCAATACCCGCGTCTTCAAAGGAGACCGATTCAAGCTCGTTGGAAACGCGGCACCCCCTACTCAACCGGTAGGCGTCATCCCGGAATCGCCCACAACTCAGGCCAGTCAAACGGTTCCGGCTGATCTGGTAGCCAGCAAGCTGAAAATACAGGATGCATCAGGACATAGCCGGCTCAACCTTGGGGACCTCGCGAAGTTCCTGCACTACGATTCAGGGGATGCGGCGATTAAGCCTGACAATTATAAAGTGCTCGATCAGTTGATTGATTACCTGCGCACCAGCAGCGACATGAGGATGATCCGAATCGAGGGCCATGCAGATAATATGGAGATCGGCCCTTCACTCAAGTCACGGTATCCAAGCAATTTGGAATTGTCCAAAGTGCGCGCAAACGGAGTCCTCCGGTATCTTATTGAAAAGGGCGGTATTGAACCGAAACGGATCAGTGCGGTGGGTTTGGGTGACACCAAACCAACTGCTACGAATATAGTAGAAGACGGCCGCACGAAGAATCGCCGTGTGGAAATTCTTCTGTATACTCCCGACACGGAGACTCCGGCACCTACACCAGAGATTGAGACTCAAATGCAAAAGCCGGAAGGAAGGCTTTCCACTGTGAGTGCTCGTGACAACAACGACCAGCCGCTTCCCGCTACTACTTCCATCATGACCGATTCCCCTGGTCGAGGGACCATGGCTACGGGCGACTCTCCAGAGACTCCCTCAAAGGATAGGTCAAATCCTGCCAATAACCCTGATGAGAGTGGCTCAACATCGCCTGACACAAACAAGAAAGATAATCCTCAGCAGCCAACCGCCGGAACCCAGACGGAATAGCATCGGACCGAAACGGGGACACGTCGGTATTGGATTCCCCCCCAAGGGTCTTGTCAAACACCTTCCTCGCCGAGAACGCCGGTGTCCTTCACATTTCCAGACTGCTAGAATGCGACATGGCTTTCGATGGGCTCTCGACCGTTCCGCGTCAAATGCAGACACTCTATGCAGACGTTATAGTACCTCGCCATATTGCAAAGGCCTTCACCTATCTCGTCCCTCCCACTTTAGCTCAGACCCTAGCCATAGGGCACCGCGTCCTCGTCCCGTTTGGACATATGGTGCTGGAAGGGGTTGTCATCTCGCTGAGTCACCACCTTGCGACCGAGATAAAATCCACTTCCCTTAGAGAGATCCACTCTCTGGCCCGCGATGGACAAACTTCCACACTGTCTCCAGCGCTGTTCGAACTCTCTCGCAAGATCGCAGAGCATTACGTTGCACCCTGGGGCCAGTGTCTTCGACTCATATTGCCCTCGCTGGCAACGCGAAAAACCTCCCCCGCACGATACGTGGCCACTCCGCAGGGTTGCGCGGCCCTGGAAGCCGGCCTTTGTCCAGACGATCTGAAGCCGATTCTGGACCGAATTGCCCGACGAACTCTAGGGATTCTGGCCTCCACACTTCAAGCACCTCGACAGGGAAACATCGTGCGGGGGATCGACGCCCTCATCAACACGTCCTGGATCACACTCATACCTTCGAACAACGCCAACGTTGAGTCCCAAAAGCCACGTAGGACACCCACCGCAGGCGAGTCTGATCGTCGAGTTCCAGAAGATGGCATTCTGCCCACTGACACGCCTCCGAAGATCGACTCCTCATGGAAAGCGCATATCGCACACTGCCTCCAAAACAATCACATGAAAAAGCTCGTGCTCCACGCCTCATGGGAACACCGGCTCCACCGGCTTGCCGACGCCATTCAGCAAACCCACTCAATGAAGCGATCCGCTCTAGTTCTCACAGGCGAGATCGCAAGAGCATCCCGGTTGACACAACAGCTCGCAAGACTCACTGGCCTCCAAATTACCCTCGCACACCCATCTTCACAATCTGCTCGATGGCCACAGAACCAGGGGCAGACTCCCTCGGTAGTCGTAGGAACCCGTTCGGCCATATTTTCGCCGCTTCAATCGATCGGGCTCATCTGGGTGGAGGGAGAAGAGGACCCTGCTCTGAAAGAGCCTCAGGAGCCTCGTTATCATGCCAGAGAGGTGGCTAGCTTGAGAGCGGAGAGCGAGCACGCGCTCGTTGTGCTGGCATCCGCTCATCCATCTCTTGAATCGAGGTTCGATACCGAAGCGGAGATCCATCACGTGCCACAAGAAGCGGCTCTTCAACCTACAATTGAGCTCGTTGACCTCCGCAACGTGTCTGCAAGAACCCTCCTTAGCCACGCCCTCATCCGGGCAATGCACGACGCCCTACAGAACCGTGACAAGATCCTGCTCTTTCTTAACAGGAAAGGGTACGCCGGGACCTTGGTGTGTCGAGACTGTGGCTGGGTCCCTCGTTGCGAGTCCTGTATCGTACCGCTGACCTATTATCGTGAAGCCGGCAGGCTGGCTTGCCGCTACTGTGGTAAGGCAGATCGGTTGCCCGACCTCTGTCCTTCGTGCCGTACTCCCCATATAAGCCCTGTTGGTGGTGGCACCGAGCGTGTTGAAACCGAAGTTCGTCGTATATTCCCACAAGCCAACGTCGCCCGGCTCGATGGTGATACGCTCCGGCATTCGGCGTCCGCTCAGGCTCTGCGGGAAGGTGCCAGGTCAGGTGTGTGGGATGTTCTTATCGGGACCCAAGCACTGTTTAGCCGAGAGCCACTACCCCGCTACGGCTTAGTGGGGATCCTTCAGGCAGATTCCGGGTTGCACGTCTCAGACTTTCGAGCGGCGGAGCGGACCTATCATCTACTGGTTGATGCTGCCAACCTCGCATGTCCGGCGTCCGCCGGAGGTCGAGTCATCGTACAGACGCGCCTTCCTACACATCATGCTGTACAGGCCTTGATCTCAGGAGATCCCAATCAATTTTACAATGAAGAATTCACGGCACGCCGGCTTCTTCATTATCCTCCCATCTGTCATTTGGCTGATCTTTCGGTAACCGGGCAAGACCTAAGAACCGTCGAAGAGGCCGCCACGCGATGGGGTGCAGATCTAGAACAGAGCGCACATGATCAGAAGCCGCTGATTGTTTTAGGACCCGTCCCCGCGATACGCAGGCCTTCCAAAGGCCGTCAGCAGTATCGCCTCTTGGTAAAGGGAACGGATCGCACCACTCTCAGCCGACGGATCCATGATTCAGTCCAGAAAATGGAGAGAGAGTACCGCAAGGGACGAATCAAATTCGTCATCGATATCGACCCGATCGAGAATTGATAAAGCTAACGGCTTTTCTTCTTTTTATTCGCCTGAGAAGTCGGCACCGTTACGACCTGCGGCTCGGTTCCAGCCGAATCCAACTTACGTGCTCGTTTGAACAGGCCATAGGAAAATGAAATCCAGAACACAGATGCGAAGAGACCCAGCACGACGGCTGAGAGGATCGTTCCCATCTCAGATTCGGGAAGTGAGTCAGCCTGGCCTCTGAGTTGAATCATCAACACCACGGGCCAGGCAAAGCTTTCCAGGCCGAGCAACAAGGTAGACCAAGCCCATAGTCCCGTGATCGACTCCGCCATGAACCATAAAAACAGCCCTACGCTCAGGGCCCATCCAACCACGAGGCCTGGCGCGACAGTCCCCCCCCAGATAAGCCAGAACCCGACGGCGGTCACCAGGGTCCCCAGAGACAGATTGAGCACTATCATGATGGGCATGATCCAGGCATGGCAGACGAAGTCTGACGGGACCCTGTCGTGATGTCAATGTGAAGCGCGTTGAGCGTACCCGGCGAGTTCTCTAGACGGTCAGTTCAGCAGCAACCGCATCGAGGAGGACGTTCAGCTCGAATGGCTTGTGAAGCGTCCGCCTGGCTCCAAACATCTTTGCAACATCCAATAAATCGAGGACGCCGATCGTATCACTTGCCCCTGTCATCGCAATCACACGCGTATCGGGAAACTCCCGGCGAAGCGTCATGATGGCCTCGAGCCCATCTTGGTCCGGCATGAGAAGATCCATGATGACAAGATCCGGCGATTTAGCCCGATACCGCTCCACTCCCTCTTTCCCATTAGAGGCCTCTTCGACCTCGTAGCCAGCCTGCTCCAAGGTTTCTCGGATGAGCTGACGAACTTGGTCTTGATCATCAACCACGAGGACTGACGGCATCCGACACCTCAATCGATATTTTTGATGGTTCTGGGCCAGAGTTAGTCGGTACACCTGTCGCGTCCGAATAAGTCGGAGACTGGTCCAAAGCCCGACGGATGGCATACGCCAACTCATGCAATGCGAACGGTTTGAGGAGGCATTCCGTCACGCCCTGCGAACAGACGCCGTCCAGACCAGGTGCACCATGTGACCCGCTGCAGAGAATGACGGAGAGATCCGGTCGTAGCCTCCGACATTCCCGTGCTAGACGATCCCCACTCATGCCAGGCATCGTCCGATCAGTGATCAGTAAATCGAACCGTGTGGGCTCAACTTGAAAGATCTCCAAGGCTTCTATGGCTGTTCTACAGACTACTGGATGGTAGCCAAGGGATGTCAGCACCTCTCTTCCGAAACGGGCCACGGCCTCTTCGTCATCGACGAATAAGATACATTCGTGTCCATGAGGAAGGGGACCATCCTGTTGAGCTGTTGATGGGGCACAAGCCCCGAGAACCGGGAGGTAGGCCGATACGGTCGCACTGGTGCCAATGTGGTTCTCAACCGTCAAGATACCGCCATGCGCCGACACGATGCCATATACGACCGTGAGCCCCACACCCTGTTCCTCGCTGACAGTCTTGGATGTCGCAAGCGAGTCGACCAATCGACTGATGCTCTGGGGGTCGACGCCCTCGCCCGTATTCCGAGCACTCACGCAGACATACCTTCCAGCAGGGAGTCGACCGGAGAGCATGAGTTGATCCGTAACAAACTCCCTGTTCTGAAGCTGAATATCGAGGACTCCTCCCGTCTTCTGCATCGCATGGACGGCGTGATCGACCAGATGGAACATCATCTCATGCATCTGCATAGCATTGGCCGAAATCGGGTTGGTCGCATGCGCAATCTGCGTTCTGAGTTCAATCCACAGGGGAAGTGTGGGACGAAGAAACCTGAGGGATTCCTTTACTAAGGAGTGGAGTAACAATGGACATCGACCGTGGTCATTCTGCCCACCGAAGGCCAGCAACTGTTGGATCAATTCACGAGATTTTTGGGCCGCCGCCACCACTTGCCCGACATGGCGATGCGACTTCGTCTCAGCCGGAATCAAGGGAAGCGCCAACTCACTGAAGCCGAGCACAGCCGTGAGACCATTATTCAACTCATGAGCGATACCGCCGGCAAAGGTGCCGATCGCTTCCATTCGTGCTGTCTCACGCCAACGGGTCTTGACGTTGTTACGATCGGTCACATTGACGACCGTCCCGAGCGTACGGACCGGTTGCCTCGAGGAACCATCGCCATCAAACGACGTCAGAGAACGAAGGCTGATGTGCTGCATGGCGCCGTCTGGTCTGATAAGACGGTACTCCACCTCATGCAGGCCATTGCCTGTCATCGCACGGGCTCGTTGTACCGTAGAGACCACGCGGTCCCGATCATCGGGATGAACGAGTTCAAGGTACCGCTGCCAGGAAGCTGGCTCATCGGTACCGACGCCGGAGATATCCCGCAGGATCGGTGACCAAGAGAGAGCATCTGTCCGGTGATCATGTTCAAAGAACCCAACCTGTCCAACCTGCACGGCAAGATCAAGTCGCGCCTCGCTCTCCCGGAGCGCCTGTTCGACCTGCCGACGCGCGGCGATGGCTTCGCTCTGGGTCTTCTCAGACGCTTCTGGGATCTGCCCAAGTTGTGATACTTCGCTCATCGTCCAAACAACCGACGTCACCCGACCCAGGCGGTCTTTCACTGGTGATAGCGAGACATCACTCCAAAATGAGGTGCCGCTCTTGCGGTAATGACAGATCCGCACACGACACGCCCATCCATCTTGGAGAGCCATCGCGAGCTTTTCCATTGAGGCCCGATCTGTATCCGGCCCGGTCAAGATCGACGTCGTTTGACCGATCACGTCCTGCTCGGCATAGCCGGTCAGTACCAGGAAGGCCGAATTGACAGAGACGATGGGATGATGGGACACCCTCGCATCCGTCACGAGCACACTACAATTCGTCGCCGCGATGACGGTTGAATTCAGAATGTTCTCTTGGCGTTGTCGAAGCAGTATCCAAAGAACACAACTAAGAGACAGGAGCAACCCTAGGAAGAGACCAGCAACCATGCGGGACAACCTCCCCGTGTGTGCACGCGGAGTAGTTATGTATACTAATAATTTGATGCCACACTACACGAAGCGCGAGTAGAATGCTCAGGGATGAAGGATAGCTGCAAAACTATTTTTTTGCACCTAAAAGCAGTAGATCCGAATGTTGGTCGCTCATCCTTGCCGTTTCACAAAAAAGGCAGCCGCTTGCGCACGCCGGGTGATGCGAAGTTTTTGAAAGACGTTGGCCAAGTAGTTCTTCACGGTCTTGTCGCTGAGCCCGAGCGCGGCGGCAATTTCCTTGTTGGTCTTTCCCTCGGCAACCAACGCAACGACTCGTTCTTCCTGAGCGGACAGTTGGTCCGTACCAGAGGTTGCTGGCAGATCGTGAAGCCCTCTCAGCCACCGCAGAGCCTGTTCCGTCACATGAGAGTCCAAGATCGATTGACCCTTCGCCACCGAGCGGATGGCTTCGAGCAAAGCGGGTGAATCGATTTCTTTAAGGACATAGCCATGAGCGCCGGCGAGCACGGCGGCGAGCACGGAGTCGTCGTCAGCAAAGGACGTCAGGAAAATGATCCGTGTCTCCGGCAGCGCTCCGAGAATCTCCCGACAGGCATCGATACCGGACCCGTCCGGTAGTCGGACATCCATCAAGATCACGTCGGGCTTCAATCTCTGCGCTTGCTGGACGGCCTCCTCCATGGTGCTCGCTTCTCCTACAACCACGATGCCCTGGGTTTGGCCGAACACCGTCCGCAGTCCCACGCGAATGACCTCATGATCATCGACGAGCAGGACTCGAATACCATGAGTTTTAGGTGTGAGCATAAGGCGTCTCCTTTGGAAGATCGAGTGAGACCCTCGTCCCCTTGTCAGGTTTCGACTGGATGGCGAACAAGCCCCTGACTTTTTGAGCCCGTGCCGCCATGTTGACTAATCCATGGCCAACCCCCTGAACTGAGCGGGTACTAAACCCGATGCCGTCATCCGTCACGGCCAGACGATCAGAGCGGATGAGATCACGAAGCGAGACGGTGATCTGTTTGGCACGGCTGTGGCGCAATGCATTACTCACCCCCTCCCGTACGATGTTGATGATATGGAGTGCCTGTTCGGTGGAAAGCCGCTGTGCGGCCGCGTCGTCGATTCTGACCCGGCATCTGATGGAAGAAGAGAGAGACATCGTTTCGACCATCGTCCGCAAGGCGGTCGAAAAGTCTCCACCCTGCAACACTTGAGATTCGAGGCCGGCAATGAAATTCCGGACTTCTGACATGACCTGGTTGAGCTGTCTAATGGCCTGATCCAGTGCCACCATGAACTTCTCCGCCACAGGATCGCGTCGCTTCCTGATCAGTGGCTTACACGCTTCTAACCCAAGTCCAACAGCATACAGGGACTGGAGAATACCATCGTGGAGGTCTTGACTGATCCGCTCTCGCTCTTGAAGTGCGGCGCTCAAATCTCGTTCACGTCGTACGAGGATCTCCTCCATCCGTTTGCGCTCCGTGATATCCGTCGCGGCACCCAGCACCATGTGAACCTGTCCTTGATCGTCGAAAATCGGTCGCTTGACCGTCTGTAACCAACGCGTCTTTCCCCCGGCATCGGTGATCTTTTCCTCCGGAATGAACCGATCTCTCCCGGAATAGATCACCTCAAGATCGCTCCGCCGAAAGAACTCCACCTCTTCGGCATTTGCATTGAAGTCGGAATCCGATTTCCCGATCAATTCTTCCACCGTCGTGCCATACCAATCGGCCACAGCCTTGTTGGCCACCGTAAAACGACCGTCGCGATCCTTGGCAAAGATAAGATCGGGATCGGTGTCGATGACTTGTCGCAAGAATGTATGGGAGCGACGGAGCTCGGCTTCCGCCCGCTTTCGCTCTGCAACGTCTCGCAAGATCATGCAGGCGTACTCTTTCCCTTCATGTTGCAGATAATTGACCGTCACGTCCGTCTGCAAGACGAGTCCAGTTCGTGACCAAAACTTCGCATCGAATATCAACGCTCCCTGCTCTTTGAGATAATTCCAATGAGTCACCCACCGCTCCACGGGGAAATTTGGGTCAATATCATGGACCGTCATGGCCATCAGTTGCTCGCGTGAGTACTCCAACATTTGGCATGCGGTATCATTAACGCTGAATATTCGAGCGTTCGGGTCTAACCACAAGATCGCCTCGACGGCTTGATCCACGGAGAACTGGGTCAACCGGAGCGCTCGCTCCAGGCGCTTGCTCTCAGTAATATCGTTGCCAACCGTCACACTGCACTGCTTGCCGTTCAACTCGATCAGTTCCGATGACAAGAGGCACTGGCGAATTTCGCCACTCTTGCTTCGTAGCGCCACTTCCACGTTGCGGACTGATCCCTGGCGCTTCAACAGTTCGAGATAACGGTCCCGTGCCTCTGTCGAGGGCCAGAGTCCTATTTCTTGCGTCGTGCGTCCTACGACTTCTTCTTTACGATAAGCGAACAGCTGACAGGCGGCATCATTAGCGTCTACCACGAGACCAGAGTCCAGCTCGCTAAGGACGACCGGATGGGGACTGGCTTGGAACGCCTTCGCAAAACGCTCTTCGCTCCTGCGGAGCGCTTCTTCGGCTTGCTTACGGTCCGTGATATCATTAGCGACGGTCACAATACAGAGCGTTCCGTTGAGCTCCGCGAGATCAGCGGAGGCCAGAAGGTAGCGTACTGCACCCGATTTGACCTTTAAAGCAAACTCCATGTTGCGCACCGGCTGCCCAGCTTTCAAACGCTCGATGACCCGCACTCTCTCTTCGAGATTCGGCCAGATACCTAGTATCAACGTGGAGTTTCCGATCACTTCCTCTCGACGAAAACCGAACAGCTCAAGACAGGCATCGTTCACCTCAATACATCGGCCCGTTGCGACCTCCGTGATCCCGATCGGATGAGGGCTTGTTCGGAAGGCTTTGGAGAATCGTTCTTCGCTTTCGCGAAGGGCTTCCCCCGCATGCCTGCGCTCGGTGACATCGAAGATCGCGCCGTCGAGGAAACGCACCTCGCCATTCGGGGTGAACACCCCCTGACCTTTTTCATAAACCCACCGGACGGTACCATTCGCGTGGATAAGACGGTACTCGATGATATATGGACGGTGCTCCTGCAAGCTCGTCCAGGTCGTCTCCTCCACCAGCTGGCGATCATCTGGGTGAATCACACTGGCGTAAGAACGGGTGTGGTTGGCGATGAACTCCGTGGCCGGATAACCGACGATGCTCTCAATCACATTGCTGAGATAAGACATCGTCCACTCCCTGTCCACGGCGCAGCGATAGATTGCGCCTGGAATATTTGCAACTAAAGTGCGGAACCGTACCTCGCTCTCGGACAATGTTTGTTCCGCTTGCTTGCGCTCCGTAATGTCGACGGTGGCGCCGATCAGGTGCGTCAATCGCCCGTTCTGATCACGAACGCTGTGGCATCGAACATCAGTCCACACCCTGGATCCGTCTTTCTTAACCATTCTCAGCTCGTAGTGACAGGCCTCGGCTGCTCCGCTTTGGATCAATTCCCAGTTTTTCATGGCAACCGGCTGGTCGTCCGGATGGACCAGCTTCAGCCACATATAGGGATCTGTGGAGAGTTCTTCAGAAGCATAGCCAAAGAGGGCTTTGAGATTGGCATCTGCGTGGTATGCACCTGTGACGATGTCTAATTCCCAGACTCCAACCTTGCCGATGGCCGTAGCACGCGCATAGCGATCTTCACTGGCCTGCAATTCTGCAGTGCGCTCAATGACCTTGCGCTCCAATTCATCATGCGCTCTCCGGAGGGCTGCTTCTGCCCATTTGCGTTCCGAAATATCTTGGAACGTTCCGTAGGCCCGAACTGCCCGATCGTTCACGACTTCGACCTTCCCGACTGCCCGGACTGCAATCTGGCGGCCCTTCGCTGAGACAAGATCTAACTCCAGATCCCAAGACACCCCCTGGGTCACCGCTTTTTCAAGTGCCTCAGCGAGAAGGGGCCGGCGTTCGGCTGTATAGAATTCCAACGCCGTTTCCACCGTCGGGTTGTACAATTCCGGCGTGGTCTCGTGCAACCGGTAGGTTTCCTCGCTCCACCACAGACGGTTCGTCAGGAAATCTAACTCCCATCCCCCGATTTTTCCGATCGCCTCTGTTTGGGCCATCAGCGCCAACTGTTGCTTGTGGTGCGTGATATCCTCCGCAATACCGGCAACGCGATTCTCCCACCCCGCCATCCTGACGCGGCGATCGGAAATCCAGCGGACATGACCATCTCGTCCCACAATCCGGTACTCACAATGGAATACCGCGGTCGCCCCTCCACCAACAAACCGATCATGGTTTGCCGTCACCCGCGCACGGTCATCCGGGTGGATCGAGTCGAGCCAGAGAAACCAGTTTTGATATATCTCCTCCCGCTCAATGCCCCAAATAGAGGTGAATGCGGAGTTGACATACAAGACTTTCTTCCCCTCCGGCGTCACATCCGCGATCCAGAATGCTGAACCGACCGACTCAGCGAACTGCTGCCACCGAGCTTCGCTCTCCCGTAGCGCCTCTTGTGCACGAGTGCGCTCGGTGATGTCGATCGATACGCCGCTGAAACGAACTGGGACACCGGTCTTGTCGTAAAAGAATCGCCCATACAACGAGAGCCAGCGCTCCTCAGCGCCGTCGCCCCAAACCGTCCGATGCTCGACGGAAAATAACTCCTGCGTCTCTTTAGCCAGCTCGACTTCCACCATAACGCGATCGAAATCATCCGGATGAATCCGATCTTTCCATCGGTGAATTGAGACGGGACCGTCATCCGGTGTGTAGCCTTGCATGAGTGCATGGCGGCGATTCCACACGGCTTCGCCGGTCCGGATATCCACATCCCATGACCCTAAATCCGCGGCGTCCATTGCTAGCCGCAGCCGCTCTTCGCTCGCGCGCAATGCGGCCTGCGCGCGGTTGCGCTCGGCGAGATCGCGGACGGCGTCCATGTGGTTGACGTAAACTGCTTGTTCTTCACTGACGAAGACCCCCGATGGTGAAAGCTCGACCAACGTCCTGTACCATTCTTCGCTCTCCCGTACCGACTCCTCCATCCGCTTGCGATCAGTAATATCGGTATGTGATCCGAGAAGGTAAATCTGTCGGCCATCTGGCTCTGTGACAAATGAGGCTCGTGCTTCAATCCATCGATATGTCCCGTCTTTGTGACGCAGCCTGAATTCCTGTCGATAGTCTCCCTTGCGATGAGACACGTAGTCTTGTACGTAGGCCATCGCCGCATCACGATCCTCTGGGTGGAGACGCGTCATCCAGGCTTCAAAAGAATCTGCAAGCTCCACCGGCTCGTATCCCAGCTGGCGTTTCCATTCCTCGGAAAAGACCACGTCGTTCGTTTCCGTGTTCCATTCCCAGAGTCCAGTCCCTGACGCACGGAGGGCCTGTCGAAGTCTTTCTTCCGAAGTCCCAAGCATCGCCTCCGTAGGCTTGCGATCGGTAATGTCCAAGGCCGTCCCGAACATACGAAGGGGTTGACCGCCGCTATCGCGCACGACCTCGCCACAACAATGAATCGTCCGTACTGCACCATCGGGGCGGACGATTCGGCATTCCATGTCGTGGGCTGCGGCCCCTGCCAACGCGTCATCGATCGACGCCAGCACCCGATCATGATCGTCCGGCAGTACCGCCGACACAAAGCTGTCGAAGGTGATCGCTCGCGCTCGAGGTTGATAGCCGAAGATCCGGTAGAGTTCGTCGGACCATTCCACCTCGCCGCTTGCGATGTTCCAATTCCAACTCCCCAGGTGGGCAAGAGCTTGTGCGACCTCGAAGTGACGAGTCTGTTCGTGCAACACTCGATCCCGTTCGGCAAGCTCACGTGCGAGATCGGCAACCTGCCTTCGCAGCAGATCCAATTCAGGACGGTGACTCGTAGGACTCATGATGAGGCTCCTTACCGCGCGACGCCGACAGCACCTCAACAGCCAGCTCAACTCACAGGAGCGACTATCTCACGTGGCGAATGCTGGTTGATGGTGACAGCCCAGCCTACTGCTTCCTAAGATTAAAGACCTCAGGAGGGGGCTAGTGTCCTATGAGATTAGGCGAAAGTCTAGATCCAAATGGCCCGGAGGCACTAGCTGGAAATCGGAGGGAGCTGTATCGAGTATGATGGTGCCGAAGGCGGGACTTGAACCCGCACGGCTTTCGCCACACGCCCCTCAAACGTGCGTGTCTGCCATTCCACCACTTCGGCACTCAGCAGGATGTTGAAACGAAACCTACACCTGCGTTCTGGCATCGCTCAAACCCTCAACGTACTCAGAAGTACGCCTCAGGCTTTCGCTCGCTGCGGGCTTGTTGCAGGCTTATTTGACCATCCTGCATTCTGGGCTCCTGTCAGCAGCTGAGGGGAAAAGGAGTGCGCATTATAGAAGTAGGGTAAAATTGTTGTCAATCAACCGGACGTTCGGTAGAATCGGCATCTTAATTGTCCTAGGTCGCTCTTTCATGACGCAAACAGACGAACAAGGCCTCTCCTCTTCCATTGCAGCATTTTTTGATGTCGACAATACCATTTTGCCTGGTGAAGCGAGTGAGATGAGATTTTTCCGCTGGCTGTGGCGACGCGGTATCGTCGGGTGGCCTGAAGCTCGTGAGAGCGTGTCGTGGCTCCTGCGACATGTCCCAGCATTGTCGCTGCACCCGCTCCGCAAGCGGAAGCTGTACCTGGCCGGAAAACCTTCGCAAGTGATTCAACCGTTGGGCGAGGAGTTTTGTCGCGAGGAACTCTGTCCTCGTGTCTCCCCTGCTGCGATGCGGATGCTCGACGAGCATCGCCGTGCCGGCCACGCCATTGTGTTCGTGACAGGATCCATCGATTTTCTGATCGCCCCCATCGCGGACGCGCTTCGAGCTGATCGTTGCTTTGCCACTCAATTAGAGCAGCAGAATGGACTCTATACCGGATTTCTTGTGCCACCTCTGCCTTATGGGGAGGGGAAACGACAACTCATTGATCGATTGTCCCATGAACTGACGTTGGACCTCTCCCAATGCTATGCGTACGGGGATAGCCCGGGTGATTTTGACTTGCTCCGTGCCGTGGGGCATCCGACGGTGGTGAACCCGATTCGTGGCATGGCCTCCATCGCCCGACAGCAGAACTGGCCAATCGTCAAATGGCGATGAGTGACTCCTTGTGATCGAATCAACCGCCTGCTCGGTGAATCATCCAATCGACGATTTAGTTAGTCCACACACGGCTCATGCGCGTCACTGAAATTTTTCATAGCGTTCAAGGCGAGTCGACCTTTGCCGGCCTCCCCTGCGTGTTCGTACGTCTGACCGGTTGCCCGTTGCGATGCACCTGGTGTGACACGGAGTATGCGTTCTTTGGCGGAACGGACCGATCCATCGATGACATTCTCGACACGGTGCGATCCTATGGTTGTCAGTTGGTGGAGGTGACGGGAGGTGAACCGTTAGCGCAGCCGGATAGCAGCGCGCTGCTCTGTCGATTGTGCCATGAAGGATTCACGGTCCTCCTTGAAACGAGCGGAGCCGTGGATACCGCCATCGTTGATCCATCGGTTCGTATTATCTTGGACGTGAAATGCCCAGGAAGCGGCATGACGGACCGGATGCACTGGCCCAATGTTGAACGATTGCGGCCACAGGATGAAGCAAAATTCGTCATGCAGGACCGGAGTGATTACGAATGGGCGAAACGTATTCTGGATCGCTTCCGGTTGACCAATCGTTGTGCGGTTCACTTTAGTCCGGTATTTGGTGCCCTGGATCCACAGCGGTTAGCTGAATGGCTCTTGGCAGATCGATTACCGGTTCGCCTTCAGTTGCAACTCCACAAGCACATCTGGGCACCCAATATGCGGGGAGTGTGAAGAATATCGCCGTCGAGCAAGATGAAGAAGTCCCGATGACAACCAACCATTGGCTGATGCTGCTTGCCCATTGACGCATCAAAGGAGAATCGAATGCCCATTCTGCGAGTTCACGCGAAACAAGGACACGTCGACACCGAGACCACAGACGCGCTGGTCCTCCTGCTGTGTGAAGGGGAGGGACTGCCGAAGGAAGATGGGGCGATTCTGGATAGAGCGCTCGGTGGAGCCCTCCGTGATCTTCTGCAATCCAAGGAGTTCGATGGAAAGGCCGGTACAGTTGTTTTGTTTCATACGCACGGGAAAATTCCGGCGAAGCGGTTGATTCTTGTCGGGCTCGGGAAAAAACAAGACCTGGGGTTAGATCAGATCCGACAAGCGATGGGCCATGCCGTCAAACGGGTTCGCCAAGCCAAAGCCGGTGCCTTTGCGGTGGCGCTGTCGAGCAGCGTGCCGCATGGGGCGTCGCCAATCGACGTTGGCCAGACCATGACTGAAGGAGCGATCTTAGGAAGCTATCAATTCACAGCCTATCGCAGTGACGCCCCGACGGGTAAGGGAGTGACGGCGATGACGGTTCTGGCTCCGCAGAAAGATCAACTGCGCCAGTTGTCGGAAGGGATTCGTCGCGGTGTCGCGACTGCCGAAGCAACCGTCTATGTTCGAGATCTCTGCAACCATCCATCTAATGTGATGACACCGACCAGGATCGCCAGTGAGGCAAAAACCGTGGCGAAGGAAGTCGGCGTAAATCTCAAGATCCTCGAACAAAAGGAGATGGAACAACTCGGCATGGGCGCGCTACTGGGGGTTGCAAAAGGCAGCCACGAACCGCCGAAGTTCATTATTCTCCAGTACCACGGAGCCAAGAACAAACACGACCGCCCGGTCGTGCTCGTCGGCAAGACGATTACCTTCGACACGGGTGGGATCTCGCTCAAACCGGCTGAGAATATGGAACAGATGAAGGCTGACATGACCGGTGGAGCGGAAGTGTTGGCCGCGATGCGAGCGGCGGCTCGTCTGAAGCTACCCCTCAATCTCATCAGCATCCTCCCAGCAGCGGAGAATATGCCCGGGGGCCGGGCGATGCGACCTGGTGACGTGGTCAAGACCCTTTCGGGCAAAACCGTGGAGGTGCAGAACACGGACGCCGAGGGCCGCCTGATCCTCTCCGACGGCCTTACCTATGCGACGCGATTCAAGCCGGCCGCGCTCATCGACATTGCCACGCTGACGGGGGCGTGTGTCGTCGCACTGGGTCAGTTCGCCATCGGCATGTTCGGCACCGATGCCACGTTGAAAGAAGCGGTTCACAAGGCCGGCCTTCGAGCAGGCGAGCGGGTATGGGAAATGCCTTTGTGGGACGAATATTTTGAGCAACTGCGCAGCGATGTAGCCGACATGCGGAACATCGGCGGACGTGGGGGTGGCATGATCACCGCGGCTCTATTCTTAAGCAAGTTCGTCGGCGACGCCCCCTGGGTGCATCTCGACATCGCCAGCACCGATTGGAGCGAGCGGGAACGGGCGTATATCCCCAAAGGCCCAACTGGCATCGGGACCAGACTGTTGATCCAGTTCCTCATCAATCGCTCACTATAGGGTAAGAGAAAGACGGTTCGACGATGTCGCACGACCAGATTGGCCAACTCTTCATGATAGGGTTC
The DNA here is from genome assembly GCA_005116745.1 of Nitrospira sp. Classification (NCBI taxonomy): domain Bacteria; kingdom Pseudomonadati; phylum Nitrospirota; class Nitrospiria; order Nitrospirales; family Nitrospiraceae; genus Nitrospira; species Nitrospira sp. The sequence continues at coordinate 185,043 of SWDS01000006.1, read as the reverse complement.
GATGGCACCACCGTGTCGGCTGACCTCGCCTCCTTCATCAGAGAATATAAGCCCGGTGGAATCATCCTGTTTTCGAGAAATCTCGAATCGATCGCGCAGATCGTAGAATTGACAAGTGATCTTCAACGCTGTAGTCCACACTCCCCCCTCCTGATCTCTATCGATCAAGAAGGTGGACGTGTCTCACGGTTGCCAAAAGACTTTACAATTTTTCCACCATGCGAAGTCCTTGGGCAATGCCGTTCCTCTGAACTAGCCTACGCGGCGGCAGCCACGACCGCAGCAGAACTCAAGGCCGTCGGCATCAACATGAATATGTCTCCGGTGCTTGATGTGAACAGCAACCCCGCCAATCCGGTGATCGGTGATCGAGCCTTCGGCACAACGCCTGACCTCGTGGCTGAATTAGGGTTGGCCACAGTGGGAGGCCTCCAGGACAATCGTGTCGTGGCGTGTGGGAAGCATTTTCCTGGTCATGGCGACACCAACTCGGACTCACACAAGGAGTTGCCCATCGTCACGGCGCCGCGCGAACGATTGGAGCATATTGAGTTTCCTCCATTCCAGCGAGCGGTGGCGAACGGCGTGGCAACGATGATGACAGCCCACGTATTGTATCAGGCGTTGGATGAGAAACGGCCGGCAACCCTGTCCCCGACGATCATCGGGAGATTTCTTCGTGAGGAGTTGCACTACGACGGTATCGTGTTGACGGATGATCTTGAGATGCATGCCATCATTGATCATTATGGCATCGGCGACGCGACCGTACAGGCCATCCAAGCCGGTTGCGACATGCCGTTGATCTGTAAAGACCGCAACCGCGTCATCGCCGCGATGAATGCCGTTGACAAAGCCGTGGCCGACACGGACATCTCGGCCGGACGGTTGGCCCAGTCTCTCGCGCGTATCCGTCGCGTGAAAGAGCGTTTCCTGCTTCCCTATCGCCCCGTGATGATTTCAGATGCCAAACTTGTGGTGGGGTGCCGAAGCCACAAAGCGCTCTTGCGCTCCATTGACCGGGCACGAGAACGAGTCGCGAAAGCCGACCTATGACCTGTGCTTTTTTCTTTTCAACATAAAAGAGTGGACAACTTTATGCCGTGTCTCTCAGGAGAATTCCGCGAGTTACGCAGAGATGGAAGACCTCCCCTCACTCAAGTGAGGAAACGAAACCTCTGTCTCTCTACCGAATACCTTGCCCTCCTCTCATCTCTTGTGGCATCATGAGCGTTCCTTTGGAGGGCCTTATGGCCTCATTGCTCGAGTACGTTGGATCTGTCCATATTTTTCTTGGGCCCTACCGGGGCAATCCGATCGCGATCTATTTGCGGCGGACGGAATCTGGCTGCCAGATCGGCCCAAAAGTCTATCCTTGGAACAATGTCATGGGCCTTGGTGAAACGCCGAATAAGGCCGCTGCTGATTTTGAGGAAAAATGGAAGACCAAGGGCTTAACGGCAAATATGTATTCGGGCCCAGCCTGGGAAGGAGGCATTAAGCCAGAAAGACCAGCGCCGCCCAAGCCAGCTGCCCCCCCACCTAAACCGGCCACTCCGCCCAAGGCCGCAGCCGTTCCAGTAGACACAGCCCCTGGATCGCCTGTCCCGGCTGCTGCCGCAGTTCCCGCTGAAGAGACTTCTGCCACAGCACCCGTTTCCGCAACCCAGCCCTCTGGAAAGTCGGACTAGACTCCTTACTAGAATTGTTCAAGATTCATCGTGACGGCAGACTACTGTCGACAGCCTGAGCAGCTAGTTTGCTGTGTTTCATCCCATACGCCGCATACACGAGAATGCCAATAACGGTCCATACCACAAAACGGATCCATGTTGCTGAAGGCAAACCAGCCATGAGGTAGAGGCATGCGGCAATACTCATGATGGGCACGAGAGGCATGAAGGGAAGACGAAAGGGTCTGGGCAGATCAGGCTTTACGTACCGGAGCAGCATGACCCCAAAGCTGACGAGGATAAAGGCAAAGAAGGTTCCGATGTTGGTCATATCAGCCGCTTCCCCGATCTGGAACAACGCTGCCAGGATCGCAATAGCCATTCCGGTCAGAATCGTTGCCCGATGGGGCGTTCCAAACGTTGGATGAACCTGTGAGAGCCTCGGGCTTAACAGCCTATCGCGCGACATAGCAAAGAACACGCGGATTTGCCCCAGCATCATGACGATCAATACACTCGTGATACCCGCCACGGCTCCGATAGCCACGATAGCAGCGCCCCATTTAAACCCCACGACGCTGAGCGCTTCAGCCACTGGAGCGTGTATGTCAATTTGGCTGAGGGGAATCAGGCCGGTGAGGACCGCCGCCACGGCAATATAGAGCACGGTACACACAGCCAGCGAAGCAAGGATACCCAACGGAACGTCTCGTTGGGGGTTCCGAGCCTCCTCTGCAGCAGTTGAGACCGCATCAAACCCAATATAGGCAAAAAAGATGATGGCAGCCGCGGCACGGACCCCTTCAAATCCGTTCGGCATAAACGGTGTCCAGTTGTCCGCGTTGACAGACGGAGCCCCTACGGCGATGAAGAAGAGAACCACCGCAAGTTTCAGCAGGACGATCATGCCAGCGGCACGAGCACTTTCCTTGATTCCTATCACGAGGATGGCCGTGACCAACAAAACGATGATGGCCGCTGGAAAATTAGCGATACTTCCCTCTGGACCACCCGCCCAATGCGGCGGATTCGTCGCCCAATAGGGCAATTCCAAGCCGGCGAGCGTCAATAATTTGTTGAAATAGCCGGACCAGCCGATAGCAACTGCGACGCAGGCCACACCATATTCCAAAATCAGATTCCACCCCGTGAGCCAGGCCAGAAACTCACCCAGTGTGGCGTACGAAAAGGTGTACGCTGACCCTGCGACCGGGATCATCGCTGAAAATTCGGCATAACACAGGGCAGCTAACGCGCAGGTGATGCCAGAAAGAACGAAGGAGAGAACAATCCCTGGTCCCGCTCCTGGCCGGTGGGCATCACCGACGATGGCGGTTCCGACCAGGACGAAAATGCCTGTCCCAATAATCGCGCCGATCCCAAGCGCCGTGAGATCCCACGCCGTCAATGTTTTCTTCAGACGATGCTCTGGATGTTCGGCATCGGCCAGAATTTGATCGATGGGTTTCGTTCGGAAAAGTTGGCTGCCCACGGGCCCTCCCACGCTCAATGTACCGGAATTCGCTGTGATGGGGTCACGACGCTACGGCTCCATCTAAGATCAACGTATGGCCAGAGACCAGGGAACGAGTTGGCGGTGCTTGCTGGAACGGTCTGGAGAGATCATGCACGTGTCCGGCGGGCCGCACGGAGCAGGGCTTCAAACAGCCGCCGATGGACCATATGCCGCTCGAACAAGAATTCGGGGTGCCATTGGATCGCGAGGAGAAATCGATGTGCGGGGGATTCGATCGCTTCGATAATCCCATCGGGTGCCATGGCACTTGCGCAGAGCGACGGAGCGACTGTCTTGACTGATTGGTGATGGGAACTATTCACCATGAAGGTTCTCTTACCGACCACCTTGTTCAAGAGGCTCTTGGGTGTCACGGTCACCGGGTGAGCGACATGGATCGCTTTCGCTTTTTGACGATGATCCAACGCACTGGGGACTTGTGCAGGAATGTCCTGATACAGGCTCCCTCCACAGGCGACATTCACCGTCTGCATCCCTCCGCAGATTCCTAGGAGGGGAAGATCCCGCTTCTTGGCCTGAAGGACTAACTCCAGCTCAAAGTTGGCACGGCGCTCGCTCACCAGTGGAAACTTGTAGCGCTGCCGCTCTCCATAGAAACTCGGCGGAAGGTCCGGCCCACTGCCGGTGAGGAGCAACCCATCAACACGGTCAAGAAGCCGTCGCCGGGCAGACGGTTCCGCTACGAGAGGAAGGATCAGAGGAATACCACCGAGTTCTTCAACAGCCCGAATGTAGCGAGCCCGCAAAAAATAGGTTGGCTCGTGACCGCCCATGTCCTTCCTGTCACCGGCATTAAAGTCTGGGGTCACGCCAATTACAGGCTTCATACTCAATGCGCAGGCTAGTTCGTCGGAGCAGGTGCGACGGAGATTCCGTCATTTTCGGCACCAACACCAAGGAAACGTACCGGACGATCGCCGCTGAGATGCTCCGGGGTAATAAGGTAGGTCCCATACACGCTGGGGACCCAGATACTTTTCGCCGTTGGCTCACTGAAACCTGAAAACACATAGGCGAGACCACCCACGATCCCACCGCCAACAGCAAATGCTGCTTTAAACGGGAAATACAAGATTGTGGCGGCAGCTGAAGCAGCTCCCATACCGGCCCCGGAAGCCGTCCCTTGCTGTGTGTCAGCAGACGACGACTGACTCCAAGCTGGAGCGACAAACATCGAACAATAGGTGATGATGACGACGAGAACCACGATTGGGAGTCTCACGTGAAGCGCCTCCTTCATTTTTCACACCAATGATGTGGGATGCATGAACAATCATACACGAGTCCTGGCATGCGTTATAACAAATTCTCCGCTGAATGCAACTCCCGAGGGGATCTCGACCTTAACAGGATGATGACACCGAACGATCAGGGGCCAGATCCAACTCTCCCAAGATATAGGCGAGAACATAGTCTACGCGATTGCTGGCTTCGTGATCCAATTCGAGAGCCAACTCATCGGCTTGGATTCGCTGATTTTCTTGGGCCACACCCGCTTGCAGTCTGAGATCCAACTTGCACCAACACACAGCTTGTGCAAAGCAATCCGCCATGCGCTCTTGATAGTGAGGACGATCGTGGGGATCGAGTGCCATCAAGCTCTTCGCCAGTCGATCCGCAAGGCGCATCTTCTCTTGAAGCCCCGCCAGCTGGTCATTTCTCATCTCAACGGAGATCTGAATGCCTGCTTTCCAACTCCGTTTTTTCACGTTGAACACACAGGCCAGCACATCGGGGTGCCCTACGACTGGCTCAGGCCCGAAGAAGAACGTGACTCGATAAGATGGGACATCCCGATTTGATTCTGGAACCATGGAGGCCCATTGTACCATGATTCACACAGAGACTCGGTGCTTGATTGACGCCTCTGTACCCCAAGGCTAAGATGGAAGCCCATGAGCGACAGTGCCTATCATACACGGATCGCTGAGATCCAAGACGCCCTCGGAAACATGGACAGCGTTGATGGATGGCTTTTCTACGACTTTCGCGGCGGCGACCCATTAGCCTATCGGGTCTTGCTTCTTGATCCAACCCAGCACGTCACTCGACGTTGGTACTATTGGATCCCGACAAGGGGGGAACCGGTCAAACTCCTTCATATGATCGAACCACATGTGTTGGATGAGTTACCCGGCCAAGTCCAGCAGTACGTGTCATGGGAACAGCAACGTTTGCTCTTGGCCTCGCTGTTGCGAGGTCGACGGAAAATTGCCATGCAGTATTCACCGTTCAACGCGGTTCCGTATCTGTCCAGAGTGGATGCCGGCACCGTTGAGTTGATCAGAAGTTTTGGGCTTGAGGTGGTCACATCAGCTGATCTCGTCCAACAATTCGAGGCAGTCTGGACGGATGCGCAACTGGAATCCCATCGGTACGCCGTGACGGCGCTCAGAAACATCGTCGATGAGACCTTCGCCCATGTGGCGTCATGCATCACCAACGAACGTCGGTTATCCGAATATGATCTGCAGCAGTTTATTCTCTCGCGTATTCGCGATGCGGGCATGACCACATCCAGCGCTCCAATTGCAGCTGTTGATGCCCACAGCGCCGATCCTCATTATGGACCGACTGCATCAAGCTCCTCACTCATCACTCGAGACAATTTAGTTCTGATCGACCTCTGGGCGAAACAAACGGCCCCGGGATCGGTCTATGGAGATATCACCTGGACAGGCTATACCGGCACGGACGTACCGGCAAAGCAGCGCATAATCTTTGAACATGTTCGGCGCGGACGCGATGCAGCACTGTCGTTTGTCCAGGATCAGGTGGCCACCGGCCGATTTCCTTGCGGATGGGAAGTTGATGATGTCTGCCGCACGACGATTCGCACGGCGGGCTACGGCGACTTCTTCATACATCGAACCGGCCACTCGATCGGGGAAGAAGTCCATGGCAATGGAGCCAATATCGACAACCTGGAAACTCAGGATAGCCGTCGGCTTCTGCCGAGAACCTGCTTCTCTATCGAGCCGGGGATCTACCTGCCGGGAGAGTTTGGGATCAGGAGTGAGCTTGACGTCTATGTATCGGATCGCGAAGCCGTGGTGTATGGGCTACCACTTCAAACCGAAATCGTGTCTCTGCTCTGACATTTCTGTCTGATCGTTCTGCTCCGACCCTTTTCTTGACACCATGTCCGAGGGGCGGCTAGATTCAGCCATTCCACAAGGGCACTCTCTGGATCACATGCGAGGCCATGCATGTTCGGCACAATGGGTTTCTCAGAACTCATTCTCATTCTCGTCATCGTGCTGATCATTTTCGGCGCGGGCCGTCTGCCACAGATCGGCGAGGGGGTCGGCAAGGCGTTGAAAGGCTTTCGAAAAGAAGTCACCGACGTGCCTCAACCCGCTTCTGACCCGGTCCAACAAGAATCCGGGCAACCACAGGCAATTCAGACTCCGGCAAGTATCGCAGCAACAGTTCCACCACCGGCCACAGGATCATCGTCGACAACGACGAGACCACTTGCTCCCTATGTCCCTGGTCCGGAGCTGACGCCCGGCACCACTGCTTCATTGTTGTACAACACAAACCTTCAGACTCGACAACCATCAGCTCCTTCCCTGAATCAAGCATCAGCGTCTGCCGCCAGCCCCGTGCTCTCGATGGAGGAACGGGCTGCAGCCCCCCCTCCAAGAGCTCACGCGTCGTATCCACCCTTGCCGGCTGGTTCTCAGGCAAAACCGACCGCCAAACGTCCTTCTGCCATTGTGAACAAAGATGCGGTGGCTCGCGTGCAGGCGCAACAGGCAGCACTCAAAGCGACGCAATCAGCAGCGGTATTGCCCGATGACCTTCAGCATTTCGGTGAAGGACTCGGAGAGGTCGTGCGAACGTTCCGGCAAGCCGTGACCGATGTCCGTAATAGTGTCGACCCTCAAATGAGTACGATTCAGGCCGAACTGGATGCCGCCAAAAAAGAAATCCAGCAATCTATGGATGCCGCTAAAGAATTACCGCCGCCGCAAGAAGATCCCCAGAAATCTGCGTGACCCTCATCCATAGAGCCTCCTCATATTTCACTCATGTTCTTGCCGACTGATGTTTGCCCTCTTCGCACCACTCACATGAGGGATCGCTATCGCTGTAGACGTTACCAAAATACTCCAGCACCCGACCCTGACGTGACCCTTGAACAGGCTCAGTCGAACAGTTAATGAGCCATTGATGCTTTAGAGAAAGCGAGGGTTGGTCAGACAGTTCTACATCTACTGGATCGGTGATGGGATGAGGCGGTCATTTTCTTCGTTCTGGCGGGAGGTGCCTACAGGCTTGGGGGAAGAGGTCCATATCGGAAAAATAGCAGCCGTTGGCCGGCAGGCGATAGTCTGAACGTTACATGCTGATTCGGAAAAGCTTGCTCGTTACTCAGGATGGATTTCGACTTCGATTCAGAGCCTCAACCAGTCCGACCAATTCCTCTTGTACCGTCTTCTCCAAATCCACAAACTGGATACCCATGCCTGGAAACAGAAGGTATCGCTCCGGCTTGTTGCGAACCCAGGCGACCTTCGCCTTCGCTTTCAGCTTGTTCCACGGCCGATCTGGAAGGGCAAATTCGACCGTCAATTCGGTGCCAGGACTGAGAGGGACACCACTCTCGATAAAAAGCCCACCGCCGCTGATTCCCCCGGTTAGACTATCAAAGTGCTTTCCTTCTGGTGTGGTATATCGGATCTTCAGAGCAAGGGGCGCACGGGGCTGCTTGCGACAATGGGCAAACCGCCCTTCTTCACCACTGACAACCACGTGCTCGATGATTGCCCCCCAAGACATGCTGCCCAACAACTGGCCAGAGGAGTCGCGTACGTTGATTATCTCTCGCCCAGAATCAATACTCAGAGATTTTCCTTGATACCCCGTAGTGGAAACGACAGGAAACGTCATACATCCCTTTTCCGGGTGGCGTAAGCCAGGAGTGGAATTATGCTGCATGCCCTATCTTCTGGGTTGATTTCACTAACTCATGAATTCGATCTCGGACATTCTCCGCTATTTCAGTGAACCGTATCCCCATTCCTGGGCTAAACGTATATTGATCAGCTTTCGGACAAACCCAGGCGACGGTTCCTTTTGCGGGCATCCATTCATCAGATTTCTCTTGAAACGAGAACTCCATAGCCAATCTGGTCCCTACAGAAAGAGGGGTCTGGCTTTCGATAAATAATCCTCCACCGCCAATACCACCTGCCCGACTTTCACATCGTGGTCCTTCTGGGCTGTTGTACCGTACCCGGAACGCGAGCGAAATCCGAGGCTCTGACCGGACCTCCTTTTGAACACCCATAACATCCACCTTGCGGTAGGCAAGTATTTGATCAATGACGAAGTCCCAGGACAGGGAGCCGATTGCCTCCCCCTTCACACCCAACAAGACGATCATTTCACGGGCTGCGTCAAGTTCAATGACGTTGCCTTTATAACGAAGACTCAAAGAAACAGGGTATTTCACAGCCACTCCCTCAAAAACACGTACGAGGCAAGTATAGCGCGGCGTTTCTGATTGTCGAGGAAAATGAGGAGGTTAGGAAAAGCGATGGAAAGAGGTAACGGCCAGGGGGGAAATTTATATTTCCCCCCTTCTACGAATTATTAGCTAGACTTATCAATCAATAATAGAAATGTGTCAGTTTTTATGCGGTCTTAGCGTCATTTTCCTGTTCAAATATGCGCATCGGTGGGTTTTTTCCCAAGATTGCATCTTCCGTAATCACCACTTCTACGATTTGTTTCTGAGAGGGGGCATCATACATGATGTCAAGCATCACTTCTTCCAGGATCGCCCGAAGACCTCTGGCCCCAGTCTTCTGCGCATAGGCTTTACGCGCTAGGGCCCCCAACGCCGCTTCGGTGAATCGGAGCTTGACCTTTTCAAACGATAACAGCTTCTCGTACTGCTTGGTCAACGCATTGCGCGGTTCAGTCAGGATACGGATCAAGGCTCGCTCGTCTAACTCCTCTAACGTGGCCACGACGGGTAATCGTCCTACGAATTCCGGTATCAGACCGTACTTCAGAAAATCCTCTGGCTGTACCTTTGACAGAAAATCTCCCAAACGAATGTCGCTTTTTCCGCGGATTTCAGCTCCAAATCCAATGGATTTTCGATTCAGACGCTGTTCGATGATCTGTTCTAAACCGACAAACGCTCCACCACAGATAAACAAAATGTTGCTGGTATTGACTTGAATAAATTCCTGATGCGGATGCTTTCTCCCTCCCTGCGGTGGGACATTCGCGACCGTGCCTTCGATCAATTTCAGTAGGGCTTGCTGAACACCCTCGCCAGACACGTCACGCGTAATAGACGGGCTATCGCTCTTCCGACTGATCTTATCGATTTCGTCGATGTACACAATTCCGCGTTCAGCCCGCTCCACATCGTAATCCGCAGCTTGCAGGAGTTTCAGAATGATATTCTCGACATCTTCCCCCACATAACCGGCTTCGGTCAGCGTCGTGGCATCAGCAAGAGTAAATGGGACGTCAAGATATTTAGCCAAGGTCTGGGCCAAGAGAGTCTTCCCCGTGCCGGTCGGACCCACCATGAGGATATTGCCCTTTTGGAGCTCGATATCATCAACCTCTTTTTCCTTTGAGGAGATGCGCTTGTAATGATTATGTACGGCCACAGACAAAATGCGTTTAGCCCGATCCTGCCCAATGACATATTGATCGAGGTGATGCTTGATCTCCGCTGGTTTCTTGAGTTTAGACGAAATTTCTTCTTTGGCTTCTTCCCAGTCCTCCGCAATGATGTCATTACAAAGATTGACGCACTCATCACAGATATACACCGTCGGTCCGGCGATGAGTTTTCTTACCTCATCACGGCTTTTTCCACAGAAAGAACAGCGCAAGTGTCGGTCCATCTTTTCCTGCTTGGCCATGCACCCTCCTGCGTTACTTACCTTTGATCCCGTCGCCGGATTCTACTGCTTTCATAAGTTTGGGTGGTCGTGTGATGACCTCGTCTATGAGGCCGTACCGCTTCGCTTCTTCGCCGGACATGAAATAGTCCCGTTCTGTGTCATGCGCGATCTTTTCAATCGGCTGGCCAGTGTGTTTGGCCATGATTTCATTGAGACGTTCACGAATCTTGAGAATTTCCCTGGCATGAATGTCTATTTCCGTCGCTTGTCCTTGGAACCCACCCAACGGTTGATGGATCATCACCCGAGCATTGGGCAGGGAAAAACGCTTGCCTTTTGTTCCGGCGGTCAATAGGAGCGCACCCATACTGGCAGCCTGACCGAGGCAGATGGTGTTGATCGGGGGCTTCACATATTGCATGGTATCGTATATGCCCAATCCGGCAGTCACACTACCTCCCGGAGAGTTGACGTAGAGATTAATATCTTTTTCGGGATCTTCCGATTCAAGAAAGAGCAGTTGCGCAATCACTAAGTTGGCAAACACATCATCGATTGGAGCTCCAAGAAAAATGATGCGATCTTTGAGAAGGCGTGAGTAGATGTCATAGGCTCGTTCGCCTCGATTGGTTTGTTCGACTACCATCGGAACCAACATATTGTTCAATTCCTTTCCCGGGCAACTCCGTACCCAACACCCACCACGCCTATCCTTGAATGAACGCTTGACGATAGACAACATCCAGCGCCTTATCGGCCAAGATCCTCGCGCGTAATTCCTCAATAGAATCCTGGCCACCTGCCTGGATCATTTTCACGAGATCGGCCATCGGTACCCTGAGCTCCGTAGCTAGTCGAGTCACTTCATTATTCAGATCGTCCTGGGTCACCGACAAGCTTTCTTTCTCCGCGATGGCCTCAAGAATCAACCCTGCTTTCACACGACGATTTGCGTCCTCACGGTGCTCTTCGCGAATCTTCTTCAATTCTTCCGCATCTGGCGGAGGAGGGGAATCGGTGACGTTGCCGCGCTGTCGTGCTTGTAATTTCTGCTGCACAATCGTGCTGAGCTCTCGTTCTACAAGTGTATCAGGGAGATCAAAATGATGGGTCTCGATAAGGCGTTTGAGAAGAGTATCTTTGTAGGACTCTTCAATATCCCTCTTGAGCGCCTTTTCCATTTGGCCACGCAACTTGTCCTTTAACTCGTGCAGCGACGCGTATGGTCCGCAGTCCTTGGCGAACTCATCATCAAGGGTAGGAAGCTTTTTCTGTTTAACCCCCTTTATGACGAGGCGGAAGCTGAGAGCTTTTCCCGCGACCCGTTGATCCGGATGGCTCACCGGATAGGTCTGAGGAATTTCTACCATATCCCCTGCCTGTCTTCCGATCAGATGAGCGTCGATTTCAATCCCCAGCAAAGCGGCCTTTGATCCCACTTTATGGAGCTGGCCTTCCTTCTTTGTACCTTCGAGAGGAGCACCTTCCAGAAATCCTTCGAGATCGACGATGGCATAATCCCCTTCGGCTAAAACCGTACCAGCTTGAGCCTCGTCTAGGCGCGCCTGTTGTTCGCGCAATACTTCGAGAGCACGGTCTATCTGTTCCTCTGCAACCGTGCGCTTGTCGGCCTGGAGCGAAATGGGATTGGGGGACTTATAGTCGCGAAGTTCGATTGTCGGTTTGATTTCGACGGTCGCCGTGAACGTAAACGGGGCGTCTTTTTGGATTTTGACCCGATCCAGAGGAGGAATATCCACCACTACTGGACTAATCCCAGCCTGTTTGATGGCCCGACCATAGAAGTCCGGCACGAGCTTTCGAATGACATCCTCTTCGATTGTTTTGGCATAACGCTTTTCTAAAATAGCCACCGGGGCTTTCCCTGGTCGAAACCCTGGAATCCGAACCTGACGGTTGAGTTCCAAATAGGCTCGTGAAAATTGTTGCGCCACCTCATCGACCGGCACCTCGATTTTCAAGGCGCGTTTCATTGGTCCTAACTCAGTCACTTCCATCTTCATTGTCGAAATGAGACTCCCTACTCCATAAGTGTTCGTTATAGTGGTGCGAGAGGGGGGACTTGAACCCCCACGGTTGCCCACGAGATCCTAAGTCTCGCGCGTCTGCCAGTTCCGCCACTCTCGCATGGTAGAGGATACCGTGGAGCTGCCACTCTATAACGATAGATTAACTAACCAAGAGTGGCTAAGACTGTAAAAACACGCGATGTCGTATAGCGTTGTACCGTTGGACACCTGTAATGTCAACCCATACGACCGAGGGTACCCTACTCCTCTGTATGGATGGTCCAGCTTGGCTATTTGCCGATCTACTCTATCCCCGTTACTCACCGAAAACTTCACCCATACATTCACTGTGGTACACCGCAAGGCGACCGCCCTACTACCGCGGCTGCCTCCTCATTTCGAATAGCATCGACGAGCGCCGGTCACCTTGCTGGCCATGAATACGCATGCTAAGATACTCTCCCTTTACACTTCTCGATGCGGAGAGGTGCGAGAGTGGACGAATCGACATGCTTGGAAAGCATGCGTCCCGGTAACGGGACCGTGGGTTCGAATCCCACCCTCTCCGCCATACCGCATTTTATGTGTACCGCCTGCTCTTTATCGCTGTATCGTAATTTCCGCGGGCGGTATAGACACCTGAAGCTTGGGCGGGGCTGGAAGGTCTCGATCGAGAATAGGGGCTGGGCCCTGTGCAATAGAACCCTGTGAACCCCGCCAGATCCGGAAGGAAGCAACGGTAAGCAGTCAGTTCTATGTGCCGCAGGATCACCTAGCCCCACTCTCTATCAAAAAACTTGGCGTATTTAGGGACATCCTGGCGTCCATGAATCTCAGGTTTTCTTAAGACTTACTGTAGGGGAGCAACGCGACAATTGGATTACCAAGTCTCCGCGCGCAAATATCGGCCCGGCACGTTTGACGATGTGATTGGTCAGCCCCATGTCGTCCAAACGTTGATGAACGCGGTCTCGACGAAGCGAGTCGCGCACGCGTATCTCTTTTCCGGCACGCGAGGTGTGGGGAAAACGACCGTCGCACGAATCCTCGCGAAGGCACTCAACTGTGAACGAGGACCGACAAGTCATCCCTGTGACACCTGTGAAAATTGCCGTGAAATTGCACAGGGGAACTCGGTTGATGTCATCGAGATCGACGGCGCATCGAACACCAGCGTGGATGATGTGCGAGAGATCCGAGAGAACGTTCGATTCACGCCATTTCGTGGTCAGTTTCGCGTCTACCTTATCGATGAAGTCCACATGCTCTCAAACTCGGCGTTTAATGCCCTCTTAAAGACACTCGAAGAACCACCAGCACATGTCGTGTTCATCTTTGCGACAACGGAGATTCACAAAATCCCCGCGACGATTCTCTCGCGATGTCAGCATTACAACTTTCGTCGGATCGCCAGGACTGAAATCATCGAACGACTTCGGCACGTCGCAGCGCAAGATCAGTTGTTGCTTGAGGAACGGAGCTTCGTGGCCCTGGCTCGTGCCAGTGAAGGGAGTATGCGTGACGCCTTGAGTTTGCTTGATCAGGCCATTGCCTACGGCGGCAAAACCATCAGCCACGCGGATCTTGAACTGCTCTTGGGAGCCGTCCCTCAAGAACTGGTGCAGGAACTTCTCCGAGCGATTTTGGCCCAAGACAGCCCTGCTGCCCTTGCCAGTCTGGCTAACCTGTTGGACCGGGGACATGACTTGCGGGCGTTCTGCGCGGAAGTCGTGGAACACATCCGTAATCTGCTGGTGGCAGCAGTCGTTCCCAGTACGGTCGAGCTGCGTAGTTTGATTGAAACCTCGGAAGATGATCTGAACCAGCTGTCGCTGGATGCCAAGATACTGACTCCGGAGCGGTTTCAGGAACTGCTGACAATCTTCATCCAAGCGGAAGATTCTTTACGATTCAGCAGCCATCCTCGTTTCGTGGTGGAGACTGCGGCTGTTCGAGCTACTCGCCTGCTTCGCCAACGAGAGAGTACGGAGGCTCGCCCAGCACAGACAGCGTCGTCTTCCAGCCAGAAACCTCCAGCTAGACCGGAAGAGCGCAAGAGCGGGCCATCAACTCCTCAGACTTTACGCCAGGCCGTACCCACGGCGTCACAGCCCATCCCTAAACCCGCTCACACGCCCAGGGGGGAAACGGACGAAGGGTCAGCGATCTCACCCAAACCATCTCACAATCCACCGACCGCTGTGACGACAACCGCCCCAGCCACCGTGCCTCCCATAGCCGTTGGTCCACAACCAACATTGCAGTGGGACTTAGTCCAAGAAGAGGTTGCCGCTTCATTTCCTAATATTGGCCCGTTTCTCGAAGCCGGCAGGTTTGTTGGAATGGAGGGCGGCTTCGTCACCATAGGATTTGCCAAGCAGGCAACCGTGGCCAGAGCGAGATTGGAGAAGGAAGAAAATCTTCTGGTGTTATCAAAGCTATGCGAGCGTCAGTTGGGATCTCCCGTACGTGTCCGTATCATCGAGCTGACTGAGACTCATCCACCGGGACCGACCATGGCCCAAATACGAGCAGCCAAGGAACAAGAACAACGGGTGATGTTGTTCGAACGTGCGAAAGCGAACCCGACGGTGAAGCAGGCCCTCGAGATATTCGGCGTCGAATTGGCCGAGGTTCGTCCTATAGCTCAGCAGGAGGCAAGCGAATGAAAAGTCCTTTCGGTAATATGGGCAACATTCTTAAGCAAGCTCAGGCCATGCAGGAACAAATGGCCAAGATTCAGGAACAAGCAGCGTCAAAAACCGCCAGCGGGACGGCCGGCGGTGGGATTGTCACCGTCACAGCGAACGGGGCGATGCAGATTGTCAGTGTGGCGATCGATCCCGAGGTCGTCAAGAGCGGCGATGTCGATATGCTCCAGGACCTTGTGGTGGCCGCGACAAACGATGCGCTCCGCAAAGCCAAGGAATTGATGGAAGGCGAAATGAAAGCCCTGACTGGCGGGATGAAAATTCCAGGCCTGTTTTAGCGATGGCCGTCGATCAACAGGGCTTGTTGGCGAGATTGATCAAGGAATTGGTTCGTCTCCCAGGAATTGGTCACAAGAGCGCCCAGCGATTGGCCTTTCATCTCATGAAGGCCGAGCGAGAGGATGCCTTGCGGCTGGCGGATGCCATTCGTGCGGTGAAAGATGGGTTGGCGTTTTGCCGACAATGTCGCAATATCGCCGAAGCAGACTTATGTGAGTTTTGCCTCGACCCGAAACGTGATCAGACCAAGATCTTCGTCGTTGAAGAACCGAGTACGCTGTACGCCGTCGAACGGGCAGGCGCCTATCGCGGGCTCTATCACGTCTTATTGGGAACGCTTTCCCCACTCGACGGCATAGGCCCGGGCGACATCAAAGCTGAGGAGCTGGTTGAGCGCGTGAAACTCGGCGGGGTTGAGGAAATCATTCTCGCAACGAACCCGACCATTGAAGGAGAAGCCACCGCGATCTATCTGACCCGATTGCTTAAGCCCTTCGGCGTCCGCGTTTCCCGAATTGCCTATGGGATTCCAGTAGGCATGGATATTGAGTATGCGGACGAAGTGACGTTGTTGAAATCGATTGAAGGACGGCGCGAGTTGTAAACCTAACAGACCCCTTCCGGCCCTCGTTGACCCCTCTTCAACGAGGTTGCTATAGTCATCGTTGACGTATCCAAAATCACCGCTATGAAAGCACGTTCTCCGCATAAAGACGCTCCTTCAACCAAACCGCCACGCGCGGTGCCTGCCGAATCATCGGCGAATAAACGGAGGACAACTCCCAGGAAAGCAAAATATCCTGACATTCGCCGTGATCTTGAACGGCAACGGACGGCAATCCTGAATGAGGCCGGGGACGTTCTGACGCACCGGGAAAACCTCGAAGCATTCCCCGATGTCAGTGATCAAGCGTCCGCCGAGGTCGATCAGAGCTTTTCAATGCGAATTCGGGACCGCGAAGGGAAGTTGCTCAAGAAGATCGATGAAGCGCTGGAACGGATGAATGTAGCGACCTACGGGATCTGCGAGCGCTGCAGTGGAGATATCCCTTACAAACGGCTCAAAGCTCGCCCTGTCACCACCCTCTGTATCGAGTGCAAGACCCTCCAAGAACAGGAAGAACAAGCTCGAGGCTGAATCCTTTTCTTCACACGAATCAAGAATACTCAAGATAATCCCGGTAGAATAAGGAACTACTGCTTCAAGGCCTTCACCCGTTCCTTGACGTGTACTATACGGGCTTCCTCTTCGGGTATCCCTTCCACAAGAGCAAGATAGGTTTCGTACTCGGAGACAGCGCGTTTCGGGTTCGTGGCTTCAGATGCTTCGGCAAGATTGTACCGAGCCAGGGCATAGTTAGGACGCAGAACCACCGCCTTTTCGAACAAGCGTAAGCCAGCCGCCGTGTCCCCTAATTTTACCTGGACCGTACCGAGATTGTTCAACACTTCTGGGATGTTGGGCCTGAGGGTTAGTGACTGCAGCAACTCCGCTTTTGCTTTCTCGAGTTGGCCTTTCACGAGCCATGCAACCCCAAGTTTGTGCCGAGCTTCGGCAAGCCAGACCTTATTTGTGAACCCACTGGAAATCGCCTTTTGGTACGCATCGGCGGCGATCTCATAGTTCTTGTCCCCGCAGTAGGCAAGCTGAGCAGCCTGACCACGAGCGAATTGCTGCAACGACGCGAACAGCTCTTTATCCTCGGTTCCCTGACTCTCCATTGTTTGCCCCCCCGTACCCCCCGTAAAATTGCGAAGCCGATCAAGAAACTCCCGTCGGTACGGAGAGAAGAGGCGCACATAGGGATCGATCGTGTAGGAGGCCTGGAGCAGGACCGGACGGTCGTGAGGACCGGTGACGAGATACTGGGTCGTGCTTTTCTCGTCTCCAGTTTCGAGGAGCGCGCTGCTCTCCATATTCATTCGTGTTTCCAATTGAGCCACGTTTAAGTAGAACTCGACCGACGGCTTCAGTTGAGAAAGCGTGTGCCGAAGCACCGGATAGGGCTTGAGGTCCAGTCCCTTCGAGAAGGTGAACAGAGCCCCTACCAGCACGTCATCTTCGTCGAAGAAATAGGATTCCTCTCCGTGCGAGGCACTTGCTTCCACAGGAATGACAAGCTCCTGCCCGCTCCCCCAACTCGTCGAGGTATCCGCCACGGGAGGGGATTTTTTCAAGAAGTTGACCTTGCGCTCACAGAGCGCCGTTGACACGAGCAGAGGAAGGTCGCTTTTCGAGGGTGGGAGCGGAGGCTTCACAGGGGCCGGGGACCCGCCACACCCGATCACCAGACCCACAACCGCAAAGAGACTGGCCAAAGATACGGACCTGAAGAAATTCGACGGGCAATCCCTGTCCTGCATACTACAAACAATACACGATTCGAGGGGGTCTTCGCGAAGAGGAAATGAAAAGGCCCGCTCTTCTCTCAAGAGCGGGCCTTTTCTCATTCGAAAGGACTGGGTAAACTAGCGACGCTGTGCGTCTACCATATTGTCTTCCGCTGTATAGCCGGAAAGATACGAGAATCCGGTTGCCAGCTTATAGATCGGACGATTGATCCCATAGTCGAACGCATGGCCGATCGGATTTGAGAAAAATCCAAGCCAACGAAGGGGATGATCGTTGACAGCCGAACCAGCAGCGGGGTCTGAGTATACCAGCGCGGTGCTGTCCAGAATATTGTAGATGCTGGTTGGGGGCGTGTACTCCTTGTCAACGACTCCTGCGGTTTGTTGATGCGCCGTACTGCAACCGACGGCAACCGTAGCCAGCACCATGATGCCCAGAATGGTCGATATTGCTTTCATATGTAGACCTCTCTTGTTTCGGCTCCCATCTACTGGAAACTCAAACTAGATACGCCCAAAAGACAATCAGAAGTGTAGCCGACACCCTCGTTTCTGTCCAGAATTCAAGGTGTTCGATCGTTGCAGGAAAAGTCAACGTTTCTCAGCAGATAGGACGCCGTCAGGAAGGAGAGGATGGTGGGCGATACAGGTATCGAACCTGTGGCCTCTTCCGTGTGAATGTAAAAAGATAGGTTTTCAAATGTGCTAGCTGTTGCAACGGTTTCCCCATTTATCTCAGCAATTGCACGGAGTTCTGAGCATTCTATTTGCTCTACTAAGTTCACCGCTTCTGGTGCTTCCCGATCGGTTCTGGCACAAAAGTATCCACAGTATAAGTACGTATATTAAAACGTGGTTCGGCGCGCTGTGCGCAGTACAGCCAGTGATGAATGCCAGCGCGAGCAGTAAGGATCTATTTATTTGGAAGAGTCATCTCAAAGTATTCTTATAGATCTTCCCGTCCTTCATGATCACCACGAAATTCTTCGCCGGGTCATCAATGAGTTTGATGTTCGCGATCGGGTCGCCATCGACAAGCAGCAAGTCGGCGAGAGCACCTACCTCGACAACACCAAGCTTGCCGGGATAGGGACTCCGCAAGCCGGACAACGCGAGCAGCTCGGCGTTATCCGCCGTCGCCATTCTGAGCACTTCAACCGGCTGATACCACTGCGCCATCTTCGAGAGCATTTTTCCCTGTCCGGCTGCGTTTTCAGCACTGAAGAGAATGTCGGTACCCCAGGCAGTTTTGATCTTATATTTCTTGGCCAGTGCGTAGGCTGTATCGGTGCCGCTGAACATCTCGAGCTGCTTGATCCGGTTCGGCGAACCTTCAGAGAATGGCGAAGGATGGTCGTCGGTGAATGGTTGCAGGCTCCACCAAACGCCTTTTTCCCCCATCAGCTTCACGGTGGCATCATCGAGTAACTGACCGTGGTCGATACACTTCACGCCGGCTTCAATTGCCTGCTTCACGGCCCGTGGAGTGTAAGCGTGCACGGTCACGTAGGTGCCCCAGTTCTCGGCACTCTCCACTGCGGCACGCAACTCGTCGCTGCTGTATTGCGTAACATCAAGCGGATCAAAGCTCGACGCGACACCGCCACCCGCCATTAACTTAATCTGAGAGGCTCCCAACATCAGCTGCTCGCGCACCCGCTGGCGCACCATATCAGGACTATCGGCGATCGCGGTCGCGCCGATGCGTTCACCATAGGTGTAGTCGCCAGGGCGGGATGGAATGTCCGTCGGTAACCGGAAGTCACCATGGCCACCCGTCTGGGAAATGAACGCACCGGACGGCCAGACTCGCGGTCCGGCCACGAGCCCCTGATCAATCGCTCGCTTGAGCCCGAACACCGGGCCGCCCAGATCGCGCACGCTGGTGAAGCCGCGCATGAGCATCTCGTGTGCAGCTTTCCCAGCGGCAATGTTGACGTACCCGATGTCGGCCATCAGGATCACCGCCTGCGACACATTCGAGAACATGAGATGGACATGGGCGTCGATCAATCCCGGCATGAGTGTACGCCCACCGCCCTGAATCCGCGTCACCGATGTGTCGGAGGGGACAGTTACGGGCACAGTGGAAATCACTTTGATGGTGTTACCGACAATCAACACGTTCGTAGGCGACGACAGACGATCGGAGGATCCATTGAAGACGCGCACATTCTCGAACAGCATACTAGGTGGAACATCGGTAGCCTGAGCATTCGGCCCAAGGATATCGTTGAAAAGGATGAGCACAGCCAGTGCCACCATGAGATAGCGTTTCATGTCTTTCCTCTCTCCAACACAGTCAAAGTGCTGGCCATGAATTGTCTACGAGTGCCCGACTCCATTCTCCGTTCAAATCAAATTGCGCCGGAATCGTGCTCATCAGCAATAGTTGCTTCGCACTTTTTTCAGTCAGACAAAAGAGATACATCGGAGAAGCAATGCAGATCTGATCTTTAGACACACCAGACCATCTATCCACACGTCCTAATCGCCATCGGTCTACTGCTTCACCGAATTACTGGGGCTTTCCTTGTCGGACGGCTCCTCCTTCGGAAGAAAATCGCGAATCAGGTTATTGAGAAAGACACCGGAATATAAATGCCAAATCGCATTCAGTAAACCTATAAACAAGTAAGATCGGTTATGTCTATGGCAAGATTATTAGGTTAGGATCAGGTCAAGGGAATCTGGCTGCCTCAAAAATATTTCTCGCCGCCCAGCATCATGATGCATTCAGCTTACTGATTAGACTATCTCGATCGGCTGCAGACTATGCCAAGAGCCATGTTGCCAAGGTTGACCGCACCACCTGAACTTCCTGTTCCCAAGGGCCTACAGCCTATTCCTGTCCCCTACTGACCTCTCCTGTCCCTTCCTGCCTAATGTTCTTTCTTCTCTCAGTACGCTAACCTCGCACTAGCGGCACTCATGTTGTGCTGTTCCATAACTCCTGGTTACGGTGGAGGAGCATGAAAAGAACATCCCACAACCACCGCGTGTCGGTTCGGGAATTGGCTGAGCTGCTGCGGGTCAGCACCGATACCATTCGACGGGCCTACCGAAGAGGAGACCTCCCGGCAATTCTGGTGAAGACCGCGCTCCGGTTCGATCTGGAGGAAGTCCATCGCGTGATGCAACGCCAGGCCGAGGCCTATCGGAGCGCACGGCGATGCGCCGCAAGCGGCGCACGCCGGATGCCCATAGAGGCACAGCCCCCGCCTTGTCAAACGGGGGCGCAAATTCCAGCAGAGAATAAATCATGAGCCTTTCCAAACGATTAGACCAAAACCCTGCTCGTACGAGAGTACTCCTATCGGGAAGTGAACCCTCTGCCGGACTCCAACAGCAACACTGTCAGCGCTGCGCCAAAGCCTGGTGGCCCCGTCAACCACACACGCCAGTCCGTTGTCCCGGTTGCAAGAGCCCATACTGGGACAAGCCTCGGCGGCTGAGACAGGCCGCCACACCTTCGAACGAATCGGTGAACAAAGAGGCGCTCGGCAACAGCCTCGGCCAGACACTCACCAAGGCCCATGAGAGAGAGGACGACCACCAACGAGACCACGAAGACCGCTCCTTGGCACACGCGCTTCATATGCTCAAGGCGATGAAAGCCGCCGGACGAACCTGGCAGGAGATGGCCGACCGGCTGGAACGGGAATTCGGGACTACATTGGAGAAAGACCAACTGAAGGCGCTCGTTCGATAAACATCACGTTCCCTGCCCCTACCACCAGTCCGGGAAGGGAACCACAATCCTTGTCGCTGAGCGCAGCGCCTTGCAGTAGGCAAACCTGGATGCGGTAGGAAGGTTGGCCTGCTGCTCCCAGCGAAGCTCAGCCGCCAGTGATTCGCTGGCGTTCTGACGCGAGCACGGAAACGGGGGTGCGGGGGTGTCGGAAGACGCCCCCTCCTGGGGCTAAGGAAGGCGATGTTGCTGACGATCAAAGATGTATCCGCCTGGCTCAAGATCAAACCCTCAACGCTCTACCTCTGGGCTGCTCAAGGTAGGATTCCCAGTCAGAAGATATATGGCTTGGTCCGGTTCGAGCGAGAGAAGGTGACGGAATGGTTGGATTCGTTTGAGCGGAAATCACCCGAATCAGTGCCGCGAGCGTCACGGGCGAGTCACCGCGATCTGGATCGCATCATTGAAGCGGCCAAGCGAGACGCCTATACTCCGCCCCCGGGGAAACCATCGACAGCGAGCCCAAAGGGAAGGGAGGTAGACCGTGGGGCTCGTTAAACGAGGGAATGTCTGGTGGATGAATTTGATTTTTCAGGGTCAGCGGATACGCCGGTCCACCGGGACGGCGAATCGGGCCTTAGCTGACTCGATCATGGCCAAGGTGAAGGTTCAGCTGATTGAGGGGCAGTATTTTGATCGCCTCGAAGAAAAGACTCGAACCTTCGATGAATTGATGGATCGTTTCGAGCGGGAGCATCTCGTGAAGTTGGCAAGCCAGCAGATATGTCAGGTCTTCGTGAAACGCTTCCGTGTGTTCTTCGGAGGTCGGACGTTAGCGGAGATCACGCCCCGACTGATCGTGGACTATAAGAGCACACGGTACGCGGCTGGGGTGCAAGCCGCCTCGATTAATCGAGAGCTTAGTTGCTTGAGAAAGGCCTTCAACCTCGCCAAGCGGGAGTGGGAATGGTGCCGCGAGAATCCCGTGAGCCGCGTGTCCCTCGAAAAGGGCGCGAACAAACGGGACCGTTGGCTGACAGAAGACGAAGAGGCGCAATTGCTCAGCGCTTGTCCGTCATGGTTGCGCGACCTCGTGGTGTTCGCGCTGCATACCGGGATGCGGTTGGGTGAGATCCTCTCGCTGACATGGAGCGCAGTGGATCTGGTTCGGAGAACGGTCACGGTCTTTCGATCCAAGAACGGAGAACGGCGCACGGTGCCGTTGAATCATACCGCGATGGCGCTCCTCACAGAGAAGGCCAAGGTGCGCCACCTGAAAACATGTCTCGCGTTTCCAAGTCAGGCTGGCACACGTCTCGATCCCAACCATCTGCGACAGGCCTTACGGCCTGCCATGGCCAAGGCTGAGATCGTGGATTGTCATTTCCATGACCTCCGGCACACCTTCGCGACGAGGCTAGTCCAATCCGGGATCGATCTGTACAAGGTACAGCGATTGCTCGGGCACAAGTCTCCGATCATGACGCAACGGTATGCCCACCACTACCCGGAGAGCTTACGAGATGGGGTGGAGATATTGGACCGACGGGGGCGCTGTGACACAAAATCGACCACAGTGCTGAGGACCTCGGAAAGCGTTGTCTTGGAAGTGCTTGAAAAGATGGTGGGCGATACAGGTATCGAACCTGTGGCCTCTTCCGTGTGAAGGAAGCGCTCTACCACTGAGCTAATCGCCCGACCGGAGGCAAGTCCAAAAAGCGGCCAAACTCTAGCACTGCGCCCCCGGGGCAGTCAACGCGGAGGCTACTCCCTCGCGAGTGATCGATCAGCTCATTGTGTGATTTCAGGTAGTACCGTTCGCGGTGAGCCCTTCGATGAACTCAGGACAAGCCTGTCGAACCATGATCGGGTGATTCCCCGGAATTAAAGAGAGTCGGCACAAGTTCGCCATCGATTATCTTGACAGAGGAAAAAATCGGTTCGTACAATGCCGCATTACTCACCGGTTGTGTGCTGTTCCCAATCACATGCGTGACGATGTTGTGATAGTCGGCGGTGGTCTGGCTGGTTCCGAAGCTGCCTGGCAGGCGGCGAGTCGCGGTGCCAAGGTCACGCTCTACGAGATGCGCCCGAAAGAGATGACGAAGGCGCACAAAACGGGCGGCTTGGCCGAACTCGTCTGCTCGAACTCGCTGGGATCTCTCGATCCCCTGAATGCGCCCGGCATCTTGAAAGAAGAGATGCGGCGGCTGAACTCGCTGATCATCTCTGCCGCAGAGCAATCCAAAGTGCCGGCCGGATCGGCACTAGCCGTTGATCGTGATCAGTTCTCCCAGCACATCACCCGCGCGCTGGAAGGCCATCCAAATATCAGAATTCTCCACGAAGCAATCAGCGAGATCCCGACCGATTGCCTCTGCATCATCGCAACGGGGCCGTTGACCTCCGACACTCTCTCACAAGCCATCCGTGCGGCAACGCAATCCCAGCACTTGTATTTTTACGACGCGATCTCACCGATCGTCGATGCGGACTCGATCAATATGGACATCGTGTTTCGCGCGTCACGCTATGACAAAGGCGGAGATGATTATTTAAATTGCCCCATGACGGCAGAACAGTACAATGCGTTTTACGACGCCATGATGTTGGCGGAAAAAGTCCAGCCGAAGGAATTTGAGAAGACGCCTTATTTTGAGGCCTGCGTGCCGATTGAAGTACTCGCTGAACGTGGCCGCCAGACGATGCAGTTCGGGCCTATGAAACCAGTAGGCCTCAAAGATCCAAGAACCGGGCTGCAACCAGCAGCCGTCGTGCAATTGCGAACCGAAAATATTCATCGCACCTGCTACAACCTGGTGGGCTTTCAGACGAAACTGACCTATGGCGAACAGAAGCGCGTGTTTCGCATGATCCCAGGGCTCGAACAGGCTGAGTTCCTCCGGTATGGAAGCCTGCATCGCAATACGTTCATCAATTCTCCTCAGCTCCTCCTGAACACGCTGCAATTCAAGGCTCGCGGCACGCTCTTTTTTGCCGGGCAGCTTGTGGGCGTGGAAGGCTACACCGAATCGGCAGCCATGGGGGGCCTGGCCGGGATCAATGCCGCGCGGGCTTTGGCAGGAGAACCGCTGATCACGCCTCCCCCCACAACCGCGCATGGCTGCTTGATCGCACATATCGCCTCATCGGATCCGCGCCATTTCCAGCCCATGAACACTAACTTCGGCCTGTTTCCTCCCTTGTCGAACCATCCCAAAGACAAAGAGAAGAAGCGTCGCTTGCTCAGCCAACGAGCCCTTGAGGATTTTGACTTGTGGAAGATGCAATCAAGGCTTTCGTAATGTACCTCCAGGTTGAACGCAATGCGTCACAGGAGACGATTCGCAGTTATCGATCCGACCTTCATCAGCTGGTGAGGTTCCTTCAACCAACCAAGGAGGACACCACACCCATCCACATCGATACGGTTACCAGCGACAATATTCGCGCCCACCTACACAGGTTGGATCATCAAGGCGAGAAAGCGTCTTCCTTAGCGAGAAAACTGGCGTGCCTGCGAAGTTTTTTTCGGTTTCTCGTTCGTGAGGGGCAGCTTTCTAAGAACCCCACGGAAAACCTGAGGAGCCCCAAGCTACCCAAGCCGCTCCCCCGAGTATTGACAAAGGACGACGCGGCGGCGCTCATGGAGTTTCCGTCTGGCCAGTCGCCTCTCACCCTACGCGACCGTGCCCTGCTGGAAACACTGTACTCGACCGGTGCTCGGGTAAGTGAGGTCGTAGGCATCAATCTGGATGATCTGAACGAGACGGACGGAAGCGTGTGCTTGAGCGGGAAGGGCCGCAAGGAACGGATGGTCCCGATCGGGGATCTGGCGCTTCACGCCATCCGAGAGTATCGCACGTCATTGAAACCGATGGCCCGCAGCGGTCAGCTGCAGGCTCCAATGTTTTTGAATCATCGTGGAGGCCGGATTACCACGCGGAGTGTCGCTCGAATGGTTGCTCGATATTCCAGCCGTCTCGTGAGTGGAGCGGTCAGTCCCCACGCCTTGCGGCACTCCTACGCGACGCATCTGCTCGACGAAGGCGCGGATCTCCGGTCGATTCAGGAAATGCTCGGCCACGCGTCACTGAGCACGACACAAAAATATACGCATTTGGCGATGGATCAGCTTCTCACGGTGTACGATAGCGCCCACCCACGAGCACGGGTGACGGCAAGCCCCTTGTCACGAAAGGACCGGAAATCGTCATGATCATTCGCTCGACCACCATCCTCTGTGTCCGGCGCGATGGACGGGTCGCCATGGGCTGTGACGGCCAAGTGACCGTTGGCACCACGGTGATGAAGCACAACGCCAAGAAACTCCGGCGCCTGCATCATGACCAGATCTTGGCAGGATTTGCCGGTGCCACAGCTGATGCGTTTACGCTGTTCGAGAAATTCGAGAGCAAATTGGAGGAGTATCGGGGCAATCTCACGAGAGCGGCAGTCGAGCTTGCGAAAGATTGGCGAACCGACCGGGCGCTTCGACGGTTGGAAGCGCTGCTTGCCGTCGCCGGCAAGGAACAGTCGTTCATCATTTCAGGAACCGGCGATGTCATAGAACCGGAAGACGGCATTTTAGCCATCGGTTCGGGTGGACCCTATGCCCTCGCGGCTGCCAGAGGACTGCTCCGCCATTCTCAACTCGAGGCCCCAGCGATCATCACCGAAGCCATGAACATCGCAGGTTCGATTGACATCTACACCAACCAACAGATTATTGTTGAAGAACTTCAAGGATAACTCACCATCATGAAGGCTCTCACATGCGATCCCGAACCGTTGAATCTCAACAGTCTTACTCCGCGCCAGATCGTCGAGGAACTGAATCGCTACGTCATCGGGCAAAAGGACGCGAAGCGGATGGTCGCCATCGCACTTCGCAACCGCTGGCGACGGCAGCAGTTGTCTCCCGACATCCGCGACGAGGTCATGCCGAAAAACATCATCATGATCGGGCCAACCGGCGTAGGAAAAACCGAGATTGCCCGACGGCTCGCCAAGTTGGCCGAAGCCCCCTTCATCAAAGTGGAAGCATCAAAATTCACCGAAGTCGGCTACGTTGGACGTGATGTCGAGTCGATCATTCGTGACTTAACCGAACTGGCCATCAATATGGTCAAGACGCAGCGGTTGGCGTCCGTTCAACAAAAAGCGGAACAACAAGGCGAGGAACGATTGCTTGAGCTTCTCCTACCGCCACCGCCTCCTCGACCAGTCTTTGTAGACAGCACAGGCGAGCCTGGTGCTCAAGCCCCTCACGATTCCCACGAAGCGACGAGATCGAAACTGCGCCTGCAGCTGCGAGAAGGGAAGCTAGATGAACGAACGGTGGAGATGGAAGTCAAAGAACGAGGCCTTCCAATTGGCGTCATTTCCAACGCGGGTGGACTCGACGACATCGAGGGCAATCTTCGAGACATGCTGGGCGGCATGTTCCAAGGGAAAAAAAAGAAGCGGCTGATGAAAGTCCCCGAAGCGCTCAAACACCTGACGCAGGAAGAAGCCCAGAAGCTGATCGATATGGATGACGCCACGCGGGAAGCCATCACCAAGGTGGAACAGACTGGAATCGTGTTCCTCGACGAGATCGATAAAATTGCGGGCCGTGAGCGCAACACGGGACCGGATGTGTCCCGAGAAGGTGTCCAACGCGATCTACTCCCCATCGTGGAAGGCTGCACAGTCAGCACCAAACACGGCCCGGTCGTGACGGATCACATCCTCTTCATCGCCGCCGGTGCTTTTCATGTGGCGAAACCGTCCGATCTGATTCCGGAGCTCCAAGGGCGATTTCCGATCCGCGTCGAACTCAGTCCCTTGTCCAAAGACGATTTTGTCCGTATTCTCACAGAGCCGAAAGGGGCGTTGGTCCGGCAGTATCAGGCCTTGCTGGCCACCGAAGGCCTCGTCATCGAGTTCACCAAAGACGGTCTGGAGGAGATCGCCGAAGTGGCGGTGCAAGTGAATGAACGGACTGAGAACATCGGTGCACGCCGCCTGTTCACCATCATGGAGCGGTTGCTTGAGGACATTTCTTTCGAGGGACCAGGCTGGCCAGACAAACGAATCAGCATCACCGCGACCAATGTACGGGACCGATTGAAAGATATCGTGAAGGACCAGGATCTGAGCCGGTATATTTTATAGGGATTCGGTGTCGATCGCCGGGAGTGCTGCATGGACAAACTGATCAAGAAAGCCAACGTCCTCATCGAGGCCCTGCCGTACATTCGATCGTTCCGTGGGAAGACCGTGGTGGTCAAATACGGCGGCCATGCGATGACGGATTCATCCCTCAAAGAACGGTTCGCGCAAAATGTCGTGTTATTGAAGTACGTCGGGATCAACCCGGTCATTATCCACGGCGGCGGACCCCAAATCGACAAGATGCTCGACCGGCTTGGCATCCAAGCAAAATTCCGCCATGGTGTTCGAATCACCGACGAGGCCACGATGGAAATCGTGGAGATGGTCCTGGCAGGAAAGATCAATATGGAGATCACCGATCTCATCAACCGACACGGTGGCAGTGCGGTTGGTTTGAGCGGAAAGGACGGCGGGTTAATTCTCAGCAAGCCATTGACGGCCAAGGCCTGGGCGGAAAGCCTCGATCGCGATTTGGAAGGCGAGGACGGCGAAGGGGACTTCGGGTTGGTGGGCGATATCGAAAAGGTCGATCCTGGTCTGCTCCGTAATCTGCAAGACGACCACTACATTCCGGTGATCGCGCCCATCGGAACGGATCGCGAAGGGAATACCTACAACATCAACGCCGATCTTGTTGCCGGAGCCGTCGCAGGAGCCCTGCGCGCGGAAAAACTCGTCATGATGACCGACATCAAAGGCATTCGCGATGCCAACGGGCGTCACCTCTCTACCGTGTCTCGAAAAGATGTGCAACGGATGATGAAGAAGGGGACCATCACGGAGGGGATGATCCCGAAAGTTCACGCCTGCCTGGACGCGCTAGCCGAGGGGGTGGGGAAGGCCCATATCATCGACGGGCGCATTCCACACGCTGTTCTGCTCGAAATCTTCACGCGTAAGGGGATCGGCACCGAGATCGTGGCCTAACCCTTCCGTTGACGGACACCCACGTGCCCATTGATCACAATCTCCTCAAAGAAGACCTTCGCCATCTGGTGGGCGAGCGCCATCCCCTCTCTTCTCCGATTCACCTCCAGGAAGTAGAAGCCTATCTATACCGCCAATTCTCTGAAGCCGGTCTTGCCGCCACAACGCAACACTTCCAGGCCTTGGGCAACACCTACCACAATGTGATCGGAACGGCGCTTCCCGACGCTGAGCCATTCCAATCCGTACCGCCGCTGATCCTCGCTGCGCACTTCGATACGGTCCAAGGGTCTCCCGGCGCCGATGATAATGCTAGCGCCCTCGCGGTGATGCTGCAGATCGCTCGCCGAGTGCGAGCCATGAAATTGGCCAGACCAATCCATTTCGTCGCCTTTAATTTGGAAGAAGAGAACTTGCTCGGCAGCTCTGCCTATACAGCAATGTTGAGAAAGAATCGTGACACGATTCACGGAGCGATCGTGTTGGAATGTATCGGCTATGCGAGCCATCAAGCAGGCTCACAGAAGACTCCTCCCGGTGTCCCCATCGCGGTGCCCACGACCGGAAATTTTCTTGCCGTGATCGGGAACGAGCACTCACACATCTTGACCGGCTCCGTCGCGAAAGCCATGCAATCACATCTCCCAATTGTTCCACTGATCGTGCCGGGCAACGGAGAGCAGCTCCCGGACACCAGACGCAGCGACCACACCTCGTTCTGGGAGCAAGGCTTCCCTGCTGTCATGCTCACGGATACGGCAAACTTCCGTAATCCTCATTACCATCGGCCAACAGATACCCTGGACACGTTGAATCTGGACTTCATGGCATCGGTCGCTGATGCCGTCATGGCGGCTATCATCGATTTAGCCGGCCAGCCGACCGCGTAGCTTTCATCCGCCGATTTGGCTAGACTCAGCGACTGCTGGAGACGATGGGATGGAATAGGATGCTCATCTCTGAAATCAGAATGTCATGACGCTATCCGTTGATTCTCAAGAGCTCGGGAGCCGCTTCAATGAGGATGAAGCGGTTTGGCACCGCTACGAGAAGAAACGCAGACTGCGTCGATTGCCCGGCTCCAAGACATCGATCCCTGAAGCGGTCCTCAATGCTCTTGACTGGCTTGAAGCGGAGCAAGAATGCCGCGAGAAACACTATATTGGAACGCCGATGTGATTAAAGCGGAACTACCGTTGGCTTCCGAGCGACTCCTCATTTCATATTCAACGTCAGGAACTTACCGTCTTGATGTTGCAAATTGCGATATCAAGTTCCATCCATGGGAGCGTGCGTAATCTGTTCATATTTAGCTAACAATGTAAAGCCATGAACACTTCGATTTTCTTTTCCTGGCAAAGCGACACACCAACTAAAATTGGGAGAAACTTTTTACGAAAGGCTCTTGAAGAGGCCTGTGAAAAAATCGTGGCAGAATCCTCCATCAGTGAAGCGTTGCGCGACGAACTCGTCGTGGACAGTGATACTCAAGGTGAAGCAGGACAACCACCTATAGCCGACACCATCTTTAAGAAAATTGATGCCGCGGCCGTCTTCGTTGCAGATGTGACGTTCACTGCTAAGCGAGTGGACGGACGGCCAACACCAAATCCGAATGTGCTTATAGAATATGGATGGGCCTTGAAATCTTTAGGCCACTCCCGCGTCATCTCGATTATGAATGATGCATACGGAGAGCCTTCTATAGCAACACTTCCTTTTGATCTTGCTCACGTTCGATGGCCGACTCGTTTCAAATTACAGGAGGATGCTTCAGATCAGGAAAGAGCCGAAACAAGGCAGAAATTGGTTACGAGCTTGAAGAAGGCTATCGGTGCTAGCCTCGCGACGATACCACCTCCTCCTACCCAGCAAGCAGCCAGATTCCCAAGAGCCACTCCAAAAGACGGACCTGCTCGATTCAGAAATGCAAATGAAGAACTCGGTTATGACGAAGGTTTTGGTGATGGCCCTCCCTATAAAGTATTTCTAAAGCCAGGTCCTGCCATGTGGCTTCGTGTCATGCCTTCTTCCGCTCAAGGAAGATTATGGACACCCCGTAAGCTCAAAGAAACAGCAGTACCAGGTAATGCTCTCAACTTGCGCCCCTTCTTGAATGCTTCCAGCTATAGTTGGCTACGAGCTGATGATGGATGGGGGGTATTCGACGCTTCTGATGCAATTGACAAACAACAAGGCCGAAGAGAAGCATCAAGCGTCGCCTTCGCCTTTCAGACCGGAGAAGTATGGAGCCTCGACACAGCACTGCTCGCACGTGACACCAAACGAATCCCTTTTATCGAGCGGATTTTCAACAATCGGTTTTCTCAGTACGCGAAATTCTTAACGCTCTTGGGTGTACCACCACCGTATCACTGCATTGCGGGAATTACCGGCGTCAAAGGTCGTCTGTTAGTTGTCCCCCCAGAGCCGGGCTACATGAGCATAGGATCGGGTGGACCGCTTTGTTTGGGTGAGACCATAGAAGTGGAAGGGATCTACGAGGCTGGCCAAACACCGGGGAAAGCGCTCCTCGATTTTTACACCACTATTTTTGAAAACTGTGGCATGGAGCGTCCTTCGCATCTAGAAGGATAGGATTGCGGTCTCGCTGTGTCTTGCCAATGCATCCCGACAGGTCACCAACGCACGAGGAAATCGCGGAAACCATCATCTCCTCAGCATTGCCTTGTTCAGAACCGATCGTGCTCAACCCTAGCTCATTTCGCATATAGCTCACCGCTTTAGACAGCATGAGACTTGATCAATAGGTTTGCCAAAGTTCATCGTCAACAATGCGCTCATAACGGGAGAGATTGTAACCGCCATTCTTTTCCATGTCGGTCAGAATATCAATGAGCGTCAACGGAGCATTGTCTATCGTCCGAATCCAGGAACGACCTTCAAGCTTATTCCCAAATGGGTGCCGTTGGGGAGTAACAATATTTTCACCCAATAAAGGCTTTTTCAAAATCGACTCATTAAGATATTGGTAATTAGGGCGAAACGTAACCAAAGAAGCACCGTAAGAAGAGCTTGAAAAGGTTTTCCTTACGGTGGTTGAAGCGATACTCAATTTCCTTCAGATACATCGGGAAGTGATATTTGGACACGCCTCGGTAATTGTACAGAATATGCTTGGCAAACGACCAGAACCCTTCAATTCCATTGATGTGGTTCTTCGTCCGGCGATCAACGAGGCTTTTACTGTGATTGACCGTGTGATGTTTGCCCTAGCGTCGCAACGATTGATAGCCTCGAAAGGCATCCGT
Source organism: Nitrospira sp. (assembly GCA_005116745.1). Taxonomy (NCBI): domain Bacteria; kingdom Pseudomonadati; phylum Nitrospirota; class Nitrospiria; order Nitrospirales; family Nitrospiraceae; genus Nitrospira; species Nitrospira sp. Next base: position 153,528 of record SWDS01000006.1, on the reverse strand, counting down.
GTAATAGACGGAACCTTTCCGAGTGGTGGTTTGAATGTGGGCCATGAGTGTGTCCGCCGACACATGCTCCACCACCTTGGTATAGACGCGCCCATCCCGCTCCAGCAGCCCGAACACGACGCTTTTACCAACGGCACCCCGGCCCCGACGCCCTTTGCGTCGTCCGCCGAAATAGGCTTCATCCAGTTCAATCTCGCCCGACAGTTTACTGGCCATGCCTTCCAATTCGGCGACGTGGAACAACGCTGCCCGCAGTTTCTGGTAGACCCGGCTGATGACTTTGGGATCGACGCCCAGGTCATGGGCCAACCGATAGGCGGGTACCTGCTGATAGAATCCCTGCAGAATGGCAATCTCTCGCCGGAGCTTCGCGAGACTCTTCTGCCGTCGACAGGTGCGACATTTGACATACCCACGTTGCGTCCGATTGACCCGAAACGAACCACAGAACACACACTTGCGGCCACGCAAAAAGTTGGCCGCACACCCAAAAACACGATGAGATCCCGTAACCATGCGGCCTCCAGCCTACCAGATGGTTACGAAACGCCCTAATTACCAAGATATTTGATTACGCTCACGTGGAGAAGTTGAAAGTAGTCGATCTGGCCATCTTTCGGCTGGAAATACTCTCCATGAATAAGCCGATGACGCAATGCCTTCTCATGGTCATCTTTGGTGCCCCACAATTCCTTTTTCAATTCGGGGCCAAGAATCTGTTCGAGCTTGTCCCAGTCCTTTTGAGGTTTGCCACCAGGCGTCTTAATTTTGACAAGAGCCTCGACCGCGGACAACATCAGCACAAGTTTCGATGCGTAACCTGTAGAATTGGTTGCATCATTCCAGTAGTAATGGAACTCATCGGGTATTTCTGGGCTCTTGAGAAGCAACTCAAGCGCCTCCTGTTCGTCTTCCATGAACATCAACCCAGCACTGCCTCTTTCCTCGACCCAACGGACAAAAGAAACATCGGAGCCTTCACGAAGAATCAGAAATGGTTCAACACGATATGCGGCATAGCACTGACTTACGACAGAAATTCGTGGAACGAGCCTTGAGAGGCATTTCTGAAATGCTTCCCACGACCCTTTATAATTGTCGGCCTTTATGTCCGATGTTGCCAGCCAGTAAGGATGCGTCCACCATTCCTGCCAAGGAGTAAAGGTTACGCCCTCCGCAGTAAACGTCGGTGGCAATCCAGTTGAATGGTCTACGACATTCTGAGCCAGCGTATGGATGCGTTGCTCTACCCGATAACGCATGCGGATTGTTCTCCAGCCTGAAGAGCTTGAAATTGTGTGCGCACGGCGTAACTGTAGGGGTTCTGGGAAAGAACCAGCAAGCGGGAAGGAAGGGGACTATGAATCGATCGCGAAACGGCAACACTAGACAAATCAACGTTTGTCGCCGCGATCAGAGGTGATGAAATCGCGGCAAGTCGCATCCCGCCGCCGACTAGATGACCTCTTTCACTCCATGCTCCACCGCGCATTCCAGGGAGAGTTATGAAAGCGAAGGCATTGATCGATGAATGTGCTTCAGATGGTTTGCAGGCGGTTAAGCCAGTAGTCGGGGTGGCGTTTGGCGTGGGCGACTGCGAGAACCCGGATTTCGGTCGGAAGTTCAAGAAACACAAGTGCATAGGGAAATCGAGGAAGTAAGGCTCGCCGGATCTGGAGATCCTTAGCCGTATCGGCCAGCCGGGGAAACGAGAGGGGACGAGATTGTATCGCGTGTCCTGTTTGATCGATTTCTTCAAGAAATCTTATGGCGAGTCCAGGTTGGCGGGTTTCGTACCACGAGGCAGCCTCAGCCAACTCCATCACAGCCTCAGGTGAGAAGCTGACTGATTTCACCGTTTGGGCAGGCGATCCAGCACCTGCTTGCGCACCTCTTCCCAGGCGACGCCGGAAACTCCAGCCTGCGCTGCCCGTGCGCGGCGGTCAATTTCCGCAAGCCATGCTGCGTCACTTCGCACTTGTCCCAGTTCCGCCGGTGGAAGGCTATCAAGTAATTCGACGACTAGTTCCGCACGCTGTTGATCCGGCAGCTGCAGCGCATCCTTGAGGAGTTGCTGAGTGGATGGAGCCATGAAGATACTCTAGCCCATATTCCGCAGAAATGAAAGGTTGGCTCAGCGAGAAGTCTGCATCGATTTTTGGTCATGCGTTGTGCCATAAGTGAGCGGCCATGGGAAAACGCCTATCTGGTTCAGCTCGGCACGCTATCGCCTCCGTCTTTGATCACCTCGATTACAAGCGGCTCGAGTCCGTCTACTGTTACGAAGGTGGTGATGAGTTTTGGCGTAAGAAGCGGGAACCCTGCCGGCGACTGGGAACCAAGATGGCCGAAGTTCTCGTACGGAAGTTGCCGCATAGCGGGCGGAGTCTATACGTCGGAGCCGGCGTGACCGAGCTGCCGGCCTTATTAGTAGAAGTGATCGAGCTTCAACGCCAGGTTGCGCCCTACAATCTCCGACGGTCTGAAGTGACGGTCCTCAATCGTGCCTGCCGATCTCTACCCGTGAAGTTTAGAGCACAGGATGCCTCTCTAGCTTCTGGCCTCTTCGACCATCTCTGGATTGTGAGCGTCTTGAACGATCCGGAGCGATTTCCTCACCTGGCCCCTCTGTCCTACGGCAATGCCGATCCGGTGACGTTTGACCCACACCAATTTGAACAGCAGCGCCGCGTTGTACGTTCGATAGTCGATCGCGTTATGCCGAAGCTGAGCCTGCCTGGATTGGTAACCACCTCAACAGAGGAAGTGATCTGGATCGCGGACTGGTGCCATCGCAAGAATATTCCGTATCTCGTTGAACGAGAGCAATTTCCGACGGCTCTGGTCGGCGATCCAGTCTGCTTTATGAAGATTGGGGGCTTGGAAACGAACTATCGCAAACCGAAAGGAGCTAAAGTCTAAATCCGGTCGGCGGCTTCGACGAGTCGTCCATATACTGCCGGGCATATTTCATGTAATTGGCGGCTGACTCTTTGATCCAGGCGAGTTCGGCCTCCGACGCGCCACGCCGCACCCGACCGGGCGAGCCAAGGATGACGCTCTTCGGAGGAACCACCGTTCCTTCCACCACCAAGGAGCCGGCACCCACAACGGAGTCTTCCCCGATCACTGCCCCGTCCATAATGACCGCGCCCATTCCGACCAGCACGCGATCCTGAATCGTACACCCATGCAGCACAACATTATGGCCAATCGTGACGTCGCTGCCGATGATGAGCGGGTGGGTGTCGTGCGTCACATGAAGCATGCAGAGGTCCTGGACATTCGTCCGTTCTCCGATCCGGATGTAGTGGACATCGCCCCGGATGACGGCGTTGAACCACACACTGCAACCCTCCCCCATGACCACATCGCCGATCACGACAGCGGTTTCTTCAATAAAGCATGATGTGGGGATCGTCGGTCTGATGCCCTGAAAAGTTCGAATCATGAGGCGTACTCTAGGGGAAGTGGCCAGCCCCCCGCAAGAGTCTAATTGACAGACTTTTTAACCCTCCCGTAGACTGGCCTCCATGTCTCAGCCCCTCATCATCCCTCAACGCGCCAGATCAGCCAAACCCGCCAAGATAAAAGGAACCACAACCACTATTGGTTTCGTCAATCTTGGCTGTTCCAAAAATCAGGTCGATTCGGAAATCATGCTCGGGAGTCTCGTAACCGAGGGGTTTCAGCTGACCAGCGACCCGAAACAAGCTGACGTGGTCATCGTCAATACCTGCGGCTTCATCGAAGAAGCCAAAGAGGAATCGATCAACACCATCCTCGAACATGGGCAGCTGAAAAAAGCTGGAACCTGCCGTGTCTTGATTGCAGCCGGGTGTCTCGCACAGCGGTATCAAGGAGACTTGCTGAAAGAGTTACCGGAGTTGGATGCGGTGGTCGGCACCGGAGAATTCGGCAAGATTGCGGAGATCTGCCGAGACTTGTTGGCTCCTAAAAAACGACATCGACGTCTCTGGATCAGTCAACCTCCCTATCTCTACGATGAACTCGCACCTCGCGTGAGGCTCGGCAAGCAGCATAGCGCCTATGTGAAAATCGCCGAAGGCTGTAACCGGAATTGCACCTTTTGCGCGATTCCGTTGATGCGCGGGAAGCAGCGCAGCAGGCCGGTGGAATCCATTGTCGCTGAAGCGCGCCAGCTCGCCACTGAGGGTGTCAAAGAGATCAACCTGATCTCGCAAGATACGATCAACTACGGAGTCGATCTTGGTCTTCGCCACGGCCTCGTCCAGCTACTTCGTGAGTTGGTGAAGGTTGAGACACTCCGGTGGATCAGACCGTTTTACCTGTACCCCCAACAAGTCACGGATGACCTCCTCGACCTCTACGCCGGGGAAGAAAAGATCACGAAGTATATCGACATGCCGCTTCAACACATCAATGACCGGATGCTTAAACGCATGCATCGGCTGGGCAATCGCGCTGCCATTGAGTCTCTCGTCGATCGTATCCGGACCCGCATCCCCACGGTGGCCTTTCGAACAGCCTTTATTGTCGGCTTCCCGGGAGAAACCGATGCCGCCTATACCGAGCTTCGCGATTACGTGGAACGGGCGGAGTTTGACCGCGTTGCGGTGTTTCTTTATTCGGATGAAGAAGGCACTGGGGCAGTCGGCCTCGACGAAAAAGTCGAGCGGGACGTCATGGATGAGCGCCGTAACGAGATCCTCTCCATTCAGGAGTCGATTTCAGCCGCCAAAGGAAGGGCTACAGTCGGTTCCATCATCGAGGTACTGGTCGATGGACGATCCGAGGAAACGGAACATGTTCTGGAAGGCCGCCACGAGGGGCTCGCTCCTGAAATCGATGGTGTCGTCTACATCGACGAGGGCCCGTCTGATACCACACCACAGGGCCCAGCCCGTCACAACGTCTCCTCTCCCACACCTGGTGAGTTCTGTAAGGTCGAGATTACCGATGCCGCAGCCTTTGACCTCGTCGGGCGCATCGTCACGGCTCCCGTCTAGGAAATGTAGTTCCTTGCTGCTCCTGCTAGACTCATCGCAACCACCAACAGAGGAGTGACCACCGATGTCGGCACAGGGAAAAGATTCGATCATTCTGTTGATCCATTGCAAAGACCGTAGAGGCATCGTGGCACGCGTGTCGGGATTCATTCATGATTTCGGCGGCAACATCCTGGATTCGGACCATCACACTGACAAGGACACGAACGATTTTCTCATGCGCATGGAGTTCGCCACGGAGGGATTCCAGATCCCACCAGACGACATTTCGTCCGCCTTTGCTCCCATCGCGAAAGTGTATGAGATGCGCTGTGAAGTGTATCCGTCCAGCCGACGAACACGCGTTGGTCTGCTGGTCTCGAAACAAGATCACTGTCTCGCCGACCTCCTCCAGCGGCACCGCCGAGACGAACTGCACATCGATATTCCCGTTATCATTTCAAATCACGACACCTGTGCGAGCTGGGCAGAGCTCTTCAAGATTCCGTTCGCCGTCTATCCTGTGACGAAGGAGACCAAGCCGCAGCAGGAACAGCAGGTCTTAGCGCTCCTGAAAGAGCACCAGGTGGAGCTCGTGGTGATGGCTCGCTATATGCAAATCCTCACTGCGGATTTTTTGGCTCAGGTCGGCTGCCCAGTCATCAATATTCACCATTCCTTTCTGCCGGCCTTTATCGGAGCCAATCCCTACCGGCAGGCCTACGACCGCGGCGTCAAGATCATTGGGACGACGGCACACTACGCAACTCAAGATTTGGATGAAGGGCCGATCATCGAACAAGACGTGATTCGCATCGGACATCGAGATACCGTGGACGATCTCGTACGGAAAGGACGCGACTTGGAGGAGGTCGTGCTGGCGCGCGCCGTGCGGCGCCACATTGAGCGGCGTGTGTTAGTCTACGGCAGAAAGACGGTCGTGTTTGATTGAATCGGTGACGATCCAACGATAGTAGAAGAGAAAGGGGAACGGATTTGTATCCGTTCCCCTTCTGTTTGAAACCGAGGACACGATGTTAGATCTTTGCTGACAGAAACAGTGATCCCCCACGGCGGTTGACCAGCATCAGGATGCTGTCCCCCTTCTTCAAATCTGAAGACACCTTCTCAAATTCCTTTACAGACTTGACCGGCCTCCGATTGACCTCTTGAATGACATCACCAGGTACGAGTCCGGCCCTTTCCGCACCACTGTCCGGGTCAACGCTCGTCACGACGACTCCCTGAGCCTTGCCTTTGATGCCCAACTCGCGCGCGGTGTTCTGATTCAAATCCTCAACAGACAGACCGGCTAAGGCGTAGTCATGCTCTCCACTTTCTACCTTCTTCGCAACTTTCTCCAGCTCCGGCTGCTCCCCGACCCGCACGGTCAGATCCCGCGCGCGCCCATCGCGCATGACCTTCACCGGGACCTTGCTGCCGACTGGAGTCCTGGTGACCATCCGTTGCAGTGCGACACCATCCTCAATCAGGATCCCCTGATACTCAATGATCACATCGCCCTGCTTAAGTCCAGCTTGGTCAGCCGGGCTGTCTTCCTTGACGTCGCTCACCAAGGCGCCTTTCGAATCCTTCATACTGAAGGACGTTGCCAGATCCTGGTTCAAGTCTTGAAGACCGATCCCCAGATACCCTCGGACCACCTTACCGGTCTTGACAAGGCTCTCATAGATCGGCTTGGCCATCGTTGTAGAGACCGCGAAGCCCACTCCTTGATACCCACCCGTCTGCGAAAAGATGGCTGTATTGATACCGACAAGCTCACCTCTGGTGTTGACCAGTGCGCCGCCTGAGTTACCGGGATTAATAGCGGCATCCGTCTGAATAAAGTCTTCGTACTGAGTGATCCCCATATGGCCGCGGCCAACAGCGCTGACGATCCCGAGCGTCACGGTGGAATTCAACCCGAAGGGATTACCGACCGCCAAGACATACTCACCGACCTGTAGTTGTGACGCATCGCCCCATGGTATGGCGGGAAGACTGCTGGCGTTGATCTTGACCACAGCGAGGTCGCTTTTCGGATCAGCTCCGATAATCTTGCCCTTGAATTCTCGCTTGTCGGGAAGCGTGACGCGTACTTCATAAGCCTTGTCGATCACATGATTGTTGGTCAACACATATCCGTCAGCAGAGATGATCACGCCTGATCCCTGACCCCTTCGAGGTCCTCGATGTTCCCCGGGAGGTTGCGGCCCCCGACGCCGTGGGTCAAAGGGTTTGCCGAAAAATTCCTCCATACGGTCTCGTAGTTCATCGGGGAGAGGGGATCCGTCCGAAACCCTTTCAGTCATGACCGTCGTAATATTGACAACCGCTGGTGTAACTTGCCTTGCGACGTCTGTGAACCCGCTCGCGGGAGTTGTGATGACCGCGGCCGCTGGAGTTGAAGTCGGCGCACTGGATGCCTGGGGCGCACTCAACGAGTACCCACCCCAAACCACGACTCCACTCATGAGACCGATTCCGATCGCGGACCCGACCTTCCTACGCAGATGTGATGACATACACCCTCCCCATAGCCTGGTTGATTGGAAACCCGTGATTCCTAGTTCTTACGATCGGGTAACCCCTGCCTTGCAGTTGCAAGGAACATAACAACCTGGGATGAGAACGAGATTAACCAACGATTAAAGTTTACTAAGCAGTGGGGTGAGCGAGCGGTAAGACAACGGTGAAGGTCGATCCCTGACCAAGATCGCTTTTGACTTCTATCCGGCCCTTCTGCAACTCCGCAATCCAGGCACAGATGGCGAGGCCGAGACCCGTCCCCTTCTTGGTATGGCCTCGGGCAACGTCGGTGCGGAAGAAGCGTTGGAAAATCTTCTTATGATCAGCAGGGGCAATACCGATCCCATGGTCTGTCACCGACAACCTGGCCTCCCGACCGTCATTCAACAGCGCGATCTCGACCTTCCCGTCAGAATGCGAATACTTCATCGCATTCTCGACGAGATTGAGCAGCAGCTCACGAAGCCGCAAGTCGTCGCCCTGAACCACCACTGGCATGACGGTTCCCAACAGGACTTCAATATGGCGGTCCTGCGCAAGCAACTTGGCCTGACGATGAATATCCTCCACCAGCGACTCCATGGCGACAGGCAGCGACTCCACTCTGACTTCACCCATGTCGGCACGTGAGAGAAACAACAGTTCGTCGACGATTCGCGTCATTCGATCAATTTCTTCCAGATTGCTCTCCAGTACCGATTTATAGTCGTCGAGCAAACGAGGGCGCCGCAACACCAGGTCTGTTTCGCCTTTCATCACCGTCAGAGGAGTCCGCAACTCATGCGAGGCATCGCTGGTGAATTGACGAATCTGGCGAAACGACGTATCCAGTCGGCCAATCATATTATTGAAGGTGTCGGCCAGGCGGCCGATTTCGTCGTGAGCCGCCGGCATGCTCAGGCGTTGACTCAAGTCCCCAGCGGCAATGCGCTGCGCCGCAAGGGTAATCTTATCGACAGGCCGTAACGCGCGTCCTGCCAAGAACCATCCCCCTGCCAGAGACACAGCCAGGGCGATGGGGATTGCCACAACCAGCAGCACCAGGAAGCGCTGGAGTGTCTCTCCAACCGATTCCATCGACGTACCGACCTGCACGATGTACAGGAGATTGCCTCGATACACGATCGGCACGGAAATCAGCCTCAGCGGAGGCTCCTTAGGATACTTGGCCGACTCAAAAATTTTCTGTCCGGCCAACGTGGCATCAAGGGCGGTTCGGCTCAGCGGAACTTCGTGTTGTTTGATATTCGGAGAACGGATCGTGATCGTGCCAGAGGGGCTGAAGATCTGGAAGAACTTATCGATTCGCGTCAGTTCAGGAAATTGCGAGAGCAGTTCCTCTTCGCTGATCAGTGGAAGAAATCCTCGCTCTTCGAGCGACCGCACCGCCGTCATGGCCGTATCTTCCAACGATTCATCGACGGTGTCGCGGAGACTTCTCGCCGTAATGGCGTACAGCACGACGGAGAAAATGATCAAGACCAGGGCTAGGGCGGTCCCATACCACAGGGTCAGCCGGACGCGTAGCGGCATGGATCAGCTCCTGCTCGGTGGTGACGACGTCGTGCCGTCCGTTCGCTGCGCCTCAAGTCACTGCGTACGCACGGGGCCTGTGTCAGGTTCACGCTAGTCGGCCTTCAGCATATACCCGCTACCGCGAATGGTATGGATCAGTTTCTTGGTTCGGCCTCGATCGATTTTGTTCCGAAGGTAGTTCACATAGACATCGATGACGTTCGTAAAGGTGTCGAAGTCTTGATTCCACACATGTTCGGAGATCATGGGCCGAGTGAGGACGCGGCCGGTGTGACGCATCAGATATTCAAGTAAGGCATACTCTTTCAGCGTCAAATCGATGCGTTGCCCACCCCGGGTGACATCACGGGTTGCCGGATTGAGCATCAGATCATCCACCTGTAGAATTCCAGGGCTTTCAGATGCTCCACGACGCAACAGGGCTCGAACACGCGCCAAGAGTTCATCGATCGCGAACGGTTTGGTCAGATAATCATCGGCGCCAGCATCCAATCCTTTGACCCGCTGGTCGATCTGGGATTGCGCCGAGAGAATCAGCACCGGTGTGTGGACCCGTTCGCGACGAATATTCTTCAGCACATCCAGACCAGACATGGAGGGCAGCATCACGTCGACGACCAAGAGGTCATAGTTGGTCGCCAGGGCCATTTCCAATCCCTTGGCACCGTCCTCAAAGAGGTCGACGGCATAGCTCTCTTCTTCGAGAGCCCGCTTAATAAAACAACCGACTTTGGTTTCATCTTCTATGACAAGCACGCGCATACACACCCCAACAAATATTGAGCAGCGGGGTGATTATACCAGACCGATGACTGTGAATCTTGAAGGGTACAGTGGCTCTCACTCGTCACGAAGCGGGGACTTAGCAGGCTGCGGAAAAACTCATGTTGATCTCTGTCGCCGTCACGGATATTGAGGTGTGAGACGACGTTGAACAGCCTTGCAGGATGCGCAAAATGGCCGCCCAGCAAGGCCGCAGCGAGCGAAGAGGCGAATCGTACTCTGGGCCGTACGTTGAGCTTCTGAGCGATGTGAGAACGCCGCTGGCGGTCTTTTTCCGCATCCTGTTAGGTCGAATCGCCGGGGAAGGTCTGTTCGAGAGAGGTAATCATGGGCTTGCCATCGCGGATCATGAAGACCAGCGTTTCCTCACCTTCCGTCTTGAATTCTCGATTGGCCTGGCGAAGCGTCTCTGTCGACTTGAAGGAGACTTTCGCGCTCCGTTCATCGACGGCCAAGGACACGGACGTATTCGTACGAGTGAAGTCGTGGGCGCTGGGAAAGGCGAAGCTCATGGCGAGCGTTTTTCGGTAATCTTCCCGCGTCAGCATGGCCATCTGTTGTTGCGGGCCTTGTTTCAGATGAATGGTGATGGTCACGTCGTGAGCAATGTGGCGCAGGACGCCGTCGACATCTTTTCGTCGAACCGCTTCGTCGAGTGCGTCGAGAAGATGGTCGATCCCTTCACGAGTCAGACGGACATCGGGCTGGAGGGGCTTCAACTGCGAATCTGTGAGCACCACGCTGGGCTGACTTGTTGGAAGATGGGGAGCCAGAAACTTGTTGACCAGACTCTGATTCTTGAAAATCGCGTACCCTGCGTATCCGATGGCCACTGTGGTGCCCAGCACAAAGAGAATCACGATGGCTTTTACCATCGAGAAGCGTGGCGGCGCTCGCTTCTCGGTTCGCTCAGCGGTCCCCTGCTTCGTGGCGACCATCGGTCAGCTCTCCAGACTGAAGATATGAGGTAACAATAGCGTGAATTATGTGAAAAGCAATCAAAGCCTGCGGCGCTGCAGGCCGATGTACTCCGCGGAGCACGTGCCGAGCCCGAGGGCTGTTTCAGATAAGGCCTCCTCGCCACGCAGCAATTGTCATGACCACGAAAACATCTCCGAAAAGCGGGCCTGGTCTCTTGGAAAAGGACTGATGCCATGGTACGCTGCCCGCGATTGACAGGGAGCACCACGCAACCAAATTCTCTCCGACCTGAACAGAGGGTAGCTGAATTCATGACCACTCAGAATTGGCGCCAACCGACTGATGACTTTATTCACCGGCACCTAGGTCCCACCGAGGCCGATATTCAGGAGATGCTGGCCACATTGGGCCTGCTGTCGCTCGACACATTGACCGATACCGCCATTCCTCCTGATATTCGATTTCGGCGAGCTCTTGACGTTCCAGCCGGTGACGGCGAGCAGGCCGTCCTGGCCCGCCTGAAAGACATCGCATCCCAAAATAAGGTCTATCGATCGTTGATCGGCATGGGGTACTACGATTGCGTCACCCCGGGCGTGATCCAGCGAAATATTCTAGAAAACCCGGCTTGGTATACGCAATACACCCCCTACCAAGCCGAGATCTCACAAGGCCGCTTAGAAGCGCTTGTGAACTTCCAGACCATGGTGGCGGACTTGACCGGTCTCCCGCTGGCGAATGCCTCGCTGTTGGATGAAGCGACCGCTGCAGCCGAAGCGATGGCGATGTGTTACACGATCGCCCGCAACACCGGCGATGAACGAAATGAATTCTTTGTCTCGCACGACTGCCATCCACAGACCTTGGCAGTGTTGCAGACCAGAGCCGAGCCTCTGGGTATCGTCATCAAGACCGGTGTCGCCTCGTCCGTTGATTGTTCGCATCCTCAGCTGTGCGGCCTATTGTTACAGTATCCGGCCACAGACGGCTATGTGAGTGATTTCAGCACATTGGTTACACAGGCGCATGAGGCTGGTGTTCTCGTCGCGGTTGCCACTGACCTTCTCGCCCTGACCTTGCTCCGCTCACCTGGGGAATTCGGCGCTGACATTGCCGTCGGTTCGACACAGCGCTTCGGTGTTTCCATCGGCTTCGGTGGACCCCATGCTGCGTTTCTGGCGACCAGAGAGGAATACAAACGGCAGGTGCCGGGTCGCCTCGTTGGTGTCTCGAAGGATGTGACCGGCAAACCAGCCATCAGGCTTTCGCTTCAAACGAGGGAGCAACATATTCGGCGTGAGAAAGCCACCAGTAATATCTGCACCGCTCAAGTCTTGTTAGCCGTCATGGCCGCCATGTATGCGGTGTACCACGGGCCGGACGGGTTGCGTCGGATTGCCGAACGTGTACACGGCCTTACGTTGCTATTGGCTGAAGGACTGCGTCGGCTTGGATTCGACGTATTGCCGAAAGTCTTCTTCGATACGGTTCGGATACCGGTCCCCAAAGCTCAAGCTGATCAAATAGCGACCAGGGCGAACGAACACGGAGTCAATTTCCGACATTATGAAGACGGTTCCATTGGCATTTCACTCGATGAAGTCAGCTCCGAGGAAGAAGTGCACCGTCTCCTGCACATCTTCGTCGGGCATGACCAGTTGCCGTTCCGTCTTTCCGATCTCGCTGACACCATCGATCTCAACTACTCGTCCCCCTTGGCCAGGACGAGCAAATACTTGACGCATGAGGTCTTCCATCGCTACCACTCCGAGCACGAGATGCTCCGCTATCTCCACAGACTACAGGCCAAAGATCTTTCTCTTGTCCACTCCATGATCCCGCTGGGTTCCTGCACTATGAAGCTGAACGGCACCACGGAAATGCTGCCGGTCACGTGGCCGGAGTTCGCTCGTTTGCACCCCTTCGCGCCAATTGAACAAACACATGGTTATCGGACGTTGTTCGAACAACTCGAATCGTGGTTGTCTGAGATTGCCGGATTTGCAGCGTTCTCGCTCCAACCGAACGCGGGGTCACAGGGCGAATATTCGGGCCTGATGATGATTCGGGCATACCACCGAGCGAAGGGAGAAACACACCGAGACGTCTGCTTAATCCCCGTATCAGCCCACGGCACGAATCCCGCTAGCGCCGCCATGGTCGGCATGACGGTGGTGGTCATCGCATGTGATCGAAACGGAAACGTGGATGTCGCCGACTTGGAAGCCAAGGCCGCTCAATATCGAGATCGACTATCAGCCTTGATGCTCACCTATCCGTCAACTCACGGGGTGTTTGAAGCAAGTGTGCGGCGCATTTGCCAAATCGTCCATACCCATGGCGGTCAAGTCTATATCGACGGGGCCAATATGACTGCCATGGTGGGCCTCTGCCGCCTAGGGGACATCGGGGCGGACGTCTGCCATCTCAACCTCCATAAGACATTTTGTATTCCCCATGGAGGTGGAGGGCCCGGTGTGGGACCGATTGGAGTGGCACGGCATCTCGTGCCCTTTCTTCCTGGGCATCCCGTGGTCAAGCTTGGTGGGCCTCAAGCCATTGGTCCTGTGTCGGCAGCTCCGTTCGGCAGCCCGGGCATCCTTCCGATTTCCTGGGTGTACATCGCCTTGATGGGGCGGGACGGATTGACCAAAGCCACACAGGTGGCCATCCTCAATGCCAACTACATGGCCAAGCGGATGGAAAAATATTACCCCATTCTGTATCGGGGCGATTCCGGATTGGTGGCTCACGAGTTCATCCTGGATCTCCGTGAATTCAAGGAGAGCGCCGGGGTCGAAGCGATGGATGTCGCCAAGCGATTGATGGACTACGGCTTCCATGCCCCAACCGTGTCGTTCCCGGTGGCCGGTACCCTCATGATCGAACCGACAGAAAGCGAAGCCAAGAGCGAACTCGATCGGTTCTGCGAGGCGCTCATCCTGATCCGCGCCGAAATTCAGGAGATCGTCGACGGCCGCCAGCCGCGCACGAATAATGTGCTCAAGAACGCCCCTCATACCGCCGCGAGTGTGACGGCCACGGAATGGGATCGTCCCTATAGCCGGGAACAGGCGGCATTTCCCGCACCCTGGCTGAGAAGCAGCAAGTTCTGGCCGAGCGTGAGCCGTATCGACGAGGCCTATGGCGACCGCCATCTGGTGTGCAGCTGTCCGCCGATTGAGACGTATCAGAACTAGCAGGACCTCCTGTACCATGTCCGACTCCTGGCTGGCTCACCAGCCAGGGGCTTCGTTTCTACCTCTCCTTGCCTGATTTTCTCAATAAGCAGTACAGTACAGAGGATTCATCGCTGAGGAGGACATCCTATGAGCGACATCGGACGTCGAGGCTTTCTAGTCCGGACTGGCTTGACCTTGAGCGCAGCGGTACTGGCTGGTGCCCAACCTCGCGCTTCTGCTGAACAGGCAACGTCATCAAGTCGATTGAAGAGTTGGGAAGACCTGCGAGCACAGTTTCCCCTCTCTCCACAGCTTATCCACTTGGCTGCGTTCTTCCTCGCTTCTCATCCCACACCAGTACGCGAAGCCATCGAACGGCACCGAACCGGCTTGGACACAGACCCAATCGGCTATTGGTTTGAACATGAAGAGAAACAGGAGGCGCGAGTCCTCCAGGCGGCGGCTGAGTATCTGGGAGGCAATCCCACAGACATCGCCTTGACCGATAGCACAACGATGGGTCTCGGTCTGCTCTACGGGGGATTACAACTGCGTAGCGGGCAAGAAATCTTGACGACGACCCACGACCATTACTCCACAGAAACCGCCTTACGTCTCCGCGCCGAACGAACCGGCGCCACAGTCCGTCAAATACCCCTCTATCGCGCCCTGAAGACCGTCTCGCGCAACGAGATCGTCGAGTCCCTGCGCAAGGGCATCTCGCCTGCCACACGCATCGTGGCGGTCACCTGGGTCCATTCCAGCACGGGACTGAAACTGCCGATCCATGACATGGCACTCACGATCCAGGCCATCAATCGTTCACGTGATGAACAGGATCGGATCATCTTCTGCGTGGATGGGGTCCATGCCTTGGGAGTCGAGGATTTCCGCGTGACCGAGCTGGGCTGCGACTTCTTGGTTGCCGGGACCCATAAATGGATGTTTGGTCCCCGTGGAACCGGTTTGGTTTGGGGCCACCCACAGGCCTGGCCGATCACCAGGGCAACGATCCCGACCTTTAGTGGGCAGGCCTATGAGCTCTGGATGGAGAACAAATCGTCAAAAGACCTTTCCCCATCAGTGCACATGACCCCCGGAGGGTTCCATTCGTTTGAACACAGATGGGCGCTGGACGAAGCCTTTACGTTTCATCAGACCATCGGAAAATCCAAGGTGACGAAGCGGATCTATGAGCTCAACCAGCAGCTGAAGCAGGGCTTGGCAACCATGCCGCATGTCACGCTCCATACCCCGATGTCGCAAGATCTGTCGGCGGGGATCGTGTGTTTCGAGGTAGCCGGCATGGAGCCTCGCGCCGTGATGGAGAAGCTCCGACAACGCGGCATCGTCGGCAGCGTGACACCTTACGCAACGAAATACGTCCGGCTCGCCCCGAGCCTCATCAACTCACCGAAGGAAATTGAGACGACGCTCGAAGCGATCAGAACGCTACGATCATCATAGATCGAAAAGGATCGGTCTTTCGTGCCGGTTCATCCCGGTCGAAGCACCGATAGACGCGTCGATCAACGGGGCAATTCAAAGCTACAGCGCAACTTTCTGGCAGCGTGCCCTAAAGACTGATCGAGGGTCCAGAGTGTTACGTGCTGGAGCACGGCAGAGGCAAGGAGATGCACGTCGATCCACCCTAAGCCCTGCCCAAAGAGTTTGTGGCTGTCGATAAACGAGAGGATCTCCTGATAGTCGATCGTGGGTGTCGTAGGCAGGACCGCCATGGACTCGAGCACCATCGATCGATGTTTCATGTTGCCGCATGCGACTTCTCCGATGACGAGCGGGTGACAGAGGACCAGGTCTTCGTCCAGTAAGCGTCGGAGCACGGAGGAGTCGGATCGAAAATGATCGATCCACACGGACGTGTCCACTAGCGTGGGCATGCCTAGGCAGACCGGCGGCGGCGGATTTCTTTGAGCTGGGGGTCACTGCCCCCCAGTCGTGCGAGCCGCTTGGCGGCTTCGCGCGAAATGAGTGCCTCAAGTCCCAAGCGCACAAGCTGCGTTTTTTCGTGAACGCCGGTGAGTTGGCCTGCGCGCTTGAGGAGCTGATCGTCAATGTTGAGTGTCGTGCGCATATGCATCAATATGCATGATTGAAGCATCAGTCGTCAAGGTGCTTCTTGTGTGATGGAGCCCTCGGAGGCAAAGGGTCAAAGAGCAAAGTATAAAGGGTTGGAAACGTCCTGGACAAGGCGGAAGCCGATGGTGCCGTCCCGGAAGCTGGCAAGGAACCAGTCCCGATTTGAGACACGCAGGAGCATCGGCCTGTTGCCCCAGGAGCCGCCTCGGACCACGCGCCGGCTCAGGCTTTCGTCATACCAACTCGCACACCACTCCAAGACATTACCTGCCATGTCATAACAGCCATAGGGACTCACCCCATTTGAATACTGGGGCACTGGGGTCGTATGACCAATGCCTGATTCGCTACTGTTACATCTACTTTTATCGAACTCTTTGCCCCAGGGATACTTTCGAGCGTCTTCGCTTCGGGCGGCCTTTTCCCACTCCTGCTCGGCGGGGAGGCGTTTGCCGGCCCACTTCGCGTAGGCTTCCGCTTCGTAGTAGCTCACCCCCACAACAGGATAATCGGATTTGTTCCATTCCTCGTTATTCCAATATTCCCGGTAGGTAATGCTCTTGCTCGTTTTCCACTGCCACCCTTCAGGTGACCCGTACTTCTGCTGAGTGTAGCCACTATCCAGAACAAATTCTCCATACTTCTGGTTCGTTACAGGATACTGATCGATCCAATAGTCATGATCGATCGTTTCGCGGGTTTTCTCCTCGCCGTACCGGAAGGGCCCTTTGGGTACTTTCACCATGTCTGCTGGTGCAGCCTGTGAAACGAGTTGTTGCCCCGTGAGAACGGCCTTTGCTTGTGTCGTTGGTTCCGTCTGTGGCTCGCGGAGGCTCGGAACCGGTTGCTTGAGGTGTGCAATCAACCGATCCATGTCCTTATGAAAATCGGGATCAGGGCGGACGACAATGCCGTTCCGGTACGACACGTCTTGAATGCTGGTCGGTAGCCGCTGCGCCTCAGGAATCTTGGCACCGCCGACCAAGACAGGAATCACCGGAATCTGACGCTTCAACGCCGACTCGATTTCAATCCGCACGAAATCGCTAGGGTCTTCGAGTCTGGACTTTCCCTTGCGGCCTTTGGCCTTCATCCAATCCCGCCCGATCACCGCGAGGAACACATCGCACTTCGCCACCTGTTCATCCAGATAGGTGCGAAAGTCGACCCCCAAGGGAATTGAATCAACATCTCGAAAGACCGATTGTGGAAATACCTGGATGAGCCGGTCGTAGATCCGACCGGTGACATCGGCGCTATCTTCACGGCGATACGAAATCAGAATCTTGCTCATGGTCTCATAACATAATACGAAGCGAAGCCTTCCGGCTATCACACTAGGCATGGGCGCTAGATTCTACGCATTTCCCCGATGAACGCAAGGGAGGGAAACCCTCGAATTGAGATACGCAAATGGTTGACATCAGCCCAACGACCAGCGGAACTGCTGAGACATCATGAGAGCCGCGCGTTACTATTTGCCCGGAGCGCAGAAGAATGAAATGGTTCGACTAAGC
Organism: Nitrospira sp.; assembly: GCA_005116745.1. Lineage (NCBI taxonomy): Bacteria > Pseudomonadati > Nitrospirota > Nitrospiria > Nitrospirales > Nitrospiraceae > Nitrospira > Nitrospira sp. Next base: position 135,987 of record SWDS01000006.1, on the reverse strand, counting down.
CGAGTCGGAGGCCGGCTGCGGAAGAGGTGTGAATGCTTGACTTGATATAGATACTGCTATACAACGCCCATACCCACCTTGGTCATGAACTATGGATCTATTTGATCTCGCTGCTCCATCTGATCTTGCTTCCGAAAAAACCTCGTACCAACCTCGTCCACTTGATACAGAGCCATTTATCCAACCAGCAAGTGATACCCCAGCTCTAGAATTACTGGCCGGATATCAAGCGGCAGCGTGCGAGGAAACCGTTCGGCGCATATCACAGATCTTTAACGAAAGCTTCGGATATCGCCCAGACGGAAGACCGTACAGGTTGGGCCCCAAATCTGTCACTGAACGCTTATTGCAAACAGACTATGTATTTCTTGCCGGTGGATCTGGTGCGGGAATCGGCTATTTGTTCGGGAAGGAAATCCCGTCTTCCTTGGGCCGAATCGCCTGGATTGAATCGATGGCTGTATTGCCAATCTATCGACGACAAGGTGTAGCAACCTCACTGGTCCAGGCGTTTACTGAGATAACAAAGACTGCCCCACGAATGGGGTGTGCTACACCGAACCCCATTGCTGCGTTAGTGGTCAGTCGTGTTATCGAGGGCACGATGTTTGTCGGGGAATGCGGCGTGCCCCATCGATTGATTCAGTTACTGAAAGAGATTCGACAAGACTGTTTTGATCTGCGTGGCTGCTCCATCGGAGAATCAAACTTCACCATCAAGACTGGCTTCAGCCCACTATCCCGCTCGGATCAGCGTGAATGGTATGCTCGTAACTCACAGCCTGAACCTAGTGTAGTGCTTCATGCTGTTCTTGTCTTATCCAGGGCGACCTTAGCCCGATTCACTTTTGCGACGATTTCTTGGGCGGATTTAGTCCACACAAAGGGGGTGGGATGGGCATTGCGCTGAGTGATGTACGCGTCAATCGCCGCAATCAGTTCCGGGACACTGCGGAACACGCCGCGCCGAAGTTGTTTGGCCGTCAGGTCGCCAAAGACCCGCTCCACCAGATTGAGCCACGAGCTACTGGTCGGGGTAAAGTGCATGTGGACGCGTGGGTGCCGTATCAGCCACCGTTGGACTGTGGGGTGTTTGTGGGTGGCATAGTTGTCGGCGATCAGATGCAGGGCTTTGTCCTGAGGAATCTGCTGATCAATCAGCCGTAAGAACCGCAGCCATTCCTGGTGCCGATGGCGGGGCTGGCAGGTGGAGATGATCGCGCCTTCGGCCACATTCAGAGCGGCAAAGAGCGTGGTGGTGCCATGGCGCTTATAGTCGTGTGTCAGCGTGCCGCAGCGACCGGGCTTGAGAGGTAAGCCGGGTTGGGTGCGATCCAGAGCTTGGATCTGGCTCTTCTCATCCACGCACAGGACCACGGCATGTTCGGGCGGGTTCAGATAGAGGCCCACCACATCCTCCAGTTTGTCCTGGAAGTGCGGATCCCGGCTGAGCTTGAAGGTTCGAACTCGGTGGGGCTGCAAGCCATGGGCCTTCCAGACTCGCTGCACGAACGTGGGATTTGTGCGCAGGTGCCGCGCCAAGGTGCGGGTGGACCAGTGGGTCGCCGCAGGCGGCTTCGTCTGGGTCGTCGTCTTCAGAATGCGCGCGGTGAGGGTCTGACGGGCCTTGAGGGGACGTCCGCCGCGGGGAGCATCCTGGGCGAGGCCGGGCAGGCGCTGCGTCACGAAGCGGTGCCGCCAGAGGCCCACGGTTTGCCGACTTGTGGCCACGGCGGCAGCAATCTGGTGGTTGTCGTGGCCTGCAGCCGCCAACAACACAATTTTGGCGCGAAGCACCAATCGTGCGGGCGTCCGGCGACCACGCGCCCACTGCGCGAGTTGCTGGCGTTCATGGGCCATCAGCTCAATGGCGGGGGCGATGCGCATGGGGTGATCCTCCTGGGGAACAGAGGATACTCACGCCAGATAATAAATCAAGCTACTTATGATTCACTACACTAGCTGGTGGAGCACGATTGAGCATTTACCAAATGAGTATGAAGCCTTAATCGTCATTGAGCGTCACTCCAAGACCTAGGGTGTCAGGTTTTACCTACAGACTCGAGCGTCATTCAGCTCCTCACGCTGCCAAGGACTCAACTCTCGTCGCAGCGGTGGCGCATATTTTCTCCCATAGTTTTGGGACGAATCCAAAGACCGGCCAACCTTATCGACTGGGCCCAAAAACAACTCGCGAACGGCTCCAAGGGACAACAGATCTCATCATTGGATTCGAAGATTCTACCAGTTCAGCAATGGGATACATCTATGGCAGAACCATTGAGTCTCCTCAGGGACTCATGGTTTGGATTGATCCTCTTGCCGTAGAACCGGAACATCGTCGCAAGGGACTCGGTACCAAGCTGGTGAGTACCTTGATACTCGCTCACGCTTCATGCAGGTGGGTGGGCTGCGCGACGCCAAATCCAGTCGCCGCTCTGGTCATTACGAGAGCAACTGGTGGTCATCCATACGCTGGAGAATGTTCGCCTCCGCCTGAACTCATCCAGATGATCGAGAGTGTCCGAGGGCGAATACCCGATCTTCGTGGTGCTGAATTCAATGCCACACGTCTGTTGGTTCGAACAAGCTTCAACCCGACCTCGACCGGTGATAGCAAAGACTGGAGCCCTCCACATCCCAGCGAGCCACCGCCTTGGTGGAGTTCACTTGCCCATCTACCCTCTGAACATGAGGCCCTGCTCGTCATCGACCGCCACGAAACGGTTTAACTTGCTCGCTGGTTGTTCATTAGGGTCGTCTCTTACCATAGTACCTTGCGAAGAAGGCCCTGGGAGAGGTCAGAAATTCGCGTTATGTTTTGGCCACAGGACGAAGACCAGGTCGGATAGATCTCGGCTCAACGGCTCGCACTGGGATGAAATACTAGTGGGGTAGGGTGCGGTCGCTGAAAGCGTGACTTCAAATTCTGGCTCGTAGCCTTATTTCTCGCCGCATTTCTTAAACTTCGACTCCTCGCACTGCTGCGCCATCTGCTGCGCTTTTGTGATCTGCTCCGGCGTCATGCGTGAGGCCGTACGATCTCGATCCTTCGTGATTTCAGTTTTCGACCCGCTACTCGACGACGCAATTGCCGTGCTGAACCACACATAGGCCAGAACCTGATTTGGTTGAACGCCCTGTCCCTTCGCATACATCTGTGCAAGTTCGTTTTGGCCTCCTGCATGGCCTTGGACCGCCGCCATGCGATGCCATTTCAGTGCCGCCTGGTAGTCTTGATCCACACCCAGACCGCTGCCATACAGCAGCCCGAGATTATACTGAGCTCGTGCATCCCCACGTTGGGCCAAGGGGTAAAAGAGTCCCGCAGCGACCCTGAAATCTCCACGCTTCAACGCCTCATATGGCTCCTCCCCAGCCAGAGGAATCGATTTCTGAGGGGCCACTGGCTTGGGATTTCCGGTCAGGGGTTCCGCCGCCACCGCAATCGCGGCACTGCTCAGGATCAAGACTCCCACGAGCACGAATCCTCTCATCATGTTCCTACCTGTCATCCTAGTCATTTCTCCTGATGCCGACCGATTCACCAGAGGTAACCTGATAACGGCTTCTTGAGCCTTCACATTCTCTGCAAGTGGATCCCTCAGGACAGAGCTCATTGTTGTTGAACCGGACCAAACTGTCACCAAAATATCATTTTGGGGCTGATGATGATACGTGGAACGTTAGTAGGAACAGTACGTGGCGGTTGATGAGTCCACAAAGGCATCAAGCAGGACAGGCTCCATCATGACGAGGGAAGGAAAGACTTGAAATGGTGTCGCTGGGTCAGTGAATAGGCGCCTTCGACTACCCAAACCGTCTTCAAGTCTTGTCTTCTCCCGTTTTCTCATCTATTCGTGAAAAGCGCGGAACGGATACGCCTCCTTTATCGACGCTCTCAGTAAACATGGCAAGGGGTCTTACCCAGAGGCCTCGATCGCCATACAACGCCCGATACACGACAAACTCTTCTTCCGTTTCTGAATGTTTGGCGACCCCCAAGACTTCATAGTCCTGACCTTTATGATGACGGTAAACCCCTGGTGAGACCATGATAGACGGCTCCTCATTAGGATGGATAACTGCGAGCTCGCTCGACAGATACGTGACAATTCAGCCAAACCAGACGTCTGAGGGAGTGTTAACCGGTGTTAAAGTGTAACGAAAAAACGATGCCCCCTTAATATTGAGAAATAGGAACGTACCACAATTCTGCTGCGCATCGATGGGACGATGTGAGACATGGTTTTGACCGGGCCTGTGAGGCTTCAGGACTGACGGATTTCCACTTCCATGACCTCCGCGCCATACCTTTGCGTCCTGGCTCATAATGCGCGGCGTACCGTTAGTGACGGTGAGTAACCTTCTCGGGCATACATCGCCGACTATGACGCTCAGATACGCTCACTTGAGCCCTAAACACCTCTCTTCTGCCGTGAGGGTCCTAGATACTGATCAAAACTCCTTTGCCTCTCCAAGATTAGAAGTCTCACCATAAGGATATCTATATCCTGCAAAATAACACTGCATATCATATCCTATTTGACCGGTTACCATTTTCATCTACTAATGCTTCTTTCTCCTCCCCTCTCGGAATCGTCATGTAACACATTGTTTTACATTGTGATTATTTTGTAAATATTGATTTGTACTATTCTTTAATAAATTAGTACATGTTGACATCTATCAACTACTAAATTATAAAAAAGTAGTACTTTTTAGTATCTAGAGTCCCATATGTCTATTATCGTAAAGCCCCCAGAGTTTTTAAAACTGCTCCGGAAGAATCCCGAGACCTTCTCAAAATTTCTCGATGCGTACAGAAAACCAGAGATTCAAGAATTCATTCGAAAGTCCAACGACTCCTATGTCTCTTGGCAAGATTTTAGATATTGGAAGGTACCAGAAGGGTTCTCATACGAAGAGGCCTGGGCTCTAATAAAATTTGGTCGAACCGCCAATTTTAAGAAAGCTCCCTTTAACGACAAGAAAGAAACCCCATTCGTTTACTCTATTCCGGACAGCCTTCAGCGAGACCTTCACAATGTAGATGTATGGGGTGGGGGAAACCTTTTAACAGATACTTCAAACCCTTTACCCGACAAAGAGCAATTCATAATCAGATCGCTCATGGATGAAGCAATCGCTTCTAGTCAACTTGAAGGAGCCGCAACCACGACCCAAAAAGCAAAAGAATTGCTCAGGACAGGAAGGAAGCCCAAAGATAGAAACGAACAAATGATTCTCAACAATTGGGAGACAATGCAATTTATAAGAGAAAAGGAAAAGACAACATTAACGCAGGCTCTCGTAAGAGAAATACATCAGAGAATCACGGAAGGCACCCTGGATCACCCAGAAGATTCCGGACAGCTAAGAGAAAACAATGATGTCGTAATCGAATACAGGGGAGAAATTGTCCACGTACCTCCTGACTTTAAGGCCTTGCCTGACCGCCTGAAAGCGTTTTGCGATTTTGCAAATGAGAATTCTATGAGTACGTGGATTCATCCAGTTGTAAAGGCAGTTTTACTTCATTTTTGGCTAGCATATGACCATCCTTTCAATGACGGCAACGGAAGAACGGCCAGAGCTTTGATGTATTGGTTCCTCCTATCCCGGGATTATCTCTTATTTGAGTATCTGGCAATATCTCGATACATGCAAAAAGCCCCTGCTCAGTATGTCCGAGCTTATCTCTATACCGAGACGGATGATAACGACTTGACCTATTTCCTCTTTTACAATCTCAAGGCCATTAAACAGGCTTGCGAGGATGTGCAGGACTATATTAGGAGGAAGCAGAAAGAAATGGCTGGACTGAGCGCGGCTCTTAAAAAACATCCTGGTTTAAATGTTCGTCAAAGGAGTCTCCTTTCTCATGCAATCCAGCATCCTCATGAGATCTACACATTTGATACCCACCGAAATACTCACGGTATTGTTTACCAAACATCAAGAAATGATCTGCTTGATCTTACACACAAAGGATTTTTAAAAAAGGAGAAACAAGGCAAGGAATTTGTTTTTCTTCAAGCAGACAAAATGATGAAAAAGCTACGCAATGCAGCTAGCACCTAACCGCTCACTTGACAATTACTTCACAATTCGGCCCCAAACGACCCCTGAAGGGCCATTACCGGGCGCCACACATGAAGGGCTCTAAATGATGAACCCTATTGATAGGAGCGGGAAAGAAGATGTGGTGCCGAAGGCGGGATTTGAACCCGCACACCCTTGCGGGCGCTAGACCCTGAATCTAGTGCGTCTGCCAGTTTCGCCACTTCGGCATACAGGTTGCTAAACAATGTCTCCCCGCGGCGTTCTCAGTCGCCCATCCCCCTCAACGCATCAACAGCGTAGCCTTTGAGGTCGAAGCTCTTTGCGGCCTTGCTCCGATCCATTTCTGAGCAACCCGACATCAAGAACCAGACTGATGAACTACCAGGGAGACGGATTATCCTGAATTCTCCTCATCGGCGTCAAGCAAACGTTGGTGCCACCATTTCACGGTGCGGCACGGATGGCCGGCCCAGGCATGGCCCATTGCCCGATGGTAGCGATCTCACGAGGATCGCCACTGACGATAATGCGTTCACGTACGAGTCCGGCTGCAGCCAAGAGTGAAGGGGCGGCAATCCTCGGGGCCTCATCGATCATCAGGACATCGAAGCGCACCCGGCTGAATAGGGGATCGCTCGCAACCCGCATGGGTGTGGCCGCGACGAGGCGTCGATTCTGAATGAAGGCCTGGCGGTTTGGATGTTCTTCGGCCGCCAGTAACTCGCGGACCTTCTTGGTTCCCCCCAGTTTGGCGATCTGTTCTTGGAGTTCCTCGAACTCAGCCCGCCTCCCGCTGGGTACGGCCGCCTCCGGAGCAAGCTGCTGAATGCGGCCTTTGGCGACATCGAGTTCGTTGTTCAGTTGATCCATCTGACCCTGATACAGCACGCAGTATTGTTTGAGGGATTCTGCATTCTTCCCGACCGCTTGCATTGTCAAACGTTGAAACAGAGGTAGGTGCTCGAAGTCCTTGAGCGTCTTCTGGACATCGGCCATCTTCACTTGAAGGTCTCGCAATTGTGTGACGAGGCGCCATTCCAGTAAGCGGACTTCGTCCAGATCTTTTTGTTTCGCTTCCTTCTGAGACAAAAACGGGGCGAGCTCTCTGAAGCGGTCATACTTGTGTTTCAAGGAGGCCTTGTTGCCTTGCGATTTGGCATAAAATTGATGCATTTGGGCTTCGAACCCCAGTTCATGAAGATCGATGCCGCCGGCCTTCGAGGCAATCGGAAGTTCATACCGAGTGATCCACGTTGTGTGATTCAGTCCACCGGCCTTCATGGTACGCCCCACCATCCCCACCATCTCATCGCACGCAAGGTGGTCTGGGCTGATGAGGAGGATGCGCTTGTTGGCGCGAATCAGCTCCATCGCTAGATTCCCCAGCTTTTGACGCCGGACTGGTCGGTCATCCGACCACACGGTTGTGAAGACGGATGCGGCGGAGGGGAAGACCTCAGCCTCAACGTCCTGCATCTGCAGCAGCGACGCCAACCGCTCGGTTGGCCCAAGGTGATACAGGTCTGGCTTCGCCAACATATCTTTCAGGCGGGAGGCTGACGTGCCGACAAGGCCGGCCTGATCTGGAACAAGGGTCACAGAATGGATTTCGCGTCCGAGGGCATCGACCAGTTGGACGGATAAGCTGTTCCCGGCCTGCCGCAGGACAATTCCTTCTGTCGTGTCCGCCTCATCGGCAGGGACGACGGATACCGGAAGGTCAACGGAGAGTTGGACGTCAGCAGGCACGATAAATTCGTACAGATGGAGCCCGCCGGTTGTGTGCACCAGGCGGCCTTGCGACGCCACGACAGGAGCATCCTGCCCTGTCTCGGCCAAACGGATTCGCTCCGCTTCAAGGCAGGTGATCCACAATTCAATGAGTTCTGTGCCTGTCATACCGACTGACAACCTCCGCACGTCATGGCAACGGAATGTCATGATAAAGGCCCATTGCAATGACTGTCCACCGCTGGCGCTCGATGGTTGCCCTTGTCTTCACGACCTGAACTTGTCTAGAATAAGTGGCTTGTATTAGCATTTGCAGGACGTTCAAAACGACCGTCCAGCGAGGCCTCAGCGAGCGAGATGCTGAGACATACTTCTTCGTATGTTGAAGCGTTGATCGATGCGAGAACGAAGCTGGCAGGGGATTTTTTCAATATCCTGCCGAGGAGGAATCTGTGAAGGGCTTGAGATTTGAACGAATTGCTACAGATCGGCACTATAACGTGGTTTTCCACATCGGCAGCTCATACGTGCCGGTGAGTGACGAGACCATCGATGAACTCAAGGAACAAAGCCTATTACCGGTCGAGCGATTTCTCGACCTCCTAATCGACCGTGTCGGCTATTCATCCTACCTGAAGGATCAGATCCGCAACGAACTGAAAGCGACAGGCGATCCGACCACCCAGATTACAGTCCTACAGGGTGCGATCAGAGAGCTGTAACACCTCCCAAGTTTCCGCGCGCTGTATTGTTGGCCCCTCTCTAACTCAACGTACAAATTACCTTACTCACCGTGTCTACGATCACTGCGAACTTCCGACTAGCACCCAGACTATGCCGCTGTTAACCGGCGGTCGATCTCAAGTACGATGTGATATAGGTTGGTCATGTTGTAGTCTTCGCCAAGAAACTTGAACGTCTCTCCATCTAGAGCCCGGAGAAACGCCTTCTCTGGGAATCCCTTAGCACCCGTCATAATGTTCATGTCGAAGAAAGCATGACCATCGAATTCGCGCACCCACCGATCCAGGCGTTCGTCGAAATGCTCAAGGTGATTTCGCAGCCTTTTGAATGGCCTGAGGTCAATACCTGAGAGCTCCACATGACCAGCGAGTATTGTGTGACGATCTGTCCCGGGCTTTGCGTCAAGAATCCGATCAATATTGATCGCGTGTACCAGAAAATGATGAAGATGGAAGAAAACATCTGTCACAGCAGAGACTCTTTCAGCTTCTTGGAACGCCTCGTAGCAACGACGGGCGAACTCGGCCTGTGTCTTGGCTTCCCGAATATAAATCTGCCACTTCTTCACTTGATCGACGCACCTCATCCCTTCCACTACCTGCATTCTCCTTGATGATTTCTTCCTTTCGCACCTGAAGGACCTACGATTTTTTCGTTCAACCGTGCAAGTTCTTTTCTCCTCCGACCCCATGGGACTAATCGAGTGGGGCCTGACTGCGCGCGTCGAGCGACCACCGCTTCATCGTGGGGGCTCCGCGAGCAAAGGACCTACTCGATTGGTCCCAACCCTCAATCTCCCACCTGCCCTTCCTGAAACAGCTGATTCATGATCTGATTTCTCTTTTCAGGGTCTTGATAGTACTTCATCGCCTTGGTGTAGTTTTCCATCGCGCTCTGGCGCTTCCCTCGGATCGCATAGATTTCAGCGATGCCGTGATAGGCCCGCGCGTCTTCCTCATTGCACTTGAGCGCCCGGCTGAAGATATCCGATGCTTCTTGAAGCTGATGCTTGCCTAAGGCGAGCCAACCGAGCGCGGAATGGGCAGCACCAAAGTCTGGATTGGCATTGAGCGCGTCTTGATAACTCTTTTGGGCCAGGTCCAGGCGTCCGCGCGTTTCGTAGAGTCCGCCCAGCGCGAAGTGGACTTCAGCGTCCTGTGGGTTCAGTTTCAGCGCCGTCTTGTAGGATTGCACCGCCGGTTCCATCTTCCCCTGTTCTGCCAGAGCACAGGCGAGATTGGAGTGTGCGGCCGAATCGTTGGGGGTGAGTCTGACCACCTCCCGGTATTCTTTGATCGCCATCTCGAGTCGACCTTGGTCTTGATAGGTGACACCGAGATTCATCCGTGCCGGGGCAAAGTCGGGAGCCAGCCGAACCGCCTCGCGATATTCCTTGATTGCCATTTCCGGATGGCCGGCCCGTTCGTGAATCTGGGCCAGAAAGTAGTGCGGATGGGCAGATTGCGGAAGCAATCGAGCGGCCTCCGTGTACGATCGCATGGATTGTTCCGATTGACCTGACTGCGCAAGAAACAAACCCTTGATCAAATGCACGTAGCCGGACTCCATCTGCCGGCTGAGCAGATCGTTCACCCACTCCCCCACCACCGTGATGTCCTGCGCGGCTTCGAGACACAGCGCATGGGTTTTCCAGGCATCGGCAAACCGTCCCTGCATGAGATACACGACGTTGCGGGCAAACAGCGGACACGGATCCTTCGCTCCATCCGGGTCTCGACTCCAGGCCATCGCCTCGGCAAACACGGTGTCCCATGCTCCGGCCACGATGGCCGTTTCGCATTGTTGCTGATGGGTGTTCATACGCGATGTGAAAGTCTTATCGGGTCAGTGCGTCTTCGACATCAGGCGGTGTCGCCTGAATGCCTTCGCCGAGGAAGGGAAATTTCTTGGCCAGCTGCTGCTTCATCTGCCAGGCGACGGTTCGATACGACCAATGGCCTTTCACACCGGACCGGAGCTTGGCAATATATTCCGCCTCGGCATAGTCCATCTTAAACAAACAGCGCACCTTGAAGCCGAACGGAATGGCATAGAGCGAGGCTTCTTGGTCCTTTTTCTTGAGCAGTTCGATGTCGTTTCGCACGGCATCCATCGCCTGCCGATATTCCTGATCCAAGCCAGCGTCGATCAACGGTGGCGGGATCTCATAGCCGTGAACGGTCGTGAAGTTCTGCTGCACCTGCTGGCACCGTCGATGGCGATGCATATCCCGCCAGGCACCGATGTCCATGAGAATATCAAAGTTGAATGCGTAGCCACTCCGGAATTCCTTGATGAGTTCATCATATGGCCCGCGCTGTCTCGTGGCTACTTCGATGGTCGCGTGTTTCTCCCTCTCAGACCACTCTTTCACGACCTCGAGGATCTTCCGGTACGGGGCCTGCGACACGCGATAGAGGAGCGTCGCAACAATTTCGTCCAGCGGATGGTGCGGATCAAGCAACTCGACGGACTCGACCGTACCCCAGGTACCAGGCTGATCGAGCCCTGCTCCGCGCAAGACTTCTTTCGCATGGCGGGCCAAGTCGGAGTAGACCGATTCCTGATAGGTATTTGCCGTGGCATGCCGCGCGAGTGTCGGAGCCAATGGATCACTCAGGCCAGCGGTCTGACCGCAGAGCTCGCCCCATAGATTCACTGGCGGACGTTGGCAGGCTTCTTTCAAATCCTCGCCGATCGCCCGCAGTTCTGGCAATTGCGACGATAACAGGCGCGTCATCTGTTTTTCCAACGTCCGGATGCTGACGACTTGCCCAACATTCGTCTTGGCCGCAAGAGGAAGCAGGTACCGGGTGACATCGAAGGCACGTGCCGCGATCGTCCGCTGATAATCGGCCGGCTTCATGGACTCCGGACGCGGGTCCCGTTCGGAGAGGTACGCGATCAAGGGATCGTGCAGCAATCGATAAATTTCGGACAGACTGCGGAGAATGCCTTCATAGACTGCCTCGGTTTCGCTCCCTCGAATCTGGCCCGGCACAAACCACCGGCTCGCGGCAAAGTTCTGATAGCGGCTCGATTTAGCCTGACCGTCCCAGAGCGGCTCGTCCTCCAGACGAATGGCGGCGAGCTCCGAGATCTCTTCAAAACAGATGACGACGTGGCCGAGGTCGGCGATCGACGCATGACCGTAATCGAAATAAAACTGCTCCCAGAACTTTTCCGAGGAATGGCCATGCACCCACCGAATACTCTGTTCGATGGAGTCCGGCGATCGACTGTAACGTGCCAACGCGTAAGCGGATTTTTCCGGCGGCATAGGCGCGATGGCCATGACCCGGCGACCTGATTGATCCTGACTCATAGAAGGTCTTTCACATCGGATTAAACCGTAGGCCGCGCACTATACCTCTCGATTCAGGATGGCGCAAGCTCAAGTCCGTTGACTTGCCTCAGAAGGCGCCGCTATAGTCCGCGCAAATCATGCTGTGTGACGTACCATGGGAGCAGGAGGCGGCCGTTTTTCATGATTAAAGGCATTAAAGGTGTGAAAGATCTGTTACCGGAAGAGACCCCCCGTTGGCGCCTCATCGAAGAAACTGCCAGGCGATGGGCAGGCCGGTATGGATTTCATGAAATTCGTATTCCGATCTTTGAAGTGACGACCTTGTTTGCGCGGAGCATCGGCGCCTCGACGGACATTGTTGAGAAAGAGATGTACACCTTCCCAGATCGCGATGGCACATCTCTCACTCTTCGGCCGGAAGGGACTGCTGGGACTGTCCGAGCCTATATCGAACACAATCGGGCCGCGATCCCCGTTCCTCAGAAGTATTTCTATTTCGGGCCCATGTTTCGTCACGAGCGTCCCCAAGCTGGCCGGCTCAGACAATTTCATCAATTTGGCGTCGAGTCGATTGGTATGGCGGATCCCCGAGCCGATGTCGAGGTCATTGCCCTCCTCTGGAGGATCCTGTCCGACCTTAATCTCCCCAGTCTCACCTTGGAGATTAACAACCTAGGCTATACCGCTGATCGAGACAACTATCGACCTCACCTCGTGACTTACCTTAGACAACAGGAGTCCGGCCTGTGTGCAAATTGCCGGCACCGCATCGACGCCAACCCGCTGCGAGTTCTGGACTGCAAAGTCCCCGAGTGTCGGGCAATTACAGAAACCGCACCCCGCCTAGGCGACTCACTTTCTGAGGCAGCTCGTTCATACTTCACACAAGTCCTCACTGGTCTCGATGCCATTAAGATACCGTACTCGTTGAATCATCGGCTGGTGCGAGGCCTTGATTACTATAACCTCACCACCTTTGAGGTTACTGCGACCAATTTAGGTGCTCAAAATGCCGTAGGCGCAGGTGGACGCTATGATCAGTTGGTTGAAACTCTCGGAGGGCCGCCCACTCCTGCTGTTGGTTTTGCTATCGGCCTTGAAAGAATGTCTATGTTGTTGCCTGAGTCCACAACAGCAAGAGCACCGGAAGATCTAGCTATCTATGTTGCCGGCTTCGGTAGCCATGGTGCTATGGCAGGTCTTACAGCACTGGAAGAACTTCGTCTTGCTGGACTCCGCGCAGTCTCCGATTTTCGATCCACAACCCTGAAGGCTCACTTACGACAAGCTGACCGTCTTGCGTCTCGCTTCACTCTTATCATCGGGGATGATGAAGTCGTGAAGGGATCGGCTGTTCTTCGCGATATGGAGACGAAGGTACAATATGACGTGAATCTCTCCTCGTTAGGTCCTCAGATTCAGTCTCTCCTTCTAAGCTCCTGAAGCCCGCTTTTTCGGATTGACTTTCCCCTAAAAACCACTTAATCTCAACTGGTGGATATAGTACATAACTATATATAATTCATCATAAATTCCTGTGGATTCAAAGAAGATTGGTTTTCTCCTAGCTCTTCCCCCATCACACACTAGTGCTGAGACTGTGCACGGTCTCGCGCACGCAGCTCTTGATGCTGGCCACGAGGTTTACTTATATCTTATTGATGAAGGTGTGAAGAATATTCACACCGACCGCTACCGAGGTCTCGCTCAAGAAGGGGCCCGCGTTTTTGCCTGCGCCTACGGGTGTCAACAACACCACGTTCCAACTGAAACTATAGACTCTAAAATGTCACTTTGTGGCCTCGTTGTATTGTCCGGAATTATTGAGGCCTGTGATCCGTTTTTATCGTTTTCCTGATTATTTTCTCCATGCCAAAAAACATTGCCGTTGTTATTCAGGAAGATCCTCGAAAAACCCATAGGCCTGTCGAGGCTCTCCGTATTGCACTTGGCCTTTCGGCTGGATCTCACATGACCACTGTTGTTCTCCTTGGTGAGGCTACCCGTCTCTTAGGAGATGAGACCGACGATATTCTCGATATTGAGATCCTTGAAAATTATCTTCCTGCTATTAAACAGCTCGAAATTCAATTTATTATCCAAGACATACACAATCCTATCGAAGTCCAGGATGACTTTTCCGTGAAACGTGAAAACGACGAAACTATCCGCTCCTTTATACAATCCATGGACTGCACACTCGTGTTTTGAGTCAGGAGCTCCCTTTATGCTGTCAGCTGTCTATATTGTTCGTTCTCCACTCCATACTCTGTCCCAGGCACTCTTATCCGAGACAAGTTCAGCTGTGGTACTTTCGTTGGAAGATCCTCTTCTTCCAGGAAAAGTATTACGTGTAACGAATACTACCCAATTCATAGAGGGAGAGAAGGTATCGTATCAACAAATACTCGACATACTGCTTAGGAGCACGAAGGTCATAGCACTATGACTCCGAAGTTTGTTACTTAAGAAAGTTAGGAGTAGTAGAAGTAGTAGTAGTGAAGTGAATAGAGAGTATAACTGCGAAGTGGTTGATTTTATAAAGTAAGTATTACTAGATAGAGAAGGATAACATTGGGGATTGTTTCTTTATAAAGTCATTGGAATCTGTGAAAAGCTTGTGAAGAGGGATTAGACAGTGATCGTATTTTCTTTATATAACTCGACATGTCCTGGTGTGACGTGGTATTCAGCGTCGCTTTTTATCCGTTATAAAGAGAAGTAGATGGTAGTTATCCACAAGTGTGAATAATCCTGTGTATAGCGGTTTTGACGAGTTATGAGTATTGACACTGTTTGGCAAGAAGCATTGCAGTATATCCAGGCGAAAGTTCCTAAGCAGGTGTATGACACATGGTTTATACCGGTTCATCTCGACCGGATAGAAGACTCGACGGCGCATATTGGGGTTCCGAATAAGTTTTTTGGAGAATGGCTGAATGCTCATTATGGACCGCTATTAGCGGAAGCCATGGCCACGGCTCGTGGTGGAGGGCTGATGGGTGTTGCATTCACCGTCCGCCAAAAGAGCACTGTGCAGGAGGTTGAACCACAGAGTGTTGTGACTGCGCCGCGAGGTGTCACCCAGCCAAAGCCGCGACGGGGAATCCAGCTCAACCCAAAATATATATTTAAGAACTTCGTAGTCGGTGCCGGCAACCAATTTGCTCATGCAGCCTGTATGGCCGTAGCGGAACAGCCAGGACAGACCTATAACCCGCTCTTTATTTATGGAGGGGTGGGACTCGGGAAGACCCACCTCTTAAACGCCATTGGAAATCATGTCGCTGAAAAGAGTGATCTAAGAATCGCCTATCTGACGACAGAGCAATTTACTAATGAGGTCATCAACTCCATTCGATATGACAAAATGATGGATTTACGGAAACGATATCGACATATCGATATGTTGATGATCGACGATATCCAGTTTCTGGTCGGGAAGGAACGCACACAGGAAGAATTCTTCCATACCTTCAATGCCTTATATGAGGGACATAAGCAGATTGTTCTCTCAAGTGACCGCTTTCCTAAGGATATGCCGGATATCGAAGAGCGTCTACGATCTCGGTTCGAATGGGGATTGATTGCAGACTTGCAGCCGCCGGATGTGGAGACCCGCATTGCCATCCTGAGGAAAAAATCAGAAGATGATGGCCTTAAACTGCCGGAAGACGTCATCCAGTTCCTATCGATCACGATGAAGAGTAATATCCGTGAATTGGAAGGCAGCCTGATTCGACTAGGCGCCTATGCCTCGCTGACCGGGCAGGTGATAAGCCTTGATCTTGCTAAGACCGTCTTGCGCGATGTTATTGGGGATAAGAAAAAGATCGTTGCGATGGATGATATTCAAGAAGCGGTCTGTACCCAATTTCATGTGAAGATGACGGAGCTGAAATCTCGCCGCAGGAGTAAGACGCTCGTACATCCTCGACAGATTGCCATGTATCTGTGTCGAGAGCTGACTGATTCATCGTACCCCGAAATCGGGCGCCAATTTGGCGGTAAAGATCATACGACCATCATTCACGCCTGTCGCCAGGTCACAAAGGCCAAGGAGACCAACACGGTGTTGCAGGCGACGCTTGAAACATTGAAAGAGCAAATTCTTCGTAGTTAAGAGCTTCGCAGGGAGAATTCTCTATGAAAATACGTATTGGGCGAGATGAGTTATTGACGGGACTTCAGCGGGTCCAAGGTGTCGTGGAGAAACGAAATACGATGCCGATTCTGTCCAATATCTTGTTGGAAGCCAAGCAGGATGGGGTGGAAATTGTCGCGACCGACCTCGAAATTGGATTGCGAGGTCTCTACAAGGGAACCGTTCTCTCGACTGGTGGTGTCACCATCTCAGCCAGAAAATTATACGAGATCGTCAAAGAGTTACCCCCTGGCGACATCGAACTGACGTCGACGGATAACAACTGGACGACCATCCAAGCCGGGAAGAGCCAATTCAAAGTCGTCGGCCTTCCCAGCAGCGAATATCCTGCACTGCCGACCATCGAGCGCGAGGGATTGACACCGCTCTCAGGAGAGGGCCTTCTGGAATTGATCCGGAAGACACTATTTGCCGCCGGGGATAACGATGCTCGATATATCTTGAACGGCCTCTTGGTCACTCTCGTTGCGACCGACAAAAAAACCTCGTTGCGATTAGTCGGCACAGATGGCCATCGTTTGGCAGTGGCGGAGCAAGAAGTCGGAAAAGCCGGTAATAAAGGTGTGCCACAGGAAATGAAAGCCATCATACCGAAGAAGGCGGCGCATGAAATCCGCCGTCTTTTGGAGGAGGGCGTAGATACCGAACCGCTCATCGGTTTTTCGAAAAACCTCATGATTTTCCGAAAGAGCGGGTTGCTGCTGACCTCTCGGTTGATGGAAGGCAACTACCCGAACTACCAACAAGTCATCCCAAAAGAAAGCGGCAAGAAGATCAGCGTCAGTCGAAGTGAATTGGAGAGCGCGCTACGTCGGGTGTCGGTACTGGCCAAGGATAAAGCTAGCGCGGTAAAGGTTTCTTTCGCATCCGATAAGATGACCTTGTTTTCCAGCAGTCCGGATTACGGGGAAGCCACGGAAGAATTGCCAGCCCACTATGAAGGAGAGGCCATCCAGACGGGATTCAATGCCCGTTACCTGTTGGATGTCTTCAGCGTGATGGATGGGGAAACCCTCTCGCTTCAGATGGACACTCCGCTCAGTCCCTGTCTGATTCAGGAACCGGAAAGCCCGGGGTTCAAATGTGTGGTCATGCCCATTAAGATTTAGCGGGATGATCGTGAAAAAGTCCGCCGGCATCGTACTCGTATCCCAGGAACAAACAAAGCGAACCCCATTTCGCAACAGACGGTTAGGAAACGGATGACCACAGACGACTCTTCCCAGCCCAAATCAGACAGCTACAGCGCCGATCAGATCAAAGTCCTTGAGGGCCTCGATGCCGTCCGAAAGCGGCCGGCGATGTACATTGGGAGTACGGGCGTCGATGGACTCCACCACCTCGTCTATGAAGTCGTGGACAACAGTGTCGACGAACATATGGCGGGGTTTGGCGAGGCCATTGAGGTCATGATCCATATCGACGGAAGTGTGACGGTCATCGACAACGGGCGAGGCATTCCAACCGGCATGCACTCCACGCAAAAAAAGTCCGCCGCCGAAGTGGCATTGACGGTCCTTCATGCAGGCGGCAAGTTTGAGCAGGGAGCCTATACGGTCTCCGGCGGCTTACACGGAGTCGGTATCTCCGTTGTGAATGCCTTGTCGGAGTGGCTCGAACTGGAGATCTGGCAGGATGGGCAAGTGTTCGAACAGCGCTATGCACGTGGGAAGCCAGATGCTCCACTCAGCGCAACCGGGAAAACAAAACGCCGAGGGACTCAAGTTCGGTTCAAACCGGACAGCCAAATATTTGAGACGCTGGAGTTTAGTTTTGACGTGTTGGCCCAGCGGCTCCGCGAGCTCGCTTTTTTAAATAAGGGCCTGGCCATTACCCTGAGGGATGAGCGGAAAGAACCAGCAAAAGAGCAAGTGTTCTTGTACAAGGGCGGCATCATGTCTTTCGTTGAGCACCTCAACGAAGCCAAAACACCGCTGCATAAGCCGATCTACGTCAAGGTCGAGAAGCCAGAAATGGTTCTGGAAGTGGCGCTCCAGTACAATGACAGCTACGCGGAAAACCTGTTCTCGTTCGCCAATAATATCAATACAAAGGAAGGCGGTACGCATTTAGTCGGATTCAAGGCGGCCCTCACCAGGACGATCAACACCTACGCCAATGCCAACGATCTCTTCAAGAAAGAAACCGAATCTCTAACAGGAGACGATGTGAGGGAGGGGCTGACGGCAGTGGTCAGCGTCAAGGTGCGCAATCCGCAATTTGAGGGTCAGACGAAGGCGAAGCTTGGGAACAGCGAGGTGAAAGGCGTGGTCGAGGCCGCTGTCAACGAGGCCTTGGGAAATTATTTCGAGGAAAATCCTCCCGTCGCTCGCAAGATCATCGGCAAGGCCATCGACGCGGCCCGCGCTCGCGAAGCGGCGCGGAAAGCCAAGGATCTGATCCGGCGAAAGAGTGCGCTCGACGGCGGCTCATTGCCCGGGAAGTTGGCTGATTGTTCGGAAAAAGATCCGGCCTTGAGCGAACTCTACATCGTGGAGGGTGATTCAGCCGGCGGATCCGCGAAACAAGGGCGTGATCGCAAGTTCCAAGCGATCCTGCCCTTGAAAGGGAAGATCTTGAACGTCGAAAAGGCGCGTTTCGACAAGATGCTCTCCAGCGATGAGATCCGGACCCTCATCATGGCACTGGGGACCGGCATCGGTCGCAGGCGCGAAGAGAGCGACAAGCCGGAGAAAGATGCATTCGACATCGCCAAGGCCCGCTATCATAAGATTATTCTCATGACCGATGCCGATGTGGACGGCAGCCACATCCGAACCTTGCTCTTGACGTTCTTTTTCCGGCAGATGCCCGAGCTGATCGAAAGGGGGTATATCTATATCGCGCAGCCGCCGCTGTTCAAAGTGAAGAAAGGCAAGACGGAACGGTATCTCAAAGATGAAGGGTTATTGAACGAATACCTAGCCGATCTGGCGGTTGAAGATGTCGAACTGTATCTGGAAGGGGCGCAAGGGTATGTGACCGGACGTCGGCTGTTGCCGATTCTGAAGAAAATGATTGCCTTTGAAACCTTGCTCGGTCGGCTCAATAAGAAGTCCCACGAAGCCGCGATGCTCCGTGCATTTGTCGACGAACCAGGGCTCGATCGCGAGCGTCTTAAGGATCGAACAGCACTGCAACGATCGGTCGAGAACGTCAAGGCATCGCTGGCTGTGGTATTCCCAAAAGTAATGCCGGAGTTCGAGGTGCTGCATGATGAAGAACATCAATCAAATAAGGTGGTCTGCCGGCTGCATGCAAACGGCGTCACTCATGAACTGTGTGTGACACATGAACTCGTCGGTTCCGCGGACTTTCGTGAACTACAGAAACTGACTCCGTCGGTTGTTGGGTTAGGACGCCCTCCGTACAAGCTCAAGGCCAAAGGGCAAGAACATCACCATCGGGCGACCGATGAGTTAGTGAAGGCGATCTTGGATATGGGGAAGCAGGGGCTCAACATCCAGCGCTACAAAGGGCTCGGCGAGATGAACCCGGGGCAGCTCTGGGAAACAACCATGAATCCTGAAATGCGTACGCTTTTGCGCGTGACGCTTGAAGACCTCACCGGCGTCGATGAAATCTTTACGATCTTGATGGGCGATGAAGTCGAACCGCGCCGGAATTTCATTCAAACGCATGCCCTCGAAGTGAGAAACTTGGACGTATGACGTGATTCACTCATCGTGAATCACAAGAGAACACACCGAATACATCCTTACGTTTCACATTATCAGGAGTAACGATTAATGAGGAAATATGCCCCCTGATGAGCGCTTAGGCCACATCGCGATAGAAGACGAGATGAAGTCGTCATACCTCGATTATGCGATGAGCGTCATCGTAGGACGCGCATTGCCCGATGTCCGCGATGGGCTCAAGCCGGTCCATCGCCGCATCCTGTTCGGTATGAACGAAATGGGCCTTGCCTCCAATCGGACCTACCGCAAGTCAGCCAAGATCGTGGGTGAGATCATGGGCAACTATCATCCCCACGGTGATACGGCCATTTACGATACCCTCGTGCGGATGGCGCAGAACTTCAACATGCGTTATCCCCTCGTCGACGGCCAAGGCAACTATGGATCGATGGATGGCGATTCAGCGGCCGCGATGCGCTACACCGAAGCGCGCATGACCAAACTCGCCGAAGAGATGCTGGCCGACATCGACAAGGAAACCGTCGACTTCGGTCCGAACTACGACGAATCGAGACAGGAGCCACTGGTATTGCCGAGCAGGGTGCCGAATCTCCTCATTAACGGAGCGGGCGGCATCGCGGTCGGCTATGCCACGAATATCCCGACGCACAACATTGCTGAGATCATCGATGGATTGCTTCTGCTGTTGGAGAATCAAGACGTCACGATCGCCCAGTTGATGAAAAAGATCCCGGGGCCTGATTTTCCAACGGCTGGGTTCATCTACGGCATGAGCGGGATCAAGGCAGCGTACGAGACCGGTCGGGGTCTCTTGAAGTTGCGGGCAAAAGTCGTGGTAGAGATCGATGAACGCACCGAGCGTGAACGGCTCCTTGTGACGGAGATTCCGTATCAAGTCAACAAGGTGTCGTTGATCAAAAAAATTGCCGAGCTGGTTCAGGAGGACCGGATCAAAGGCATCTCCGATTTGCGAGATGAGTCATCGGACCGTGAGGGGGTCCGGGTGGTCATCGAGCTCAAGCGAGGTGAAATCCCGCTGGTCGTGTTGAATAATCTGTACAAACACACCCCTCTTGAAACAACCTTCGGCGTTATTATGTTGGCGCTGGTCAACAATCGTCCGGAAGTCCTGAATCTCAAACAAATTCTGCATCATTTCCTCGATCACCGACGGGAAGTCGTCGTCCGCCGCACCGCCTACGAGTTGCGCAAGGCGGAAGAGCGGGCGCATATCCTCGAAGGGCTCAAGATCGCACTCGACAATCTCGATGCCGTGATCGCTCTCATACGTCGGTCGCAATCGCCGGACGAAGCACGGGCTGGGTTGATGCGCGAGTTTGGCCTTACCGAAATCCAGGCTAGTGCGATCCTTGACATGCGGCTCCAGCGCTTAACGCAGCTTGAGCGGACGAAACTCGTCGAAGAGTACCAAGACGTGCTGAGGCAGATCGAGTATTTGAAGTCCATCCTCGCCAACCGGGAACTGGTCCAGACGATCATTAAGGACGAGCTGACCGAAATTCGGGAAGCGTATAAGGACGAGCGACGGACACAGATCGTCAAGGAAGAGGCGGAAATCACTCTGGAAGATCTGATTGCAGCAGAAGAAGTGATCGTCACGATCTCTCATGCCGGATATATCAAACGAAATGCCGTGTCGCTCTATCGTGCCCAGCGACGAGGAGGAAAAGGCAAGATCGGCATGGGGATCAAGGAGGAAGATTTCGTCGTGAATCTCTTCACGGCCTCCACGCATGATTCACTGCTCTTTTTCACGGATGCCGGCAAGGTGTATTGGTTAAAGGTCCATGAAATTCCTGAGGCCAGCCGTGCTGCAAAGGGCAAAGCGCTCGTCAATCTGCTCGCGCTGTCGAGTAATGAAAAGGTCACGGCCACATTGCCGGTGAAAGAGTTCAGGGACGACCGGTATATTGTGATGGGCACCAAGAAGGGCATCATCAAAAAGACGGAACTGTCCGCGTTCAGCAATCCACGGCAAGGCGGGATCATCGCCTTGGGACTTGAGAGCGGCGATAAGCTGATCAGTGTTCAACTGACCGATGGACAGCGGGAAATTCTTCTCGGGACACGGCAGGGCCTCACCATTCGATTCAAAGAAGAAGAGGTGAGATCCATGGGCCGGACGGCGTATGGGGTGAAAGGGATCACCCTCGAAGAGGGAAATGAAGTTATCGGCATGGAAACCATCACCCCGGATTCCACGACATCCATTTTGACCGTCACGGAAGGTGGCTACGGCAAACGAACACCTGTGGGTGAATACCGTATCCAGGGTCGTGGCGGCAAAGGCATCATCAGCGTCAAGACGACGGAGCGAAACGGTCTGGCGGTGGGATTTCTTCAAGTACGAGATGACGACCAAATCATGTTGATGGCGGCGCAAGGGAAGGTACTCCGTTGCAAAGTTGATGATATCCGTGAGATTGGCCGGAATACTCAAGGTGTCCGCATTCTCGATCTCGACGGTGAAGGAGATCGAGTGGTGGGCGTCGCCAGATTGGCGGAAGTGATCGAACGAGAGGACGCGGGTTCGGAAGACACCCCCGAAGCCTAATTCCACCGAGCCGTGTAGTTGTTCCATGCACGAGGAAGCGACTTCTCCTATGTCTCCGTCTTCCTCCGGTCCCACAACCAAGAAGCCGATGGATATCGTCGTCAAGATCGCACTGAGCGTCTTTGTGGGATCTTTCGCCTTGATCTGGGGGGGTATGTACCTCAGCCGCCCCGATCGATCGATTCCTCCCTATACGGTCGGTGCACAATCAAGCCAGATCGTCACCACGGACGTTCCCCGCGGAACCTCCAATGAGGAGATCGAATCGCTGGTGAAGCGTTTTCGAAAGGTCGGCCACCAAACGCACGATTTCGCTCCCATGAAGATCCACCCCACCACTCCAGGCGATCCCAGTGGTTGGTATAGACAGATCACGATTTACGTGTTCGACGACCACGGTTGGACCGATCCAGAGGTGCTGGCGAAGTATCTGGCTGGGGATGCGACAGTCATCAACGACTATGAACGGCACATGCGCGGGTATTATCGATTGCAGGATCAGGAAGAAGAGGGAGGCGTAGGACCTATCCCTATGAATGGCCACATCTCCAACAACACACGGATCCTCTTCAAGGGACGCGTGACGGACTCTTTGCCGGTGGAGGAGGAGCCTGCACAAGGTAAGCCGATATCACCTTTCTAAAGTGCTCACGGAGCGCAGGATCTTGAATGACAGTGGTATGTGAGCACACCTCAGCTGAAGATTCTCCTGGCTGAGGTGACCCAAGATCGGTGGTGAGAGGTGCGGAAGACGCCTCCGACGAGGCGGGAAGCTCTCCGACCCGACCCGCAATGTCGGCCACACACTCGGTCCCGAACTCTGCCTGCAGCTTCGTTAAGAGCGCCGGCTTGAGGAACGTCAACTGTTGGAGCCAGACGGAATTTCTGACGACGAGGTAGAGCTTCTTGAAGCGAATCTGAGCCGGCCAGGTATGAGACGCCATGGGTTCGCCCACGAGCTCATGCCAACGACGCTGCAAGCGAAGTTCCAGCAGTCGTGATTCAAGGCCAAGCCGCTTGGAAAGACCGGACAGGATGCTCCCAAAGGAATCGAGTGTGCGAGGGCCAGCCATGTGGCATCATAGGCGGTAGCGGAGAAATAGATCAAGGCGTCGGTGTCGAGTTATGGCTAAAGAAACAGAAGATCAGGGGAAGGTCGTGGCTACCAATCGGAAGGCCTACCACGATTATTTTATCGAAGAAAAGTTCGAGGCCGGAATTGTGCTCAAGGGCACCGAGGTGAAATCACTTCGGGACAAGCGAGTGAACTTACAAGACAGTTATGCGGACGTCAAAGAGGGCGAGGTTTTTCTCCATCATTGCCATATTAGTCCCTATAGTCACGGCAACATGATGAACCACGACCCGATCAGGACCCGCAAATTGCTCCTGCATCGAAAGGAGATCAACAAGCTCCTGGGGAAAACCCAGCAGAAGGGCCTTACGCTGATCCCGCTCCGCATTTATTTTTCTGAGCGGGGCCAGGTCAAGGTCGAACTGGGGTTAGCCAAAGGGAAGAAACAGCATGATCGTCGAGAATCGATCAAAGCTCGGGAAGCTGGCAGAGAAGTGGAACGAGCGATCAAAGAACGAAAGTAGGGTGGAAATTCCATCTTTGGTCAACGCGCGTTGACGATCAAGAATCCCCTCCGCTTTCACCCTAACGAACTCGGCCGACACAACCTGGAAATCGTACCACGCCCAGCCCATGGGTGGCGGATGCCATAGACGGTGTGGGCAGCTGTGTCGGTATGAGCGGCTGCTCGGTGTCTTACCTCGAAGGAGCAACGGCCTCCTCTTCTCTAGTCGAGAGAGGAGACGGTTCTCCTTAACTATTCACGGTCAAGATATACGGCCTTATACATCACTCCAAGAACAGCAGTCAGGGCGAGCAACGCAAAGAATATCGTCATCATGGATCTTCACCTCCTTTCACCTGATGAAAAGTATAGCTCTCGACTATGAAGGGTCTGTGATGAAATTATGAAGAAGTCTTCATGATTCGGCGACCGAAACACGTGCCAGCTGATCGGCGAGTGACACCAGTAAGTGATGAATATCGTGAAACTATTGGAAGACGAACTGCCCGAACAATGAGGCCGTGTCTAGAAAGCCGTAGATCTCACGCAGGGACTAACTTGTAGGATGATGAGGGCGTTACCAGACTGCATGACCAGTCTGATCGGGATCTGCGAACTAACAAGGGCTCAGGGTGAGACCGAACCAGACGCCTGTGATGTTGCAGGTCTGACTAACCGAGATCACAGCATGACTCACAGACCATGTGGAAACCACTTCCTCTGTCGGGGGCGAGCATGAGTCACAAGTGCGTACGTGACTGGCAAGCATGACCCTCTCTGCCCAGCCCCCGTCTCCAGCAGGTCACTCCACAGCATCATCCGAGTGGGATCACCGGCTCGAAAGTTGCAGCATCGCGTATAACACTCCGAATATGGCGGCCAATAAGAACACTTCGATAAAGGAAATCATGATTGTTGTTCACCCCCTTTCGCTTTCCTACCTATATATGCCACCAAGATGAAGCTTCCATGAGGGGATCGTGAAGAGTTCTTCATGATGTGTGCCCCCTTCTACGCTGGTGACAAGGGTCAGATCACCACAATACGACCCACGGCAAACAACCCTAGAGCTTGTGGGATCTATTGACTCAGATTGTGTGGCGAGAGGGCCAAGATTTTAAAAGGCTTAGGCGAGCGCCTTTTGCTGGGCGAGGGCCGGGAGACGCAGTGTGAAGACGGAACCTTTGTTCACTTCGCTCGTGACGGATATGCTCCCGCCGTGGGCTTCCATGATTTCCTTCACGATAGGAAGTCCAAGCCCGGTACCAGCGGAATCTTTCGCCCTGGCCCAATCGGTGCGGTAGAATCGCTCGAACAGATGGGGAATATTCTCGGGTTCGATTCCGTGGCCTGTGTCTTCGACCGCCACTGTCACATCGTGACCAACGGCCTGTAGGCGGATGGTCACGGCTCCACCGGATGGAGTGTACCGCAGCGCATTGTCGAGTAAATTGATCAATGCTTGTTTGAGCCACTGAGCATCGCCGAGTACGACGGGAATCGGTTGGGATTCAAACCGCAAGGTGATCTGACGGTCATCCGCCAATAGCATCAACTCATCCACGAGGTCTTGAATCAGAGGTTCCACGGCGAGCGGGAGGAGATTGACCGGAGGTTTACTACTAGTGAATTTCGCGAGCGTCAAGAGTGGACGAGTCAAGGCGATGAGCCGATCCACTTGCTGGAGATTGTTGAGTAACACTTCATGATATTCTTCCGGGGTCCTCGCTTTCATAAGCGCCACTTCCAGGTTTCCCTGCAGGATGGTCAGAGGGGTCTTCATCTCATGGGCGGCGATCTCGCAGAAGTTCCGTTGGACCTCGCTACTGCGTTGGAACTGATCCAAGACGGAGTTGACCGCCTGGGTGAGTCGCCGAAATTCTCGATAGGGTGAATCCATCGCCAGGCGCTTCCCCAGATCGGTTTCCGACATCGTTTCGGCGCCCGTGCACAACGCGTCGATTGGGGCCAACACCTTCTTTGCCAACCAGAGGCTGCCGACCCAGGCGACAAGCAGCGTCGCTCCGGACCCGAGGGCGAGCAGAAACACAAGGCCATTCAGAGTTTCCCGGTAATGAAGCAGCGAGGTTTGTGCCTGCAGAACATACCGCAGTTGGCCGTCTTGTACGGTAGACAGATATACGTGTCGAGCCGGGACACTGGTCGAGTCAACCGTTTCAAACACCGTGTGGTCACGCTCGACTCGTTGAAGCACGTCAGCTGGAATTGAAGGTGGCGCTGCTGTGTTGGAACTTGTCCAGATGAGCCGACCGTCTGGAGAAAACACTTGAAGAGAATGCGGCACTTCCGGAAGCTCATAGGAATGCCGCACGTCGGCGGTCAGTGCGCCGCCCTGAGCCCTTCGCGTGAGTATTTCGGGGTGCTGCTCCACGATCTGGGCAAGCGTCTCTGCCAACGCGAAGAGTTGTCCATCCACAAAACGATGCAGCAGAACCTCGCTCACCGCGTACACGAGCGCGGAAAACAAGATGAGTCCTGCCATCAAGACGAAGGCGGACCAACTGATCAAACTGCGTAGAGATTTCATGCCGATGAGTCCGGCTCCTCAAGCATGTACCCTGCGCCGCGGACTGTTGCGATCAAAGGCGGAGAAAAATCCCGGTCGATCTTCGCACGCAAGGCTCGAATATGAGCGTCGACGATGTTCGTCATGGGGTCATAGCTGATATCCCACACATGTTCAATGATCGCGGTTCGCGTAAGCACACGGTTCTTGTTTCGCAAGAGAAACTCAAGCAGGGCGTACTCTTTATTTGTCAGAGCGATTTCTTGTCCTGCCCGCCAGACACGATGAGAAGCCGGATCCAGCTTTAGATCTGCTGCTTGGAGATGGACCAGTGGTTGCTGACTTCCTCGGCGCAAGAGGGCCCGGATTTGAGCCAGCAGTTCCACGAACGCGAACGGTTTCGGCAGAAATTGGTCTGCGCCGGTATCAAACCCCGACACCTTGTCCTCCACCGTGTTGCGCGCGGTCAGAAGCAACACCGGAGTCATGAATCCCTTGTCTCGAACACGGCGGCAGAGGGTGAGGCCGTCAAGCTTGGGGAGCATAATGTCCAAGATCAGCAGATCGTACGCGTTACCCAACGCCAATGCCAAGCCTTCTTCACCGTCGGCGGCCACGTCCACCACATAGTGCTCCTCTTTCAATCCTCTTCTGATGAATTGAGCCAGATCGGCGTCGTCTTCAACGAGCAGAATTCTCATGGTATTCGACGTCCCTTGGTATCAGCAGTCTTAAGAGAGACAGCGTGAGGATCCGTGGCCGCAATCTGTGTCACTTTGCTATTATGACATTACTCAACCGATGGGTCACTCTACCGTGATAGGTGGGACATTGTCGGATTACCGGAGCTGGTCCGTACAGTGCTCGGGTGAGACGTCCTGTTACTGAGGACGTGCGACCTTTGTTCAATATGAACCCGAGCGCAGTTGACAAAGACGTCTAGACGTCTTATTGTCTAACGTCGTGTACAAATTGACCATAAAGCAGAAGCGACGTCCTGGAGAAGTACGAGACGCAATTCTTTCAGTTCTCACAGCCAGACCGAGCGGTGCCTCGCTCCAAACAATTGAACAGCACGTTGCGGATCTCATTGGCAATTCAGCTCGATCAAGCGTTCGATCTTACTTAAGGCTGAATACGCCATCGATCTTCGTCCGTACAGCCAGAGGGTATTATGGATTGACAACACCAACGAACGTGTGGGCGAATAAGGTCTCCGAATCACGTCCCGACTACTGGAGGAGTTTCACGTTCGGAAGAGCCATGGCTCTTGAGACGGACTGCTTCAATTGGTTGCGGGACCAACAGCCAAACACCGTACACGCCGTTTTAACCGATCCCCCCTACGGCCTGTTTGAATATACCTCTGAACAGCAGGAGAAATTACGGAAAGGAAAGGGAGGAGTCTGGCGCATCCCTCCTTCGTTTGACGGAGTTCAGCGATCTCCCCTTCCCCGGTTCACGGTTCTCTCTCAACAAGACCTTCGGTCTCTTGAGTTGTTTTTCCATGAATGGGCACGGTTGCTTATCCCTGTTTTGGTGCCGGGAGCCAATGTTGTTGTTGCGACGAACCCCCTCCTCTCATACGTGGTCGCAGGCGCACTGGCGAAGGCTGGGCTAGAAAGGAGGGGAGAGATCGTTCGTTTGGTGATGACCATGCGAGGAGGCGATAGACCGAAAGCTGCTCACGAGGAATTTCCTGATATCAGTGTGATGCCGCGTTCTATGTGGGAGCCGTGGCTGGTTTTCCGTAAGCCTCTGGAAGGTAGAGTGCAGGACAATCTAAGGAAGTGGAGAACAGGTGGATTCCGAAGACCTTCTTTGAATAAACCGTTCGGAGATGTCATTCCATCCTCGCCGACTCATAAATCCGAACGGCTGATGGCTCCCCACCCCAGCCTCAAGCCTCAGCAATTCCTGCGCACGTTAGTTCGTGGCGTGCTTCCGCTTGGAGAAGGGGTTATTCTCGATCCATTCTGTGGAGCAGGATCGACACTTGCCGCAGCTGAAGCGGTGGGATATGCCAGTATCGGGATTGAAAAGGACCCGCACTATTTTGAGATGGCAAGGAAAGCATTGCCAAGATTGGCAGCGTTCAAAAACGGGGACAATCACTTGCTGCGCTTGTAAATCCAATTCCTCCTTAACTTTTCGATCCCGCTCTTGTGCAAGGTCGCTGTTCGAGTACCTAATTCGCCTCGTTGATTCTTGCGGAAGTCATCCCTGGTGACTTGCCCAATGTATATCTCAGTAATCGTCATCGGTTGCCTATCTCTGGCGGGCTCAGTGGTGTTATCAACCTCATAGACGAATACGCACATCCATTGATCCCTGGCTCCATGGGTATCAACCGCCCCACCCGCCTTGCGGGTTGTCTTAATTTCAACGCCTTCTGATCCGGCCTTGACTTTGTTATCGGGATACACGCCGTTTACGACTAAGTCTGGATGGCCGTTGTGATAAAGATTGACCGTAAGGCTTCGGGAGTGTTTGGCAAGGCTCGAAGTGAGCATGTCCGACAATACTCCGGACATGATTGCGGCTCTAAGCATATCATCCAGGCGGTGAAGGCCGCGGTCAATAAGGCCAAGATTTACGTCGTAGAAAAAGTCGTAGATATCTTGCATTGCCATCTCGAAGTCCTTCAGGCGGAGACTATAGGGTAGCTTGGCAGTCCGGTTGAAGTAGCGAGATTCGACCTTATTACGTGATAAGGGCATATGTTCTCTCCGCAATATTCTCAAAGAGAGCGGGCAACTCAGGATCCACGACGTGGTGTTTTTTCGTGCTGGATACTTCGCACATTTGGAGACAAATGATGCTGGTGTAGATCAACAGAGAACGCTTTTGCAGTCCGTGACCACCAGGTTGGTTGCTTTTTCGTCAACATCGAGGTCGATGGTCAGCCAGGCGATTCCGACCGCTCGTTCATCCTGGTGGGCGCCACCGCTTCCCTCAAGAAGGCTGACGACATAATAGCGGCCGGCAGGAACTTTCGTGAACCAAAAATGACCGGTTGGATTGGCTCTCGTCGTGCGAAGATAGGGAATCAGTTTCTTATCGGTCAGCAGTTGGGCCATCACCTCACGAAGGCATTCCACAGGCGACCCATGAGGTACAGGACTTTCTGGGGACGATGCTCCGCTCTTTGATGGGCACGAGTTCTCTCGCACATGTTTGTCGAACCAATAGCGAGTAGAGGAAGCCATTGGAATCAGGTAGATCGAGGCCCCCGCCTGAGTCACGGCTTTTCCAGAGGATGCCCGCAAGAATATCTGTCCGGCGGCACTTCCCCGGCCTTTTGCCCTGTAGGCGAAAAGCTCTTTCTCGTTGAAGGTTGGTGGGTTCGATGAGCCCGACACCACTGCCTGTGCTGGCGCCACGTGGACGCTGCAGATCAGCAATAGACAGATGAACCAGCACGTGAGTCGTCTGTCACGCCAGGTCATGTCGAGAGAGC
Organism: Nitrospira sp.; assembly: GCA_005116745.1. Classification (NCBI taxonomy): domain Bacteria; kingdom Pseudomonadati; phylum Nitrospirota; class Nitrospiria; order Nitrospirales; family Nitrospiraceae; genus Nitrospira; species Nitrospira sp. The sequence continues at coordinate 106,170 of SWDS01000006.1, read as the reverse complement.
TGAGGCTGTGGCGGATTCGTCTGGTTCGGTTGGAGCCTGGACGGCTTTGTGCTTGAGGGCGCGACCCTTGTCAGGAGTTGGATCGATGACCAGACCATACACTTCTCGGCCTTCATGGCCTTCCGGTAGATATTCTGTAATGGGCATCCCGTCTTCGCGAACGAACAGGAGGCAGTGACAGTACTTATAGATTTGCATCTCATCGCACGCGCAGATCCACCGTCTGAGCTTGGCTTCAGCTTCTTTGTCCTTATAAAAGTTACAGGGGCAGAGCGGTTTCCCGAGTTCGTCGATATGAGACGCTAATCCCTTCACCACCGCCTCCGTCACGGCAGGGTTGGGATGCATCATGGTTCCGCTTTTCTCGGCAAACCCTTGTATGAACTTTCGTATCTTCTCGAGACTTTCCTGTGTCGGCTCAGCCATGGACCTTCTCCTCTCGAGCGACGATGGGAAGAACCGCTAGTTTACAAGGGTAATTCACTGCTTTACAATCCGTCCCTTCAGCTGATTTCATACCAAGTCATGACAGATATGTCGAGTCAACAGATCTTGCTGCAGCGGTTGGTCGGCGAGTTGAGTCTGGCGGTTGCAGAGCCGCTGGTGACCCGTTTGCCACAGGCCACTGGTAAACCGGATGCCGCGGCACAGGCGCTCACCTTGCTCGATGAACTCCAAGAGTTGTCTGAGAAATCTGCCACTGCGGCACTAGCCGCATTGCCTGAGCTTGACCAGCGGGCTGGTCTCGCGCACACGCTACTCTGGCTTGATCTGGGTGTTGTCCTGACACAATCCTCAGGCGCATCTGCCCTCAAATATTTCAAGGATAGTCCCATGGTTCTCGGGCTGATTGAACCAGTCGATGCACGCACCGAGGTTCTGACAATCGGTCTGGAAATCGCTGAGCAGGATGCCAATGTCGCGCTTGAATACATTCGATGTGCCCCGCAGATTCTAAGCACCGTCGCCCCGAACCAATTGCGCTCATGGCTCGATATCGGTATTGAACTGACCGAGATCAATGTCGTCGTCGGCCTTGAGTTCATCCGACAGATCTCCAAGCTGGCCCCTGTGCTGCCTTTGGAAAGTGTGAGGGATTGGGCCACCTTGGGCATGAAATTGATTATACCGAATAGCCTCGGGAAGCCAGACTACGTGGCGACCATGGAGTATCTCAGAACCAGCCCGGCCATTCTTCGAAACATCGAACACCCGGCCATTCGAGAAAAGGTCGTGTCCCTGTGCCTTGTGTTAGCTGAACATTCTCCCGAGTCGAGCATGACGTGGCTCGCAGAATCACCCGACCTCTTGGGAATGTTGCCGTCACTGGAATGGCGCATCCGGCTCTTGCGGTACGGCGCGTTGCTTGCTGAAAGGCATGCTGACGTGACACTCGAGTACCTGCGTCGTGCCCCCGAACTTGTCCAACTCATCGGACATGGACCCGACGCGTTCACGAGATTTGAGAATTGGTTTAAGGCTGGGATGGAAGTCGCGGCCTACAGCCCAGACGGCGCACGTGCCTATTTTTCGATGGAGTCCAGAAAGGCACTGGTTTCGGTCGAACTCGCCTTGAGTGGGGTGCCGTTTCGGCAGGTCGCGCGACGAGTGAAACTGTTCGTCCAGGGACTCTGTGGAACCGATGTCGCCGTGACGGCGATTCCTGATTCTGTGACGTCCCCAGCCCGTGCGACGGTCAGCGGAGACGGGAGTACCATTTCGTTGCCGGCGCTACTCCGTCGGTATCCGACGGCTGCGGAAAACGAGCGTCTCTATCTCGTGATGGCGGCTCATGAAGCTGGGCACTTGGAATTCGGCACGTATCGACTCAGGCTCGAATCCCTGGCTGATTTGGTTGAAACCGTGCCACAGCGTTATGGTCGAACCAATGCAGTGCGACCCGATACGCTGGCTGCTCTGTTTCAGCTCTATCCGAACCCCGCCCTGGTGCGAGATCTCTGGATCGTGCTGGAAGATATGCGGATCGAATTCTTGCTGCAAACCGAGTACCCAGGACTTCGGTGTGATCTCGCTCGATTGGCAGAGGAATCCATTGCCCCACGTGATCCGGCTCAGGGGTTGACGGTACAGGAGTTGGTTGTTGACGGTCTCTTGAGACTCTCCACCGGTGAATCGGCGGATTCTGCGATTCCCAAGTCCGTCAAAGAAGAAGTGACGCTCCTTTGGAGCATGTGCGACTCCATTCTCAAAACCACATCGACAGCTGAGGAAGTAGTTCGTGTCGTCGATGCGGTCTACCTTCGTATGGAAGAGCTGCTGGCGGCTCGCGGTGAGATGATACTGGCAGAGAAACGCGAGGAGGAGCCGAAGGATGCGGAAGCGGGACAGGCAAAACCGGAGCAGCCAGGCGACCAATACCGCGCAGTGACTGATGTGGTCTATCGCGGTGAGATGAATCCGGAGTTCATCACGTGGAGTCAGGAACAGTTGGACCAGCAACACAAGCCTCCAACAGAATCGGACCGTTCGCTGGAAGAAAAGGTGCGGAACGGGGACCACGAATCCGGAAGCCAAGACATGTTACGCGAAGGGCGATCATTGCCGTCGGTTGTTGAAGAATGCCTGACCCTTGAGGTCGATGCCCAAGAGATACAGGAAAAAATGGCTCATGGCGAACGAGCCATTCTCTACCCTGAATGGGACTATCGGATTGAGGATTACCGGATGAATTGGTGTCGTGTGGTGGAACGGCCAGCGGACTCCGGGTCCGACGACTTCGTCACGGAGACGTTGGTTTCCCAGCAGAGTACCGTCAAGTCGCTGCGCCGATTTTTTGAAGGCTTGCGTCCTCCAGCCTTCCGCCGCATGGCGGGGCAACCTGATGGGGAAGAGGTGGATCTCGATGCCGTGGTCCGACGAGCAGGGGAACAGCGGGCAGGCATGGAAGGCGACGATCGGCTCTACATCCGACGGGAAAAGCGAGAGCGCGACGTAGCAGTAGTGTTCCTCATTGATATCAGTGGATCAACCAGCCGAGACCTCGGAACCGGTCGGCGGGTGATCGACATTGAGAAGGAAGGTCTGGTACTCCTGTGTGAAGCGCTGGATGCCGTTGGTGATCAGTATGGACTTTATGCCTACTCGGGCCAAGGACGAGGGAGGGTCGAGTTTCTCACGATCAAAGACTTCGACGACCGACTCGGGGCGGCAACGGCTCATCGGCTTGGTGGATTGGCTCCTCGTCATCAGAATCGAGACGGGGCGGCGATCCGGCATGCCACGGCGAAGCTGGTGGCGCGGGAAGCGAAGAACCGCGTCCTCGTGCTGTTGAGCGACGGAAGACCATTGGATGATCAGTACAAGGATGAATACTCGTTGGAAGATACGAAAGCGGCACTCCGGGAGGCACGACAACGGGGAGTCGAGACCTTTTGCGTCACGATCGACCGGGAAGCGGAGACCTATCTGCATCGCATGTATGCAGAGGCGCGGTACTGCGTCATTCATAGTGTCGAAGCCCTTCCAACCAAGCTACCGCTCATTTACAGGCAATTGACAGCCTAACTCCATCAAGCGTATGACCAACTCGACAGAAAAGCCGACGGTTCCCCCCTGGGTGTATAAGCTCTTCACGGGGCATCAGTATCCCTATGTCCGTCGCTTAGCCAAGTTTGGACAGGTGGTGAAGCCCGGCGAAGATCGTGCGGAGCCGACGAAGGAGATGATCGAAGCCAAGTTCTGGGACGTCTATCCTCGTTGCCGAGTGAAGGTGCTGCAGGAAGTCAAGGAAGGGATGATCGTGGTCTTTCATGACTTGGCTGAGTATCCTCCGGGTGGCTTTCAGGCACTGGTCGACAATCCGGAAGAGTTTCTGGCAACAACATTCGGCAAGAAGAAGATCAAGGTCAATTTCTATGACGAAGATAATTTCATCTGCACGATCAACTTTAAAGTTGCGGGCTGGACGGAGCATGGACATTAAGCTAGGACTGAGGACGAAGTGCTGAGGGCTGAGACGCCAAACTCAAACGGCTTAGTCCTCGGCTCTCAGTCCTCGATACTTGATATGAGGTGATGATGGAACGGACGAAAGTGACGGTAGTTGGTGCGGGGAACGTCGGGGGAACGACGGCGCAGCGGTTGGCTGAGAAGAATCTCTACGACGTGGTCTTGGTCGATATTGCCCAAGGGGTTCCACAGGGCAAGGCGCTCGATATTTCACAGGCGGGGCCAGTCTGTGGGTACAGCACGCAGGTGGTCGGCACCAATGCCTATACGGAAACCGCGGGATCATCGATCGCCGTGATCACGTCTGGCATGCCGAGAAAGCCGGGCATGAGTCGCGACGAGTTGTTGGCGACGAATGCGAAAATCGTCAAATCTGTTGTCTCGGAATTAGTCTCTCGCTCTCCGGATATTATCCTGATCCTTGTGACCAACCCCTTGGACGCCATGGTCCATGTGGCGCGTTCCGTCAGTGGTTTGCCGAAATCGAGAATCATCGGCATGGCGGGTGTGTTGGACTCGGCGAGAATGCGGACCTTCATTGCTGCTGAACTCAACGTACCGGCTACGGAGGTCCAGGCCATGGTGTTGGGCGGACACGGCGATACAATGGTGCCGCTGCCGCGCTATACCACTGTGAGGGGCAGGCCGGTGTCGGAACTGATGTCGAAAGAGAAACTCGACGCCATCGTCAAACGAACACGGGATGGTGGAGCTGAAATCGTCGGTCTCTTGAAAACGGGCAGTGCTTTCTATGCTCCATCCGCTTCGGCGGTGGCGATGGTTGAATCGATACAGAAAGACGAGAAGCAGGTCATGCCTTGCGCGGTCTTGTGTGATGGGGAGTACGGACTGAAGGACGTCGTCGTCGGCGTGCCAGTGAAGATCGGCCGAGGCGGGGCCGAGCAGATTCTGGAGTATGAACTGACGAGTGATGAGCGGGCGGCGTTGGACACGTCGGCCAACGCGGTGCGGGAACTCTGTCGTACCGTGGATCGGCTGATGGCCTAAGGAACCTCCTTTACGATCATCTCACGTGCCTCTGGGCGGCCGGCGTCGTGCCGACGAAGGTCATTCGTGCGCTTGACATTCGAAGAAACACTGCAGTACAGACAATAGGTTAGACAGTTAACCGTTCAGAGGAGAGAGCAATGAAATTTCTTGAAAGTCCGATGCAGACGATGGGAGTGGGATTTGTTCTCACCATCGTATTGGTAGGGATATATTTGGGTTTAACCGGCATTAGTGCGGGTGAAGGCGACTGGGGCCAGATGATCCTTCGCTGGGTGCACTTCCTGGCTGGGATCACTTGGATCGGGCTCTTGTATTTCTTCAACTTGATCAATGCCTCGTTCTTGAAAAGCCTAGATGGGCCGACTAAGAATGTCGTGATCCCGAAGTTGATGCCGGCTGCCCTCAATTGGTTCCGGCATGGAGCCACTGTCACCGTGGTGGCAGGGGTGTTGCTGTATGGTCACATGTACCACAAGGGCGGGACCGGTGCCGTGGCCCTGGCAATCGGTGGGTTGCTCGGTATCATCATGATGGGCAACGTCCACGGCATTATCTGGCCAAACCAGAAAAAGATCATTGCCGCCGTCACTGCGGCCGCGCAGGGGACTCCCGCGCCACCTGAGATGGCGCAATGGGGACGGACCGCCTTGCTAGCTTCTCGCGTGAATTTTATGCTCTCGATTCCCATGCTGTTTTTCATGGGAGCTGGAAGCCATTTCAGATAGCACTCGTACCTTTCTTTGGCCGGTGGGGATTGCCCTACCGGCCATGTTTTGCATCACGGCCTTATTTCTTCTGCCCCTCTATACCCAGCCTCTGAGTAGGTCTCCTAGTCCTAACTGATTGAGATTCAGGCCCATTTCGGTTCGTTGCCTTGACGGATGAAGAGGTAGAGCCGTATAGTACAGCCTCAACCTTTAAGAGTCACTGACGTATCGCTATGCCTACGTTCGTAGAACCACGCCTTGTTCAACAGATGGAAGGGGCCCCTTGGGAAATTGAGGGGTATCTCAAAGTTGGTGGCTATGAGGCCTGGAAGCGCTGTGTCAAAGAATTGAAGGCCACTCAAGTCATTGACGAGCTCAAAAAAGCCGGTCTGCGGGGGCGAGGTGGTGCAGGATTTCCAACGGGAATCAAATGGGACAAGGTGCTGAACCATCGAGTCCCTGAACGGTATTTCGTGTGTAATGCTGGGGAGCACGAGCCGGGTACGTTCAAAGATCGCCACTTACTGAAAACGCTGCCGCATCAGTTGATCGAAGGCTGTCTGATCGCGTCCCACACGGTCAATGCGAAGGCGTCCTTCATCTATATCAATCATGAATATCACGAAGAACAGCAGAATCTGAAGAAGGCCATCACCCAAGCACGAGAGCGTGGGTTTATCGGGAAGAATGTGCTTGGCAGCGGGATCGACATTGAGCTGGAGATTTTTGACGGCCATGGAAGCTACGTCGCCGGCGAAGAGACAGCTATGCTCGAGTCGATGCAGGGTCGTCCGGCAATGCCGCGACAGAAGCCCCCATTCTATCCGACCGATTTCGGCCTCTATGGCAAGCCGACTCTGGTCAATAACGTGGAGACGCTCTGCAACATCCCTCGTATTCTCCATAAGGGTGCCTCGTGGTTTACGCAGGTCGGGACGGAGAAATGTCCAGGGACCATGATGTTCTCGCTGAGTGGATCGATCAATCGACCAGGTGTGTACGAGATGCCAATGGGCGTGACGATTCGAGATCTGATTGAACAATGCGGCGGTGGAGTGCCAAACGGCCGCAAGATCAAAGCCGTGTTTCCGGGTGGCCCAGCGTTTTCCATGGTAACAGCGGATCAGCTCGATATGCCTATGGATTTCGATTCGTTGAAAAAGGCTGGTACGGGGTTAGGATCGGCGGGTGTCATTGTTGTCGATGATGCGACCTGCATGGTGGCTAAGACGCTGCACTTTTCAAACTTTTTCAAGAACGAGAGTTGTGGCCAATGTCCTCCCTGTCGGATGGGAACCATAAACTTAGCCGCGCTGATGACGAAAATTGAAGCGGGACAGGGTACGCAAAAGGATCTCGATAGTATGTTGCAGCTCTGTGGCTTTGTGAAAGGGACTGGGTACTGCACGCTCGTGACCGGAGCCTCCGTCTTGGTGCAAAGTAGTTTGAAGCTGTTCCGTCACGAGTATGAAGAGCATATTCGGTTGCAACGGTGTCCTTATCAAGAAGTACCAGCCGGGATTGCTGTGCATTCCTAGGAGGGGTCATGCCGCGGGTGACGTTTCTTCATTCAGACGGACGAAGCGGAGATGTAGAAGAGAACATTTCACTTCTCCAGGCCGCGAAAGAAGTGGGGTTTCGATTGAGCTACGACTGTGGAGGAAATGCCTCCTGCACAACCTGCCGAGTGGAGGTCCAGATGGGGCAGGAGCATCTCTCGGAGATCGATTTCGACGAGCAGGACCTACTGGATCGGGAAGCGTTGACGCAGCCATGGCATCGCCTGGCCTGCCAAGCACGTGTCTTGGGGGATGTTGTGGTGCGTGTGCCGGAAGCCAAATGGGAGAATCCAAAAATAGCCGCGTCCGAAGCATGGGGTTGATATTCGAGCAAGAGGTGTTAGACTATCACACTAGCTCACGGTGGTGAGCTAGATCGATCTATAGAGGAGGAAGCCAATGGTTACGATTACAAAGGTTGCGGAACAGAAGATACGGGAGCTGATGACCGAAGAGAAGGACGTCGTTGGACTGCGGGTGTATGTCCGTGGTGGTGGGTGCAATGGCTACCAGTACGGCATGGCCTTCGAGTCCAAGATGGCCGAGGATGACACCGTCATCGAGATGGGTGACGTGAAGGTCATTATGGATTCTCAGAGCGCGCCGATGCTTCAAGGTGCCGAAGTGGACTATGTGGACAGCGTGCAGGGTTCTGGCTTTTCGATCAAGAATCCTCAGGCCAAAACGACGTGCGGCTGCGGCAGCTCGTTTAGCGCATAAGCGTCCTCGTGAGAATGCCGAGCATTGGACCTTTCAGCAAGGACCGCTCGTACCCCGAGCGGTCCTTGCTATTTATGCCGTTCACCAGAGACACATGCTGGAATGTCGCAGGTACAGGTAACGAGGCGCTATCGATTTTGCGCCGCCCACAGGCTTCACACTGATCAGCTCTCGCATGAGGAGAATTGGGCTGCGTTCGGAAAGTGTAATAATCCGAATGGTCATGGGCACAATTACGTCGTGCTGGTTACGATCAAAACCGGAGGAGCACAAGAGACGTGGGACCTAAACGACCTTGACCAGCTGGTGAACGAGAGGATTGTTGATCGGTTCGATCATCGTGACCTCAATAGCGACCCGGCGCTGGCAGGACTCACGACCACCGGGGAGAACATCGTCAAATTGATCTGGGACATTTTGGCGCCCCAATTGCCTGCGGGGTGTCTGCATAAAGTAGGTGTTATCGAGACGAGAGACAACTACTTCGAGTATGCGGGCGTCGCCTGAAACGACGAGGGAACGGAGTGAGGAAACAACGGAAGAAAGACAAAGGACGAGAACCAGTTGAGGATACCAGCGGGAGCGGGAAGCCGGCGGACTTACCGGTACTCCAGTCGCTGGTCACCGAAATGCTGCTCGCCCTGGGGGAAAGACCGGGACGCAACGGTTTGCTGAAAACGCCCGAACGTGTGGCCAAAGCATTGGCGTTTATGACGCAGGGCTATCAGCGTGACATCGACCATCTGTTGAACGGTGCGCTCTTTCCGATCGAATACGACGAGATGGTCATCGTCAAGGATATCGATTTCTTCAGCATGTGCGAGCATCACTTACTGCCATTTTTTGGACGGGTCCATGTCGGGTACCTACCCAATAAGAAAGTCGTGGGTTTGAGCAAGATTCCGCGGATTGTCGATACCTTCGCGAGGCGTCTGCAAGTTCAAGAACGGTTGACTGTGCAGATCGCCGAAACCATCAGCACCAAGCTAAACGCTCATGGGGTCGGAGTCGTTGTCGAAGCACGCCACCTCTGCATGATGATGCGCGGGGTGGAAAAACAGAACACGCTCGCCGTCACCAGCTCCATGTTAGGAGTATTTCGCAGTCAAGCACAGACTCGCGTGGAATTTCTGAAATTGATTCGCCGCGGCAGTGTCGGCGATCCGGACTGATCCCAGGATATACGCCTTCCTCATTGCCGACCGCAGTTATCTCGTCTCATTTCCAATAAACTCGCGTACAGCATCGTTGAAGATGTCCGGCTTTTCCAGGTTCGAAAGATGGGCGGCGGCCGGAATGATGGTCAAGCGGGCATTGGGAATCTGATCCGCCATGAGTTTGGCGTCGGACGGTGGAGTGGGAAGGTCCAGTTCACCGACGATGATCTGGGTGGGACACGTGATGTGTTTCAAGAGCGTGACGGAATCAGGTCGTTCAGCCATTGCCATCAAGTCTCCCGCGATGCCGCTGATCTGATTGCCTTCGATCATTGCACGTACGTGTCGGACGAGCTCCGGCTTCGTCTGGATCGTCGCGGGGCTCAGCAATTTTGGGATCATAATGTCGGCCATGGCCGGTGGTCCCTTTTGATAGGCAGCCTGCGCTCTTGTATCAGCAAGTACCAAGCCTTTTACGCGATCTGCATACTTTCGGTAGAGAGCAAATAGGATATAGCCGCCCATGGACAGTCCGACGAAAACCGCCTCCCGGATCGAGAGGTGATCAAGCACCCCGATCACATCATCGGCGGCTTGGTCTAGTGTATACCGCCAGAGTGGCGCGTCGGATTCTCCATGCCCGCGCAAGTCAATCGTCACGACTCGAAACTGTGACGAAAACGCTTTCTCCTGCTCAGCCCACATCGTTCGGTTAAGCGGAAAAGCATGGCAAAAGACGATGGAAAGGCCAGAGCCCCGATCGTTATAAGCAAGGGTAATACCGTTGACCTGGGTGTGCACGGTGCGCTCCGTAAGTTGCGGTGTTCGTACCATCGGCTGCCTGCAGGGTCAAGAGGCCATTTGCGATCATCCAGCACGGCGTATACAATTCCTGCTCTTTACTGAGGAGGAACATGACTCGTTCTCGTGATCCGGCTCCTGATTTATTCACGCCTCCAGATCGTGAAGACACCGTCGAGGCTCCGCTTGCCGAGCGCATGCGGCCACGTGTGTTTGCGGATTTCGTGGGACAAGACGACATCACGGCATCAGATCGGCCGCTTCGGCGGGCCATCGAGGCCGACCAGCTCTCGTCCGTAATTTTTTGGGGGCCGCCCGGTTCTGGGAAGACAACGCTGGCCCATCTGATTGCCCGCCATACGAAGGCGCAGTTTATTCCATTTTCGGCCGTGACCAGCGGCGTGCCTGAGTTGCGCACGATCATCAAGGCAGCTGACCAACGCCGAGGGATCAATGGGCAGCGGACCATCTTATTCGTCGATGAAATTCATCGCTTCAACAAGGCACAGCAAGACGCATTTCTTCCGCATGTCGAGCGAGGCACTATCATTCTCGTCGGCGCGACCACGGAGAATCCTTCCTTCGAAGTGATCAGCCCACTCTTGTCCCGTTCGCTGGTCGTCGTGCTCAAACCGCTTACCGAGGACGCGTTAGGTCAGATTCTTGATCGCGCGCTTGCCGATGTTGAATTCGGGCTGGGGAAATGGGAAGCGCGCTTCTTACCGGAGGCACGCCAACGAATGATTTCGTTCGGCAATGGCGATGCGAGGGCGCTGCTCACATCGTTGGAATTTGTGGTGACGCAAGCGCCGGCAGGACCAGATGACGCGCGCGTGATTGATGACGCGATATTGGAAGCGGCACTGGGCACCAAGACCCTGCGCTACGATAAGTCAGGCGAAGAACACTACAACGTCATTTCGGCTTACATTAAATGCCTGCGAGATTCTGATCCAAATGGGGCGCTGTACTGGTTGGCCAGGATGCTGGATGCCGGCGAAGATCCAAAATTCATCGCTCGACGTATGGTGATCTTTGCCTCGGAGGATATCGGCAATGCTGATCCCCTCGCCCTTCTCATTGCCACATCGGTGGCACAAGCTGTCCAGTTCGTTGGGCTTCCCGAGGCGCAGATCAACCTGGCACAAGGGACCACCTACTTGGCTTCGCGGCCCAAAGACAATGCGTCTTACGTCGGTCTATTGGAAGCGCTCAAGGATGCCAAAACCTACGGCAATCTGGGGGTCCCGCTCCATCTCCGGAACGCGGTAACTTCTCTGATGAGAGATCTAGGCTATGGAGCCGACTACCGCTATGTCCACGACGACCCGTCAGCGAAAACGGAACAAACCCACCTCCCACTACCACTCAAAGATCGACGGTACTACCGCCCAAAGCCTCTAAAGTAGGGCCGATTGTCCTGGTTTACATTCTTGTCTAATCGGTTATACTTAGAGCAATGAAGCGAGGGGAAGGAAGACCATCGGCCAGCGTGGTTGCACTGAGTGAGCGGAGGAAGCTTGTCCGAGCCACTTTGGTCGGTTCTGCCTTGGTATCGCCGAAGAAAGGTGGGCGTGCCTGTACTGCAGTCCTGGATAATGTCAACAAGATCGGGGCCGGACTTCACATCAAAGATCGATTCCCATCAAACGAGAAAGTGACGGTCTCGCTTGCCTTCCTCGATTCTGATCGAGTTGAACAACAGGAAAGACTCGATGGGACTGTCGCCTGGGTCAGGCCCTGGGAAAAGAAAGGATTCTTGATTGGCGTCGTCTGGGATGAATTGGTGACGAAAGAGAAGAACCGTTGGCTGTATTACTATCTGGAAGAAACGCTGAAATCCTCCGTCTGAGATTCTTGTCCTCAACGTCGTGAGCCATCGACAGTCAGCACACCAAATCTACGGTGTGGATGAGCTGTACTAACCCATCGACACGAGCTGTTGCTTCACATTCTCAAGTTCAGCCGACAGGGATTCCCATCGGGTAGTCAGTCGCGCAAGCTCGCCCTTCCACTCCGCCTGTTCGTGGTGCAGCAGGTTCCACCGGTCGAACTGTTCATAGAGCTTCGGATCAGCCAATTCAGCCTCGCGGGCCTTGATCTTTTCTTCCGCCTCGCTAATCTCTGTTTCGGCGCGTGATACTTGTTTCTCCAATCGCGTCTGCGTCTTGGTGAGATCACGGCGCTCTCCACCGCGCCCTTTGGTCTGTACTTGCTGTTCCATTGCCCGAGTAGGGCCTGAAGAGGAGCGAGGCGATGCTCGTTCGAGCTCTTCGCTCGTTCCTTTAATGGACTCAAACTCTTGGGCCTTCTTCCATAAATAATACTCGTAGTCACCGATGAAGTTCCGCGCCTGTCCCTCTTCAATCTCAACGACCCGGGTGGCGATGCGTGCCAAAAATGTTGGGTCATGGGAAATGAAGATGATGGTCCCGGGGAATTGAGCCAATGCGTCTGTGAGCATATCCACAGAGGCTGGGTCCAGATGGTTCGTCGGCTCATCGAGCAGCAAGGTATTGGCGGGCTCGACCAGCATGCGGGCTAAGGCCACGCGGTTTCGCTCACCACCGCTCAATGCCTTGATCAGTTTTTTCTGATCGTCGCCGGAAAACAAGAAGGCGCCGGCGATGCCGCGCAGAAAATTCATTTCAGCATGGCTGGTGACTTCTTCCAGCGACTCAAGAATCGAGTGCTCAGGGTTCAAGGTTTCCGCCTGATGCTGGGCGAAGTAGTGCACTGTCACGCCGTGTCCGACGGTTCTGGTACCGGTATCGGAAGGGAGAACGCCGGCGAGCATCTTCAAGAGGGTACTCTTTCCGGCTCCGTTCTCACCGACCAGGGCGATACGTTGGCCACGCTCAACGGAAAAGTCGAGGGTTTTGTAGACGACCTTTTCACCGTAGCGCTTACTGGCTCCAGCGAGGTCCAATACCTGGCGTCCGCTGCTTGACGGAAGCGGAAACCGGAACTTCACGCGCTTCGGATCTCGCTGTATTTCGATCCGTTTGACCTTATCGAGCTGCTTGATGCGTGATTGGACTTGGCTGGCCTTGTTGGCCTGATACCGGAAGCGATCAACAAATTGTTGAACCCGAGCGACCTCTTTGGATTGGCGAGCCGCAGAGGCCTGGAGTTGAGCATCCTTTTCGGCTTTCAGTTTGCAGAAGAGCGAATAGTTGCCACGGTACTCCTCAATCTTATGGTGCCGGAGTTCCCAGACGTGCGTGACGACGCGATCTAAAAACGCCGTGTCGTGGCTAATGATCAGCAGCGTCATACCGGATTGCAACAAAAACTGCTCGAACCAGCGCTGAGTCGGCTTGTCCAAATGGTTGGTTGGTTCGTCCAGCATGAGCACGTCGGGATTGGACAAGAGCAGATGTCCCAACGCGACCCGCATTCGATAGCCTCCAGACAGTTTCTCGACGGGGCGATTAAAATCAACCTCCGTAAACCCCAAGCCCATTAGGATGCGCTCTGCCTCGTGCTCAGGGTACTCATCGCGATGTGTAGCATCGAGGACCGTCTTACCCGTAATCGTTTCCAGTTCCTGTGGGAGGTAGCCGATCCGAAGGCGAGGCCGCTTGCGGACCGAGCCTTCGTCCGGTGACTCTTCACCAAGGACCATGCGAAAGAGCGTCGTTTTCCCAGCGCCGTTCGGTCCGACCAAGCCAACTCGTGAACTTGGGCGAAGATGTGCGGAGGCTTCAGCGAGCAGCACTTTGGTAGAGTATTGTTTGCTGACGGATTCAATTTGAAGCATGGGCACAAACCTTCCGTGTGAACATAAATGGATGGATCAGGTAGACCGACCGTGTTGACGTGAGCAGCTAGGAGGTTGGAAGACGAGAGAGCTTGAAGTTGATGAACTGCAGCGACGGTCTCAGCAAGCTCGATAGTCGAGTGGTAGTAAGCATAGTGTGGAGATCACGACCACCGGCGCATGGGCAGTGATGTTTGGTGGAGCTGGCCGGGATTGAACCGGCGACCTCGTGAATGCCATTCACGCGCGCTCCCAACTGCGCTACAGCCCCACTCTGGGAGATTTAGAGATCGAAATTACTATGGAAATTGAGGCGTTGAAACAATTCTTCGTATGCTAACACGCAGCTTAGAGCCAGTCAACCGACCTGTGGTTGCATCACCGTGTCATGATCTTGTAAAAAGGTTTGAATGCAAAGTATCGCAACGACCATCTTGACAAAAGAATAGGCTGCACCTACCATGAGGCCCCTTGGCTCTGATCTCCCAATCTGGTCAGAGCCATTTTTTCGTGTCAACTCCGGCTGCGGATATCTTTAACTATGGGCAATCTCGTCATTATTGGTGCTCAGTGGGGCGATGAGGGCAAGGGCAAGATCGTCGATATCTTAGCCCAAAACGCCGATATCGTCGTGCGTTACCAAGGCGGTTCCAACGCTGGACACACGGTCATCAACGATCGTGGAACATTTGTTTTCCATCTCATCCCTTCAGGGATTCTGTATCGTGGCACGTTGTGTGCGATCGGCAACGGCGTGGTCGTTGATCCTAGTTCTCTGATCGAGGAGATGGATCACCTACAAGGTCAGGGTGTGAAGTTCGGGAAGAATTTCGTCATTAGTCAGCGGGCTCACGTCATCTTGCCCTACCATAAAGCAATCGATCGCGCGTCAGAACAGTCCAAAGGGTCACGGAAAATCGGCACGACCGGACGTGGGATTGGACCCTCGTACGCTGACAAGATGGCGCGGATCGGAATTCTTATGGGGGATCTGCTGAACCCACCATTGTTCAAGAAAAAACTCGAAGAGAATCTTGTCGAGATGAACTGGTTTTTAGAGCGACTCTACAAAGTCGAGACATTTCAAGTCGACAAAGTCTTCAACCAATATATGGCGTATGCCGATCGACTCAGGAGTTATATTGTCGATACAACCACGTTGCTCAATCGCGCGATCGGGAAGAACAAGACCGTCTTGTTTGAAGGGGCGCAAGGTACCCATCTGGATGTGGATTTCGGCACCTATCCTTACGTCACTTCGTCCAGTTCAGCGGCAGGTGGCGCTTGCACGGGAACTGGCGTGGGTCCGACAATGATTGACGCGGTCATGGGCATTGCGAAGGTCTACACCACGAGGGTGGGCAGTGGCCCCTTTCCAACTGAGCTGACCGACGAGGTTGGACAGGGGTTACAAGAACGTGGAAAGGAGTTCGGTTCGACTACGGGGCGTGCCAGAAGATGTGGCTGGTTCGATGCGGTCGTTGTCCGCCATGCGACACAAGTCAACGGATTATCCTCCCTGGCCGTGACCAAGCTCGATGTGCTCGATGGCTGCAAGGAGTTGAAACTCTGTACCGGCTACAGGCATGGGAACACCATCCATAAAGATATGCCAGCCGATCTGGACGTGTTGACCGGTTGCGAGCCGATCTATCAACGGATGAAAGGGTGGACTGCTGCGACGACGGGGGCGACCAGCTATAAGCGACTCCCGGTCGAAGCGAAACGATACCTTGCCCGCATCGAAGAGTTGGCACAGTGCCGAATCGACATGATCTCGACCGGATCCAAGCGTGCCGAAACGATCATGCTGCGGAATCCCTTGGATTGCTCTCGCCGCCGCTCCAAACGCTCCTGAAAATTAGTCAATGGTCATCAGTCAGCCAGGAATGTTAGGATGGGCCAGTGTTGGTCCGTCGCAGTGTTGGAACGAATGTACAAACGACGGTAGTGCCAGTATCCATATCACTCTTGTGAGCCGGTAGCTCAGTCGGTAGAGCATCGCCCTTTTAAGGCGAGGGCCCTGGGTTCGAGTCCCAGCCGGCTCACCATTAAATTCAGTAGGTTCGTCATGGCATCACTTCGCCAATCATCAAAATTGTCCGTGTTTTGTCCGTGTTCTCAACCAACCTGATCCAAGGGCGTGATCTTCGATTTCGAGGGGAGAGCTG
The DNA here is from genome assembly GCA_005116745.1 of Nitrospira sp. Classification (NCBI taxonomy): domain Bacteria; kingdom Pseudomonadati; phylum Nitrospirota; class Nitrospiria; order Nitrospirales; family Nitrospiraceae; genus Nitrospira; species Nitrospira sp. The sequence continues at coordinate 90,312 of SWDS01000006.1, read as the reverse complement.
AGACGTAGGCCTCTGTCTTGAGAGCCGCGTCTTTCAGGTCCTCCTCGCTCGTGATGTCATATCTGGAGAAAATTGCCTCGGTCTTATGACCGGAAATAGTCCGTGCCACGGTTCGTTCAACACCAGCTCTTACCATATTTCTGATCGCCGATCGTCGCAGATCGTGAAACAGAAGGCTGGCGACACCGGCCTTCTTACAGGCATTCGCCCATGCCTTCCGAAAAGAACCGAGCGGCTTCCCGTTGCGATGAAAGATGAGATCACAGCCGATCACACGGGCGTTGAGTCGGCGCTTAATAATCTCGCGATAGGTCCCAACGAGCGCGAGCTTGCGGGGCGTTCCGTTCTTCGTAATTCTACCGGGCAAGGTAATCGTCCACGTTTCCTTATCGAATGACGACCAGGGCAGCTTAGTGATTTCGCCCTTTCTCATTCCTGACCAGAACCCCCAGTTCACCACATCCCGAACATCGGGATCTTTGAGATTGGAGAGAATCGCCTCAAAGGCTCCCTTCTCCACGAACCCTTCACGGATATTGTGTTCAGGCAGTAACTCAAACGTCGGAACTGAAGATCGATTGAGGCGTTTCTCACCTACTCCCACATGGTAGGCTCGTCTGAGAATTCTGAGTTCTCGGTTAATGGTTCCTGGAGAGGCATGTTCTCTCTGTCGGAAGCGAATGTAGTCTGAGATCCGCCCTCCTTCCGCCACAGACATCGCCCGCTCAACACCGAAAAAGTCTCTCAGGTGTGTCATGTGCGAGTGCGTTCGTCGGCGCTCTTTCCCCAGCTCTTCATACTTTCTCTCTAAACGGTCGAGCAGGTCTTCAATCGTGATCTTCTCGGATTGGGGGCCTTTGAGCACTTCGTAGCCGAGATCGTGTGCCCCGACTTGTTTCAATCGAAATGTGAGTTTCTTGCGTGCCTCTTTCTCGGTCTGACCGCCAGGCTCTCGAATCTCCACACTGCGACCTGCTCGCTTCGCGTAATACGCAATCCAGTATTTCGTTCCACGACGAAACACGCGCCCTTGTCCGCGCCGTTTCGCCGTGGTGGGGTTGCCACTGGGGGAAGTCGGTTGAGGCCCAGGCAAGCCCACTGCGGCTTCCGGGAAGACTTTGGCAAGTTTCTCTAGTGCCTGTTGGTACTCACGTTTGGCTTGCTCTCTCGAATCATGGTCAGACATGTGTTACTCCTCCCGTCTCGCGCCCTTCTTAGCAAGATATTGTTGCAGCGCAAGAACAATAATGCCTCGGAGGTCTGTCCCTTCGTCCATTGCCCGGACCTTCACGGTCCGCCAGAGGTCATGTGGTAGCTCAACCGTCGTCTTGACGATCTCTTTTTCGGTTCTTTTTTTTCCTCTAGGGCTCATGGGAATACATAATACCGTATGCATGTATTATTGTGCAAGGTCCTATCCCTGGCGCAATCGAGAGCGAATCCAAGATTGAATGCGATTGTTAGAAAACCGAAGTAAGCCGCCGTCTCGGATCGTGAAGGGGTAATCCGTTCGGTACAGTCGATCTCTGGTCATGCCCAAAACCAAGGCGGCTTCCTCGATGGTAAGGAGTCGGTCCTCCTGGCTCTTTTCAGCGGCACTTTGAGACTTAGCCACCAACAGCGGGAGTAATGCAGTCACTTGGATCAGGAGATGCTGAACCACGGTAACGGGAAGATCTTGGACCTTGGACGGGTCGGCAAATAGCTGTTCCACAGTGGGAACTTCTACCGGCTTGCCGTTCATCATTGCGTCCGCTCCGGGGTGGGGCAATACGTCCGGCCAGTTAGTAAGAAGTGTTCTAGGATCTGTTTCGGCGTCCGTGGTCGCTGAGGACAGGTGAACAAGCTGTGCAGGTACATCGCATCATGAAGCAGCTTTTCCCCACAGCCGGTACAGACGAACAGGCGTCGTTGCTTCCACAGATTCATGGCTTTCCCCTCTCCCGTTCGCCGTCAAACCCGTGCCGACTGGTCAACCAGGCGGCAATGACCTTGCCCGCTGCATCGGTCTTGCTCACGCTCGTCACCCACATAAAGGGAATGGCCGTACCGCTCGTGAGATGGATTGTCCAGCCCGTCCCGATCCAGTCACAGCGGCTCACCGTGCCGTCATGCAGTCGGTTGCGCTGATTCCGGTATGCGACGAACCATCCAGACCGAAGGGGCGGCTCAGGCATCACGCAATGGACCTTCCCAGGCGCACGGGCGAGTAACTTCCGCCCGTCGGCATCGTGAAACCGGACGGGGTGCCCTGGTCGCAAGCGGACTTCGCCAGACCGTAGCCGGACACGGAGCGGAATGGAGGCTTCAATCAACAAGGTCGATCACCTCCTCGGTTTCGGCCTTTGCCTGGCCGTGGGTGCTGCCTACCGGGACGCCACCCTCTGGCTCCTGAGGGGTTTCTTGTGTTTCGCGTGTTTCGCCTTCGGGGGGTGACAGAGAGGGCTTCGAGCAAAGATAGCGAATCCACGCGTCCGCCAGATCGTCGAGGCTATAGCCTTTTTGACTCTTCTCTCCAATCCTGACTTGCTTAGATTTCACCCCATAGGGTTTGAGTAGAGTTGAGAGCCGATGGGGGTCTAAGGGCCGCCCTTTCAGATCACCCCATGGACTTTCCTCTAGGGAGTGAAGAGCGGTCAGAAGATCCACCGTGAAGAGCGTCTTTTTATCGCCGAACACTGTACGGAGATCCGTCAGGAGTCGTAGTCCAAGGCTCCCCCTGTCATCTGCGGAAGCCGAAACAAGGGAAACAGCCGATGCGCGGGCACGTTCAGGCCAGGCACCGCCCACCGCATCAGCAACCGCAATCAGGGCCTCCCACACATCAGCATTACGATCAACAATGCCTTCCGGTAGTTGGGGGCTCGTCTCGATGGTCTTTTTGATGTCATTGGCCCAAGCCTCAAGTTTGTTTCGGATGATGCTTCCTTGTTTCCCATGGACCTTCCGCCGATACGGTGACACCTGTTCGTTGGGTGCCCGCCGTCGCATACGGATAATGACCGATCGACTGAGAATCGAATCAGGCAGGTTGCCAAGGCCTGCCATCGCCACGGCGCAATAGGCAGGCAGCTCTTCTGTTTCCACCTGTTTCCCTTTAACCACGCATCTCCCCGCCTGAGCCCCAGGTCGATGCCCCGCGTTAATCACGCCCCGCAGTTCTTCGTTCTCCTTCGCTCGCGGACCAAAGAGGGTATCAATTTCGTCGTACAGCACCGTAGGGAGACCTGCGGGGTCGGAAATTTTCCTGAACATGTAGGCGGGTGTTGCATTGATCGCCTCGATAGGGCGAGGGACGAGCGTTTCAGTGGTTTCCAAGGCCCGTGTTTTTCCTGAGCCGGGCTCAGGGGAGAGGAAGGCGATTCGTGGTGTTGAATCCCACTTATCCATCAGATGGGTATGCACGACCCAGAGCGTATGAGCTACGTGAGCGGCGTCAGATGGATAGGCGACAAATTGACCGAGAAAGGCGTACACCTCATCGAGGATGCTCGGCTCTTCAGGTCCTAACGGACTCTTGGCCGCCTGTTCCATCTCAAGCAATGCGTCTTGATTGCTCACGGTCCATCCCTTCGGCATAGTCGCGTTCACGCAAGGTATCGGCCACATGCTCCAACATTTCCGCTCGCTCAATGTCGGCGTAGGCCTGGGCCACGTACCCAAGAGCGCGATCCAGTTGCGCATGGGACATCGTGGCCGCATCAAGCTTCTGAGCGGCTTCCAAAATCCGATCCGCTCGTAGGCGTCTATCCAGGGCCCCTAGTTCAAAAAGAAAGGCGCTGGCGACACGATCAGGACGTTTCAGTTTCAGGATCGGGCGGGAGCTACGAGGGAATGAGGCATCAAGGAACAGGTCCCGTTGATGGATGCCCAGTGCCGAACAAATTTCAGGAAGAGAGCAACCCGCAAAGTCGTAGAGCAAGATCCGATCATCTGTTCTGCGAATGGACAGGTCTCGATGCTTCCGGGAACCGTGCGACAAGCAATGCCCCATCCAACGATCAGGACCATAGAGGCATGCCTTCGTTGCTTCAAGAATGTGAGATAGCACCTGAGTCATACGGCCCCCTTCGGCGGCTCTTGGTTCAGGTGTCGAGCGGCCTCGGTGATTAGTTTTCTGACCATCGAACACCGCGTGCGCTGATCGAGTGCGGCAAGAGCGGCCAGTTCCTTGTATTGATCTTTGGAGAGCCGGACCGGCAAGACAACCGGGAGTGGACGATCCGTGGGTGTTGGCATGGCCCTACTTGTATAAGGTGTCTATACAAGTTCCCACTCAATGAATTATTGAGTTTTGTGTGTGGACAAGAGTTACGAGACGTTAGTGGGCGTCAGGATTTCCTGAGGGCGAGGCAATACTTTTCGACCAGACTGGTGCTGATTCCATAGCGATCAGCAACGACTTCTCTCGCGCGGGTCACTGTCATGCTCGGTTTGATCTTACGGAGCCAGGCCACAGTTCTGACGATCTCGTCTCTTTGAGTATCGGAATGGTAGCGCGTGGATACTTTCGGGCGGCCTGGCTTTCTTTTGGCCATGGGCTGCGTGGGCATTGAGGCATGTTCCACAATGGCATACAGAATGTCATAGAGCTGAGGCGGAATCTGATTCTCGTGTAAATCCAGGATTTGACGCAGCGGGTTTCGGTCTCCTCGTGTCCACGCTACCCAGGCATGCTGAAATATGGAGGGCTGCCCGGCCCTCTTGGCGTCATTGACTGGTTTCTTCTTGCGTTTCGGCACATGCCCGCCTGCTGGCCGCCTGAGAAGAAAGATGGGAGCACGAACATCAGGCTATGTTCGCCGATTGAGGGATCAACTCAACCATTTGCTCCCGCTGGATCGTAGCTAAGTTCACAGGAATATGACAACGGGAAAAGCTGGCGAAGGATGGCGAGTCAGTGGGAGAGAATGCGCGTCACGGTAACTGTTCAGTAACCTTCTCGATTTTAGAATTAATTCTGGGTATCCTTGGGCGCCACGCTCCTCATCCATTCCAGAATCTTCCTATCGAGGGGCAGTCATCGGATGGTTAGCCGTTATGACACTTCGTACAGTTTAAGGGTAATCATCGAAGAAATGCAAAGTGTAGATGATCACACGTAACCACAAGATAGTTTTTGGAGTCCTTATCAGCCTAGTTTTAATTCAGGCTATCGCATTGATTACCGACTTGTGGCCAAGATCAAGAACTGAGCTATTGAGGGGGCACCCCTTTCGTCTAGTATGCGATGGTCAATATAGGGGTGGTGCTAAACTTTCCGAGAGAGAAATCAAGCAGGTCCTTGAAAAGCACTCACAGTGGCTTCAAACCTACTCGACCAAAGCATTAAGAATGACTAAAGAGGCCTACCAAGACAACAGAAAGGCAAATTTGTGTGGTGCTGACCTATCGACCTCGCCAGCAGGAATATTCAAAGGCGCTGTTCTCACAGGTGCCGATTTGACCTGGTCGGATTTTTCCAGAGTCAATCTGACTGGCGCCAACTTAGAGGAAGCTGACCTTCACGAATCCATTTTCGACGACGCGAAGCTACAGGGGGCGAAGATTAATGGTAATTTATTTGGCACTAATTTTCACAAGGCCAACCTGGAATTTGCGGATTTGAGACATACGAGCCTGCTAGGTGGAGACTTAAGTGACGCAAAGTTACAAGCATCCAAGACCTCGGATACCGTCTTTATTGACGTGAACTTTACAACAGCAGATCTAAGAGGTATCGACCTCGAAAGATCAATATTGACAAGAGTCAAATTCTTTCGCGCCGAATTCGAGCCCAGGAATGTTAGTGAATCTCTGATAATGGGTTCAGAAGGTCTATCCACTATAGTTTTCTTAAACCCTAAAAACCTGGTGAAACTACGAAACCTAGCGAAGGAGTCTGGACTGCGCAACGAACAGAAAGCATTAACGGCAGCGTTGAGAAAGTTCGCAATGGCGAATGACACACCCTATGAGCAATTTCTTCAAACATATATTTTGGGAGGCTGGATAACAGATTATGGGGCAAATCCCATGGGTAGCATCGTTCTATTGTTAATGCTAGTTCCAATTTGGAGCGTCTTCTATTACCTGTGTCTCCTGCAGAGTTTTCTTCCAAGCGACTTATGGAAAGTATGGCCTACTGAATGCCTTGATGACATTGCCAATAGGCGATCAAGTATAACAGAAGGCTTGGGAGAGGATGGCGGACAATACTTTTGGGTTTTTTGTTGGAGCTTTTATTTTAGTTTGTTGTCTGCATTCCGTATCGGGTGGCGAGACTTTAATTTCGGCTCATGGATTTCCAGATTGCAATTTGACAACTACGAGTTACGGGCAAAGGGGCTGATCCGCACTTTTTCAGGAATACAATCCATTCTTAGCGTTTATCTGTTTGCACTCTGGCTCCTGACGTATTTTGGAACTCCGTTTGAGTGAGTGTTTCATAACCTACCTCTCAGTATCCCTCGCTCTCTCTTGAATAGTAACCATCTCCCACATGTTGGAAATGGCCAACTCTTCGAAAGACATGCGTTCGCGTTTGGGACAACTGTCATCCACTGCTCACCTAGCTATCTGAGGGTTGGCCGAAGGCTGCTTGGTTGTAAAACTTCCGATGAGAGGGATCTAGAAGATGGTTGTCTTCCACCGTCTTTAATAAGGCAAACTCCTCCACGAGAGGTTTGAATCCCTTTCCTGGGGAGCTGAGGCAGTTATAAAAGAGAAGCGACAACGAGATAATGTCAAATGTTGGGTATGCAGCCTTTAGGGAATAGCGCTTTCTGATGGTCCCTGTTGTCTGAGCGAACCGCTCACACCTTCTTCCTCCGTCCCTTCCTGGAGGGAGGAGCGATGGTCCACTGTCTCACCGACAACCCGCTGTTGACCTCCGCGAGATCAAACCGTTCGGGGTCGAAGTCCTCGGGGAGCCAGGTCCTCCATTCCTCATACTCCTTGTGTGTCGGGTCCTTGAGGATCTCCAGAAGGTTCTCGTATCCCCAGGCCCCTCCACAATCTTCGGGAGGGCAGGATCGGGCGCCGTTCAGGCAGACCGGCGTCTGGTGCTTCCCGTCCGCCAGAACCTGTTCCACCATCAGTACATGGTCCCACCCATCCCCGAAGTCATACATGTATTCCAGCCTGTCCTTAACGGACAGACCCAGCTCCTTGAGCGTCACCGTGCGCTCATCGACCACCCGCTCCTCGTCAAACTCGGGATCTGGCACACCAAACCGGTCTTCACGCCAATGAAAATCGTGTAAATGCGAGTTCGTCCACCCCATCACCTCCTGGATGATGTCGTGCAACCCGGACAAAGCCAATCCCTCCGACACCAGCACGCGCCTCCAGATCGGCGGACGGATCCCGGTTAACGTGATCTTGAACTGGAGGAGAG